>NZ_KB898767.1:0-369175 GCF_000377885.1 Thioalkalivibrio sp. AKL17
GGAAACACCTTGGGCTTGACCTTGCCCGCCTCCAGATCCCGAACCCACATGCAGTCGAGCTTGTTCTTGCTGACATCAATGCCGATATGAGCCATCTCGTCCTCTCGCCTTGTCCGTACAGCCTCACCCGTCCTTCACGGGGGGCTTGGATACCGTTCAAACTTCGAGATGAGAAGGGCGCGGGGACCGATCTACGGAGCAGGTTCAAGACCTCAGGAGGCCAACGGGTTACCCCGAGCCCGGTGCCACAGATGGTAGCGCTCCCTCTGCGACGACACACAAGGAGGCCAGCCTCTGGCCGATCACGGCGCCAGCTCCCATCGGCCGGAGGGCCGGCCTCCTACGGCCATGATCCGGCCCACCGCGCAGGAGGCCAGCCCCCTGGCCGATCCGGCGCCAGCCCCCAAGACCCATCGGCCGGAGGGCCGGCCTCCTACCGAACGGGCACCCATCCACACCCCCCCGCAGGAGGCCAGCCCCCTGGCCGATCCGGCCCAACCGCTGCACCAACGGCCGGGGACCGGCCCACCGCCGCCATCGGCCGGAGGGCCGGCCTCCTGCGGCCATGACCCACCCCACCATGCAGGAGGCCAGCCCCTGGCCGATCCGGCACCGGACAACCCCGGCGTTGTTCAATGCGGGCGATGCAGAAACGGCATGTCGCCGCGATCGGTCATGTGCCGGATCAGCGACACGCGACCCGGCTCTTCCTTTTCCAGCTCGTCCGCGCATTCCGAGGGCTGGTGCGTGACCTCGGACAGCAGGACCTCGAGTTCGCGCAGATCCACCTTCGGCCGCTGCAGGTCCTCGGGCTTCGGGTTCTCGACCTGATTCGTCTCCCAGAACATCCGCGGATGCCACATGTGGTTCTGCGCGTCCGGGTGATGGAAGAGTTCGACACAACGACGATTCAGCTCCTGTGCGTTCATCGCATGACTCCTCGTTTCGTTGCACTCACCCGTTTATATAGACCCGAAAATTTCCGAGTTCAAGGGTCGGCCTTTCACTTCCCCGCCGGGGAGCCTCCGGCATCGGGGCGTGCCGCTTCCAGGGCCTCCATGGCCTCCATCCATTCCCCTTCGTGGTCCTCCAGCCGGCGACGCAGCTCGCCCTGCTCGCGCGTCAGCGCCGCCAGGCGGTCCGCGGCCTCGGCATCACCGGTGTACAGCTCGCCGTCAGCCAGTTCGGCCTCGATCGCGTCCAGCCGCTCCTGCAGGCGCGCGCACTCCGCCTCGGCGCGGTCGGCCCGCTGCTGCAGGGGCTTGAGGGCCTCGCGGGCCCGCGCCGCCTCGCGCCGGCGATCCTTCTGCGACAACGCCGGGCCACCCCCGGCATCATCCCCGGAAGCCGCCGCCGCACCACCCGGCCCGGCCGGTTCCGGTCCCGCTTCGTCCCGGCTCCGACGCTCCTGGAGTTCACGGGCATAGTCATCGAGATCACCGTCGAATTCGCTCAGATGACCGTCCTCCACCCGCCAGAAGCGGTCGCAGACCCGCGCCAGGAGCTCGCGGTCGTGGGCCACCACCACCAGTCCCCCGGCGTAGGCCTCCAGCGCCTCGCCCAGCGCCTCGCGCATGTCCAGGTCCAGGTGGTTGGTGGGTTCGTCGAGCAGCAGCAGCGATGGCGCCTGCCACATCAGCTGTGCCAGCACCAGGCGCACGCGCTCGCCCCCGGAGCACTCGCCCACCGGACGGTCGGCCCGCTCGCCGCCGAACCCCAGCCCACCGAGGAAATTGCGCAGGTCCTGTTCCGCAGCGCGCGGATCCTGTCGCTGCAGATGCGCCAGCGGCGAGACCGCCAGGTCCAGCTGCTCGCGCTGATGCTGGGCGAAATAACCGATGCGCAGGTCCGGGGCCGGCTGCCGTTCGCCGGTATCCGGCTCCAGCTCGCCGGCCAGCAGGGCCAGCAGCGTCGATTTTCCGGCACCGTTGGGACCAAGGATCCCGACCCGGTCCTCCGGGCGCAGCCGCAGGCTGGCCGGATGCAGACGCCGCGACTCGCCATGGCCCACGGTCGCGTGGTCCAGGGCCAGCAGGGGGTCGGGCAGCCGCTGGGGCGACGGGATGTGCAGGTGCACCGGGCGCGCCGCCCGGATCACCGCGACGTCCTCCAGCGCCTCCAGCCGCTTGAGCCGGCTCTGGGCCTGGCGCGCCTTGCTGGCCTTGGCACGGAAACGCCGCACGAACTGCTCCAGATGGGCGCGTTCCGCGGCCACCTTCGCCGCGGCCGCCTCGCTCTGCGCCATGGCCTCGGCGCGCCGGGCCTCGGCCTGGGTGTAGCCGCCGCTGTACAGGGTCAGGGCGCCGCGTTCGATATGGGCGATATGCGTGACCACGGCGTCGAGGAAACGCCGGTCGTGGGCGATCACGATCACGGTGCCGGGATAGCGGGCCAGCCAGCCTTCCAGCCAGACGATGGTCTCCACGTCCAGGTGGTTGGTGGGTTCGTCCAGCAGCAGCAGGTCGGAGCGAGTCATCAGGGTGCGCGCCAGCCCCAGGCGCATGCGCCAGCCGCCGGAGAAATCCGACATCGGCCGGTCGCCGTCCGCGTCGGAAAACCCGAGCCCGGCCAGCAGGCGCCGGGCTCGGGCCTCGGCGGTCCAGCCGTCGATCGCATCCAGGCGCGCGTACAGCCGCGCCTGCTCCGCCCCGTCGTGTTCTTCCTCGAGGCGCCGCTGCAGCCCGCGCAGTTCGGCGTCCCCGTCCAGCACGTACTCCACCGCCGGGCGCGCGCTGCCCGGAACCTCCTGCGGCAGATGCGCGACCACCCAGTCGTCCGGCTGCTCGATGGACCCGGCATCCAGTGACAGCTCCCCCTGCAGCGCGGCCAGCAGACTGGACTTGCCGGAACCGTTCGCGCCGGTCAGTCCGACCCGCCAGCCGGGGTGCACGGTGAGTTCCGCCCCCTGCAGCAGGATCTGGCGTCCGCGTCGCAGTTCGACGTTGTGCATGCGGATCATGGCGGCGCTTCTCCCACAGTGGCCTGTACGGTGCGGCAGCATAGGGAAACGCCGTTCGATGTGCACGTGGCGTGCCGCCACCCTGAATGGCGTCGAAATCCTGCCGCTTTTTGCCGGTCGACCCGGCGGATTTTTTCCGGCCCGCCCGAAAAAAGTGCCGGCAACCCGACACCCCGCCCGCCTCGACTGGCAAAAAGCCACTCGGAAACAGCATTTTGTGAACCTGGCACGGTTCTCGCTTCTGCTTCGGACAGGAATCATCGATCACCGTGAGGCAGCCATGAACAGCGACAACAACGCCACCAATCTGCGCCTGGTCTCCAGCAACGGCGGGGGACCGCAGCGCAACGCGCCGCTGGACGCCCTGGGATTCGTCCAGACGGTAACCGCCACGCTGGAGCTGGGCGCGGTGATCGACCGTATCAATGAGCATCTGGTCGGCCACCTGGAGCACAGCGGCTGGATCTATTCCACCGACGACGGCGAGATCCGTGAAGGCGGAGAAGCGGACCGCCATCGGATCGAATACGCCCTCAGCTACAACGGCACCGATCTCGGCTCCCTGGTGCTGATGCGCGGCCGGCGCTTCGACGACCAGGAACAGGCCCTGGTGGAATCCATCCTCGGCCTGGCGGCCCCGGCCCTGCACAACGCCTGGCGCTTTCGCCGCCTCCGGGCCAACCTGGAACGCGACGAGCTGACCGGTCTGGGCAACCGTCGGGCCTTCGAGATCCAGGGCGAGCAGTGGCTGGCCGACTGTCTGCGCCAGGAGCGCCCGATGTCGCTGCTGGCGGTGGATCTGGACCACTTCAAGCAGCTCAACGATCGCTTCGGCCATACCGTGGGCGACGAGATCCTGCGCGAGGTGGCGCGCACGCTGCGCGAATCCACCCGTCAGTCGGACCTGTGCGTGCGCATGGGTGGCGAGGAGTTCCTCGTGGTCCTGCCCGGAGCGGACCTGCGCGCCGGCATGGACTGCGCCGAACGGATCCGGCAGGCGATCGGCGGCGTGCGGGTTTGCGCGCGTGGCGAGGAGGGCGCCGCCGTCGAGAGCGACGGGGTGGCCGCCGTCACCGCCTCCATCGGCGTGGCCGCACTGGGCCGCCACACGACCCTGCAGAGCCTGTATCAGACCGCCGACGAGGCCCTGTATGCGGCCAAGACCTCGGGACGCGACCGGGTGCTGGCCCGACACTGACGGACCGGCAGCGGGTCAGCCGTCGCCGTCTCCCGGCCGGATGAAGTCCACGCAGGTCAGCGGGGTCTGCAGGATCGCCTGACGCAGGGCCTCCACCGCCTCCGGTCGCGGGAACCGGCTGCGCCAGGCCAGCGCCACACGGCGCGACGGCACGGGCTCTTCGAAACGCCGGACCGCCAGCAGCCGCTGGGCGTAGCGGTCGGCCCCGGCGGCGGTGCACGGCAGGATGGTCACGCCCATCCCGGAGGCGACCATGTGGCGGATGGTCTCCAGCGAGGAACCCTCCAGGTTGCTCGGGGTGCTGCCGTCCGCGGTGACGGTTTTTTGACACTCCGGGCAGCGTTCCAGCACCTGATCGCGGAAACAGTGCCCCGCACCCAGCAGCAGCAGGGTCTCCTGCGCCATCTCCTGCAGTTCGACCGTATCCCGCTCCGCCAGCGGATGACTCCCCGGCAGAACGCCGACGAACGGCTCGTCATACAGCGGCAGGGTCACGATCCCCGGTTCCTCGAACGGCAGCGACACGATGATGACGTCCAGATCGCCCTGCTTGAGGCGTTCACGCAGCCGGCTGGTGTAGTTTTCCTCGATCACCAGCGGCATCTGCGGCGCGCGTTCGTGCAGCACCGGGATCAGCTCCGGCAGCAGGTACGGCGCGATAGTGTAGATCGCCCCGAGCCGCAGCGGCCCCACCATCGGGTCCTGGCTCTGCGCCGCCACGTTGCGCAGCTGCTCCGCCTCGGAAAGCACCTGCCGTGCCTGGGCGATCACGCGCTCCCCGGCCGGCGTCACGCTGATCTCGCCGTGGCCGCGTTCGAACAGCATAACGCCCAGCTCGTCCTCCAGCTTGCGCACCGCCACCGACAGCGACGGCTGCGACACGTGACAGGCCTCCGCCGCCCGGCCGAAATGCCGCGCATCGGCCACGGCCACCGCGTAGCGCAACTCACTCAGAGTCATGACTGCCGCCTCCGACTTCATCCACCGTTCGCCCGCCTTCGGGCCAGTCCAGGGTGATGCGCTCCAGCGCCGCCCCGCGCAGGATCAGCCAGCCCCGCCGTCGTTCCACGCCGTCGCCGGCAAACTCGAACACGTATTCGCGCCGCAGCACCGGGTTGCCCCGATGACGCACCGGCCGCAGCCGTCGCCGCACCACGCTGCTGTCGAGAAACTGTACGCCGGCGCGGTCGCATGCCTGCCGCGCGATATGCCGCGCGCGCTCGTGCGCCCGCCAGTTGGCGTTCAGGTAGGCCACCAGCGCGGCCAGGGCTAACAGGATCAACACACCGGTCATGGATCGGTATGATACGCATACTGACACCGCAAACGCCCGCCGATCCGCCGGATGTGCCGCCATCCCCGGGTCCCGGCGCCGCACAGACGAGGCCCGGCCCCGTCCAGGAAACCGCATGAACGGCAACAGCATCCCATTCTCCGCCCTTCTGGAAGGCCTGCGGACCATCGGTCGGGAAGAGCTCCTGCCGCGTTTCGCCAGCGGCACACGGGTGGACTACAAGGCGGACGGATCGGTGATCACCCCGGCCGACCATGCCGCGGATGCCGCGGTGCGCCACCTGTTGCGGGACTGCGGCATCGACGAACCGGTCCTCAGCGAGGAACAGGACGAACCGGAACAGCAGCGCGTCCTCGACGAGGCCCCGGCATTCTGGCTGCTGGACCCCCTGGACGGCACCAGCAATTTCGCCACCGGGCTGCCGTTTTTCGCCATCTCCCTGGCACGCATCGAGGGCCAGCGGGTAACCCACGGGGCCACCCTGGACCCGGTGCGCGGCGAACTGTTTTCCGTCACGGAGGACGGCCCGCTGCTGCTGGACGGCAGCGAGCCGGACACCGCCGCCACCGCTCCACCCGAAATCCGGCGCTGCATCGCCCTGGTCGACTACAAGCGCGTTCCCCGCACCCTGGGACGGGCGCTGCTGGACGCGGCCCCGTTCGCTTCGCAGCGCAACCTGGGCGCCTGCGCCCTGGAATGGGCATGGCTGGCGGCCGGGCGTGCGGATCTGTACCTGCACGGCGGCCAGGCGCTGTGGGACAGCACCGCCGGCACCCTGATGCTGGAACGTGCGGGCGGCGCGATGGCGGACCTGTCCGGCGCACCGGTATTCCGCCGCGATCTGGCCCGCCGCCCGGCGATCGCGGCCCGCACCCCGCAGCTGCAGGCCGTCTGGCATGCCTGGATCACCGAACATCTCGACCCGCCGGGATCCGGAGCGTCGGCATGATGCGGCTGTTCCGTCGCGGGGGCCGACCGGAACAGTGGCGCGCCGCGGATTTCACGCCCCGCTATCTGCCGATCGCCTGGAAGATCGTCGCGGTCATCGCCGGGCTCACCCTGACCGGGATCGGCGTGCTGGCATGGGTAATCCTCAGCCAGGTCAGCACGGTGCTGAACAACCAGATCCAGGCCCAGGCGGAACTGACCGTGGCTCCGGTGGCCCGCACCTCGGGTGAACTGATCCTCGCCGAAGACCACCTCACGCTGGAAACCCTCCTCAACTCGCTGGTCGAGGACGGTCGGGTCGAGTACATTGCCGCCTATGCCATCGACCGCGGCCGGGTCGCCGCGGCCGGGTCGCCGCCAGCCGACGACGCCGCCGACGGGGTGTGGCCGCTGACTGCCGGGGCCGAACCCTACCGGCGAGAAGTGAGGTTCCAGGACGTCCAGGTGGGTTACATCGAGGCCCGGATCGACTCGGCACCGATGCAGGAACTGATGCGCAACACCGTCAATGCGGGCGTCATCACCGCCGCGATCGTGTTCCTGCTGAGCTTGATCCTCGCCATCGACATCTCCAAGCGCCTGGTGCGCCCGCTGGAACGCCTGGCGGAATCCATGCGCGAACGCATGCAGCCCGGCCCGGACGACCAGGACGACCCGCGGGTGGTGCTGCGGCGCGACGAGATCACCCAGCTGACCGAGGCGTTCAACACCATGGCCCACGATCTGCTGCGCAAGGATCAGGTCGAGGCCGCTCTGCGACGCTATGTCTCCACCGGCGTGGCCGAGGACATCCTCGACAACCTGGACCGCGTGGAGCTGGGCGGCCGCGCGGTCGAGGGCTCGGTGCTGTTCGCCGACATCACCGGCTACACCGCCCTGTCCCAGCAGTGCACCCCGGAGGCACTCGGACGCATGCTCAACGAGTTCTTCGGCCCCATGACCGAGTGCATCGCGGAGCACGGCGGCACGGTGGACAAGTACATGGGAGACTGCACAATGGCGGTCTTCGGCGCGGCCCGGCCCGACCCCGACCACCGCATCACCGCCCTGCGTACCGGCCTGGCGCTGCTGGACACCATCGCCGGCATCAATGCGGAGCGCGAAGCACGCGGCGAACGGCGGGTGGAATTCCGCATCGGCCTGTATGCCGGCGAGATGCTGGCAGGCAACATGGGGGCCCGGGAACGCATGCAGTTCACGGTGGTGGGCGAGACGGTCAATCTGGCCGCCCGCCTGGTGACCATCGCGCCCCCCGGGGGCCTCGTCACCACTCGCGATTTCATGGAGCATCCTCACATGAGCCAGCACAACACCGGGAAGCTGGTGCAGGAAGACCTCGGCCAGCATGCCCTCCACGGCCTGAGCGAGCCGGTCGACGTGGTGCGGGTGCACCCCTCGCGGACCACGGCATGATTCGACGCCGGATCCGTTACACCCTGCTCGCGGTGCTGCTGGCGCTCGCCACGCTGCACGGCTGTGCCCTGCTGGAGCCGCTTCAGGACCCTGACACGCGCGTCGACCGGCTGGTGGCCGAAGGCGAATATCGGGCGGCACTGGAAACCCTCGACGCGCTGCCCGACGAGGAGCGGGCAGCGCGCAAAGACCGTCGCGAGACCATCGAGGCCCGCGCGGCCGAGGCCGCCGAGAACGCCCTGCGCGAGGCCGGGAACCAGGCGGCCGAAGGTGCCGTGGGGCGGGCCCTGGACATCCTTGAGGAGGCCGATGCCCGACTGCCGGCCAGCGAGGAACGCCAGCGCCGCATCGCCGAGCTGGAACGTGACCGCCGAACCGGTCTCAGCGCCCTGGAGCGCCGCCACCGAGTGATGGAGGCGCAGGCCCTGGCCGAACGCCTGCGACTGCTGGACATCATGCAGCCGCTGGCGCGTGACGACGACACCCTGCCCGAAAACATCGACGATCTGCGCCGCCGTGGCGCCCGCATCGCCGCCGAGCTCGACCGCGACGCCCGCGACGCCGCCCCCGAGACCGCACTGGAGCGTCTGCGACTGGCGCGCGAACTCGAACCCGACCCGGAACGCGACCGGCGCATCGCCGAGCTGGAAGCCGAGATCCGGCCGGACCCCGAACCAGTGAATCAGGAAGACAGCACGGCGCTGCTGGATGCACTGGAACGCGCGCTGCACGAGGAAGACCTGATCGCGGCCCGGCAGCATTGCCGCAATATCGCCACCGACCGCCTGGGTGACAGCGCTCGTGACCGCCACGATGCCCTGTGCGAGCGCTGGGAAGAACAACGCGACGCACACACGGCCGAGCTGCTGGAACAGGGTAGCGCGCATTACGCCGCCGGCCGCATTCACGACGCCCTGGACACCTGGGAACGCGCCCTGGAACTCGATCCCGAACACGCCGGGCTGCGCAGCGCCCGTGAACGCGGCCGGCGCGTGCTGGAGCGTCTGGAGTCCCTGCGCGGCCCGGCGGACGGGCCGGAGACCCCGGGTGAGCCGTTGCGGCCCGCCCCGTGAACCGGCAGGCGGCGAACGAGCCTGATAGGATTCGATCACCCGAAAACAGCCCACCGGCCCGAACATGACTCCGAACGTCGAGGACCTGATCGCCAGCGAACCCCATCGCGTACTGCAGCTGGGGGACACCGAGGTCGTGCTGCTGGGCACCGCCCATGTCTCGCGGGCCAGCGCGGACCGGGTACGCAGCCTGATCGACACCGAAAGCTTCGACGCGGTCGCCATCGAGCTGTGCGAGAGCCGCCAGCGGGCCATGCTGGACCCGGATGCGCTGGGCCGGATGGACCTGTTCAGCGTGATCCGTCAGGGCCAGGCGCCGATGATCGCCGCCAGTCTCGCCCTGGGGGCCTATCAGCAGCGTCTGGCCGAGCAGTACGGGATTGAGCCGGGGGCGGAAATGCGCGCGGCCATGGACGGCGCCCTGGATCAGGGCGTGCCGCTGGCGCTGATCGACCGCGACCTGGGACTGACCCTCCGACGCACCTACCGGGCCGTGCCGTGGTGGCAGCGCATGGGCCTGGTCGGCGGCCTGCTGGGCAGCGTGCTCAGCCGCGAAAAGATCGACGAGAGCGAGATCGAGCGTCTGAAGGAAGGCGACATGCTGGAAAACACCTTCAGCGAGTTCGCCGAACAGTCGGAGGCCCTGTACGGCACGCTGATCCACGAACGCGACCTGTACATGGCCGCGCATCTGCGCCGCATGGCCGCCAGCGGCGAGCACCGGCGCATCCTCGCAGTGGTCGGCGCCGGGCATCTGGCCGGCATCGCCGAACAGATCGGTCAGCAGCAACGGCCGCCCGACGAGATCCTGGACGAACTCGACCAGGCCCCGCCGAAGGCCCGCTGGCCGAAGGTCATCCCGTGGGTCGTGGTCGGGGTGATCCTCACCGGCTTCGTGATCGGATTCCTGCGCAACCCCGACATCGGCATCCGGATGATCATCGACTGGGTGGTCATCAATGGCGGCCTGGCCGCGGTGGGAGCGGCGATCGCCCTGGCCCATCCGCTGACCCTCCTGACCGCCGCGCTGGCCGCCCCGCTGACCTCCCTGAACCCCACCATCGGTGTCGGTTTTGTCGCCGCCGCCGCGGAGATCTTCCTGCGCAAGCCCCGCGTGTCCGATTTTGCCCGCCTGCGCCAGGACACCACCCACGCCCGCGGGTGGTGGCAAAACCGCGTCTCCCGCGTGCTGCTCGTGTTTCTGCTGACCACCCTGGGCTCCGCCGCCGGCACCTACATCGGCGGTGCGCGGGTATTCAGCCACCTTTTCGGCGGCTGAACAACCGGCTTCTCAGTCAGGCCCGCCTCAATCGGGCCCGCCTCAATCGGGGATACGCAGCACCAGCTTGCCCCGGCGCCCGCCGGCCTCGATCCGCCGGTGCGCCTCCGCGGTCTGCGCCAGCGGCAGGACATCCTCGACATTGACCTCCAGAGTACCGGCGGCCAGTCGCGCGAGGCCATCGGCCACGACCTTCGCCTGGCGCGCCAGCCCCGTCCGGCTGCGCTGCAGCATCGGGGTGAGCATCAGCTCCAGATGGATGGCCGCGTTCTGCAGCCGCGCCGGGTTCCAGTCCATGCCGTCGGGGGGTGCCAGCAGGGTCACCAGGCGGCCGCCGAAGCGGATCTGCCCCAGTCCCTCGACGAAGGTGTCACCGCCGACGGTATCCAGCACCAGGTCGAAATAACGCCCGTCAGTGAAGGCGGCGATATCCGTCGCGGCTCGGTCACTGCGGATGTCCACGTGATCCGCCCCCAGGGCATGCATCACCTCCACACCGGCATCGCTGCGCACCAGCCCGAGCACTCGGGCACCGGCGGCCCGCGCCAGCTGGACCGCCATCTGTCCGACTCCTCCACTGGCCGCATGGACCAGGACATAGTCGCCCTTCTGCAGCCCGCCACGGTCGAACAGCGCTTCCCGGGCGGTAATCCAGGCCAGCGGCAGGGCCGCCGCTTCGGCGTCGGAGACTCCGTCGGGGACGGGCACCAGGGCAGCCTCGGGCACCAGCGCCTGTTCGGCACAGGTCCCCGGATCGGCGCCGGTGCCACCGAAACAGAACGCCACGCGCTGCCCCGGGCGAACGTGCTTCACCGCGTCGCCGCAGGCCTCGACAACACCCACCCCGTCGCAGCCGGGGGTGTTGTGCGGCGCGCCCTCGACCAGCATGCCACCGGCACGGACCTTGGTGTCGACCGGGTTCACGCCGGCCGCCAGCAGGCGCACGCGCACCTCGTCGGGTTCGCGGATCACCGGATCGGGGCATTCGCCCAGGTATAAAACGTCGGCGGAGCCGGGCTCGTTGAACAGAATGGCTTGCATGTCACTCCCTGAATAGAACGATTGGAAACGTCACAGTCCGATCCCGATACCGATGCCGAAGTTCACGCGGCCGGGTGCGGACGGCGCGCCCACCGGCCACAGGTGCAGCTGCCGGGCTTCCAGCACCGGGAAGCGATATTCCGCCTCGCCGATCCGGCCAGTCTCCACCGCGGTGACCGGCCCGGTGGCCGTCACGCGGCGCCCGGGGCGATAATCCACCGGATCGAGGAAGCCGTCCACCACGACCCGGAAACGCCCCTGACTGGCCGCCCCGGTGCGTGGCTCCTGCCCCCGTAACGGATAGGCCAGAACCTCGAGCACGGTGGTTTCGGGGCCGTGGTCGACCTCGGCGATGACGCCGCCCCACATCTGGTCGGTCTGCGGCAGCCGCTCGGCGGTAACCGCGCGCGGCTCCACCGGTTCGGCGGGGCGCGGCGCCTCCAGCGGCGTGGCCGCGCAACCCGCGAGCACCAGCGCCAGCAGGACCGCCAGGAGAGCCCGCGCAACGCCCGACACGCGACGGGACAAACAACGGTTACCGGATCTGTATTCGTACATCGGATTCACCGGAAGTGCCCGTCGTGATACGGATGGTGATGCAGCGGACGGGGGTGACGCCAGCCGGGCCCGTAATAACCGCGGGGCATGCCCGAGTGGTACCACGGGTCGTACCAGGGATCGTACCGCCGGTCCTGCGGAAACGGACGTCGGTCCCAGAGATGCACGACCTCGGCCTCCAGCCGCACGAACTCGTAGGCATGCTCGCCAATGCGGCCTTCTTCGCTGCCCGCAATCCGTCCGCGCACGGTCACCTCGCGCCCCGGGGCATGGTCTCGCGGTTCGAGGAAGTCGTCCGCGCACACGCGAAACCGCCCGGGGGAGACATCGGTTTCCCGCGGCCGCGCATCGCGTCCCAGAGGGCGCGCGACGATCTCCAGGCGGGTCCCGTCGTCAGTATTCTCGACCTCTGCGACCACCCCGCCCCAGACCACGAGCGCACCTTCGGCGGCAGCCACATCGGCACGCACCGCGGCCAGATCCAGGCGCTGGTCGGGAAGCGGCCCCAGCCGTTCGGGCACCGAGGCGCAGCCGGCCACGCCGAGGCCGACGATCAGCAGCAGTGCCAACCGGACCATGCGGCTGGAACACGGTATTCCGGGAACAGAGCGAGCGCGGGAGCAACGGGGCATGGCAAGTTCCTCACAGTCATTCCGGTAGACCGCCGACGCCCCGCCCGGGTTCTCGCATGGCCATCAGCCGGCCGGCGTACCCACCTCCGGATCGGACAGGGCCTGCACCGCCAGGACCTCGTGCTGGGCGTCTTCCACCGCCTGCAGCAGCATCTCCGGCGAGACCCCGGCGATCGCCCAGGCCTGTTCTTCCAGCGGCGGCGCATCGGCCCAGTCGCGCGAATCGATCTCGGCGAGGTGAGCGCCGGTGTTGGCCAGATGCACCAGCGCCACCGAGGGTCGATGGCGATCGCTGGCGGACAGCGGATCATGGTGCCAGGCAATACCCTCCACCAGGGCCTCGGGCAGCCCCCAGCGCTCGGCCAGCGCCCCGCCCAGACGGGCATGGTCGAAGCCCATCTGTTCGCGCTCGGCGGCCTGCGGCGACGGGCCCTGCGCGGTATCCAGGCTCGCCAGGAAGGCGCGGTGTGCCGCTTCGGGCGACTGCGAGAACAGCAGCAGCTTGCCCAGGTCGTGCAGCAATCCCGCCAGAAAGACCACGCCGGCCGCACGCGGGGCCACCTCCTGCGCCAGCTGCCGGGCGATGACGGCGCAGTAGGCCGAATGACGCCAGAAGGTCTCCAGCGGCAGACGCTCCTGCTCGGGGAGGGTGTTCATGGAGCGCGTCACGGCACTCGCCACCACCAGACGCTGCAGGACGTCGCGCCCCAGCATCGCCACCGCCCGCTCGATCGAATCCACACCACGGGCCGGCGCATAGGCGGGGCTGTTGGCCAGCCGCAGCACATGGGCCACCAGACCGGGATCCCGCCCGAGCGCCGCAGCGATCTGCGGCTGGGTGCTTTCGTCGTCGTCCAGCAGCCGCGAGACCTCGAAAACCACCTGCGGCATGGCCAGCAGCCGGTCCGCCGCCTCCACCCGGGCCTCAAGGCTTGCAAAGCCCGTCTCGTCGCTCATCGGATCTCCTCCCGTGCGGCATTGCCCTTCCGCGCCGCTTCTCAAGCTTAGCCCCTGCGCTGCCTCGACGCATCCCGGAACGGGCGCTCTTGTTCGCATTCCGGAGCGGGACCATACTCGAAAAGCCGATTCGGCGATTCGACAAGGAGACACCCCATGCAACCACTGCGAACCCTGAGTGCCGCCGTGGCGCTGGCCGCACTGTTCCCCGGCCTGGCGCTGGCCGACCTGCACACCGAATCCGTGACCTACGAGCACGACGGCCAGACCTTCGAGGGCTTTATCGCCTGGGATCCGTCGGTCGACGGTCCGCGCCCGGGCGTGCTGGTGGTCCACGAATGGTGGGGACACAACGACTACGCCCGCAGCCGCGCCGAGCAGCTGGCCGCGGAAGGCTACACCGCCTTCTCGCTGGACATGTACGGCGACGGCCGCACCGCGGACCATCCGTCCGAGGCCGGCGAATTCGCCGGGCAGGTGCGCGAAAACCGGGACATGATGCTGGAGCGCTTCGGCGCAGCGCATGACTACCTGCGCGGCCACGATCAGACCGCGGACCAGCCGGTGGCGGCCGTGGGCTACTGCTTTGGCGGCACGGTGGCGCTGGAAGCAGCACGCGCCGGAGCCGATCTGGCCGTGGTGGCAAGCTTCCATGGCGCACTGGCCACCGAGCACCCGGCGTCGGCCGACACCCTGAAGCCCGAAGTCCTGGTCTTCAATGGCGCGGCCGACCCGATGGTGCCGAAGGAACAGGTGGATGCCTTCCGCGAGGAGATGGACAACGCCGACGCGGACTGGACCCTGGTGGATTTCGGTGGCGTGCTGCACAGCTTTACCAACCCCGACGCCGACAGCATCGCCGAGCGCTTCGACATGCCGGTGGGCTATGACGAACGCGCCGACCGGGATTCCTGGCAGCACCTGCTGGGGGCCCTGGAGCGTCGCCTGAAGTAGACCCGACGCGGGCGCTGCACGAACCTCCGGGGGGCTCAGAACCCCCGGAGGTAGATCAGTACGCCCAGGAAGATCACGGCCAGCACCGCGGCCACCAGCACCCCGCGGAACCATGGCCGCGACCACAGGCGATCACTGGGCGGATCGAAGCTGGCTTTCCCGGAGCCGGTCGGGGTCGGGGGCTCCCCCCCCTGGTCAGTGGAAGACTCCTCGGCCACCGGCGCGGCCTTCGGCCCCCCGTTGAGCTCCAGCTCCAGATCACGGATGCGCGCGCGCAGGGACTTGTTCTTGTGCACCGCCTCGGACAGCTCGCGTTCCCGCTGTTCAAGGCTGGCGCGGAGCTGACCCAGCGTACTCCCCTGATCGGAGCACTGCGTCTTCAGCTCGTGCTGTGCAGTCTCGGCAGCCGATGCGCGCTCGGTCTGCTGATTGCGCTCCCTGCGCAGGCGCTCGGCGGTCTTGTTTGCCGCATCCCGCTCTTCCCGGGCCTTGTCCCGTTCGCGCTCCAGCTCGACCAGCTCGTGCTCCAGCCGGATCACCTCGCCTTCCAGCTCGGTCACCCGCTGCTGGCGGTCGTCGTCGGACGCGGCCCCGGCCTCCTCCGCCGATTGTTCCTGTGCCTGCTCCAGGGTCTCGCTGGCCTCGCTCAGGCGCTGGCGCGCCTCTTCCAGCTCCTGCTCGAGCGAACGGCTCTTTTCCTCATATTCGTCGGCGCGCTGATAGGCCGCGGTGGCATCATCGCGGGATTCCGCCAGGGCCTGGCGCAGCCGCTCCAGTTCGTTGTGCAGCTCGCGGTCGCCGGAGGAGCTCTGACGCAGCATGAGTTCCCGGCGCAGCCGCTCGACCTCGTCACGCAGGTGGCGCAGCTCGGCCTCGGTCTCTTCATCGGGTGCGGCGTGTTCGGGCAGGAGCTCGGCCACGACCTCGCGGACCCGTCCGGGGACAAACGGCTTCTTGAGCACGGCGTTCGCACCCATGGAACGCCAGTCTTCCTCGGACTGTTCGTCATTCTCCTGCCCCGTAACGATCCCCACGGGCAGATCCGCCGGCACGCCGTCGGCGCCGTCCCGGATGCGCATCAGGAGGTCCTGCCCGTCGAGCTTCGGCATGGAGAGGTCAGTCAGCACCAGACCGATGTCGTTCTGCTCCTGCATCCGGGCCCAGGCCTCTTCCCCGTCCGCGGCCTCGTACACGGTATGGGTATCCCGGAGGATGCGCTGCAGGGCCACGCGGATGACCTTGGAGTCATCCACGACCAGAACGGCCGTACGTGGCCCGCCTTTGCCGGCGCCGGCCCCGGGCGTTTCGCTCGTCACTGCTTCCGCCATGGTTACCCCCTGAATGCCTCGATGCCTTTCCGTGGCCTCCCGCGCGCACGCACCGATCGACCTGTCCATGCTTCAGATTACGGACGATCGCCGAACAAAGCCACCCCGTCGGGGCGGACACCCCCGGACGCCCTTCACGTTTTGGATCCAGGCCGTACTATACGGGGCTGGATTTCCAGTCGATTGCGTAGAGGTCCCGCCGGCGGTCGCGCAGGTTGCGCACCGAACCGTGGTTGCGCAGTTCCTTGAGATTGTCCAGGTCGAGATCCACGATCAGGGTCATCTCCGTGTTGGGAGTCGCCTCGGCCGCCACCGCGTCATGCGGGAAGGCAAAGTCCGACGGAGTGAACACCGCAGCCTGCGAATACTGCATGTCCATGTTCTCCACCCGCGGCAGGTTGCCCACCGAACCGGACATGACCACGTAGCACTCGTTCTCGATGGCCCGGGCCTGGGCGCAGCGACGCACGCGCAGGTAGGCGTTCTTGGTATCGGTCCAGTAGGGGACGAACAGGATCTGCAGGCCATGATCGGCCATCACGCGGGGAAGTTCGGGAAACTCCACGTCGTAGCAGATGAGGATGCCGATCTTGCCGAAGTCGGTGTCGAAGACATGCACCTCCTCACCGCCCTGCAGGCCCCAGTAGCCGATCTCGTCGGGGGTCACGTGCAGCTTGTACTGGCGGTCCCAGGTCCCGTCGCGGCGGCACAGGTAGGACACGTTGCGCAGCACGTCGTCGTGGTACTCGGGCATCGACCCGGCGACGATGTTGATGTTGTAGGACAGCGCCAGGCGCACCATCTCCTCGCGGATGTCCTCGGTGTACTCCGCCAGCCGGCGCACGGCCTCGGCCGGATAGTCCTGGTTGAACGCCCCCATCAGCGGTCCGTTGAAGAACTCCGGGAACAGCACGCAGTCGGCGCGGTAACCCGACACCGCGTCCACGAAGTACTCCACCTGCTGGAACAGGGCATCGAGGTCGGCGGTAGGCCGCATCTGCCACTGGACCACGCCGATGCGCACGTCCGAGCGGCTTCCGCCGATCAGCTTTTCCTTTTCCTCGTAGTAGATGTTGAGCCATTCGATCAGCGTGGCATACGCCCCGGACTTTTCGTCGTCCGGGAGGTAGTCCGTGATGATCTTGCGCACGTGGAAGTCGTTCGCCAGCTGGAAGGTCAGGATCGGATCGGTGACCTCGTGGTTCTTGACCTTCTCCACGTACTGCTGCGGCGTCATCTCTTCACGATGGGCCTCGTATCCGGGGATGCGTCCGCCGGCCACGATCGCGCGCAGGTTCAGCTTTTCGCACAGCTCCTTGCGCGCGTCGTACAGGCGCCGCCCCAGCCGCAGGCCGCGGTAATCGGGGTGCACGAAGATGTCCACGCCGTAGAGCGTGTCCCCGTCCGGGTCGTGAGTGGTGAGAAAGCCGTTGCCGGTGATCTGCCAGTAGTTGTGGTGATCGCCGAAGCGCTTGTACTCGACGATCAGGCTGATCGCCGCCGCCACCACCTTCCCGTTGTCCTCGATGCAGATCTGCCCTTCGGGAAAGCGCGTCACCTGGGAGCGGAACTGCGCCTCGCTCCAGGCCCCGTCCAGGTCCTGGTATACCCGCTCCATGATTTCGCGGATGTCGTCGTAGTCCTCCAGTCGGGTCTGGCGCAGAGTGAGGACGTGCTGGGTGGAATCGCTTTCCTGACCTGAGGTCATGCGGGGCTCCGTTGGTATGGGGCGACGGGCGCGGGCGCCCGCC
This sequence comes from Thioalkalivibrio sp. AKL17, assembly GCF_000377885.1. Taxonomy (NCBI): domain Bacteria; kingdom Pseudomonadati; phylum Pseudomonadota; class Gammaproteobacteria; order Chromatiales; family Ectothiorhodospiraceae; genus Thioalkalivibrio; species Thioalkalivibrio sp. AKL17. The sequence goes on from NZ_KB898767.1 coordinate 17,386, forward strand.
GGGTCATGCCTGCAGGATACAAACATCCGGCGACGCGCGGAAACCGGGACAGGTCTTCCACGGTATTCCACCCACGAAAAAGGCCCCGCACGGGGCGGGGCCTGATTCGGGTCGCAGGGCGGACCCTGCGGTTACGCGCTGCGCGCCTCGCGCTCGGCCGCGGCTTCCGCCTTGGCCTCGTCGCTGTCGTCGTAGCCGATATTCGGCGCGAGCCAGCGCTCGGCCTCCTCGAACGACATGCCCTTGCGCTTCGCATAGTCCTCGACCTGGTCGCGGTTGACCTTGCCGAGGCCGAAGTAACGCGACTCCGGGTGCGCGAAGTACCAGCCGGAGACGGCCGACACCGGCAGCATGGCATAGCTCTCGGTGAGCGTCATGTCGGCGTTTTCCTCCGCCTGCAGCAGCTCCCAGAGCGTGGCCTTCTCGGTGTGCTCGGGGCAGGCCGGGTAACCGGGTGCCGGACGGATGCCCTGATACTTCTCTTCGATCAGGTCCTCGTTCTCGAGCTGCTCGTCCGCGACGTAACCCCAGTAGTACTTGCGCACGTATTCGTGCATGCACTCGGCAAAGGCCTCGGCCAGGCGGTCCGCCAGGCTCTTCACAAGGATGGCGTGGTAGTCGTCGTTGGCCTTTTCATATTCTTCGGCCTTCGCATCCACGTCACCGCCGGCACTGACGGCAAACGCACCGATGTAGTCCGGGCCACCGGCCTCCTTCGGCATGACGAAGTCCGCCAGCGAGTGGCTGGGCTGACCGCGACGCTTCTCGGTCTGCTGGCGCAGGTGGTGCAGTTTCTTCAGCACCTGGCTGCGGTTCTCGTCGGTGTAGACCTCGATGTCGTCGTGATCGACGCTGTTCGCCGGGAAGAAGCCGACCACGCCGCGGCAGGTGACCCACTTCTCGTCGATCATCCGCTGCAGCATCTCCTGGCCGTCCTTGAACAGCTTGCGTGCCTCCTCGCCGACCTTTTCGTCTTCGAGGATGCGCGGATAGGCCGCATGCAGCTGCCAGGAATGGAAGAACGGCGTCCAGTCGATATACTCCTTGACCTTGTTCAGGTCGAAGTCATCGAAGCGCAGCAGCACCGAGCCATCGCCGTGCGGATGCAGCACGGTCGGCTCGCCCGGCAGGTCCTCGGTCTCCAGCGCCTTCGGCTTCGCCGGGGCGTAGGCGGACCAGTCGATCTCCGGCTTGTTGGCGCGCGCCTTCTCTAGCGACAGCCACTGGACCTTCTTCTTGCGCCCGGCGTTCTGCACGCGCAGCTTCTCGTATTCCTCGCGGATCTCGGCGGCGTAGTTCTCGCGCAGTTCGGGGCTGATCAGGCTCTGGGCCACACCCACGGCACGCGAGGCGTCCTTCACCCAAACCACCGGGCCGGAGTAGTTCGGCTCGATCTTGACCGCGGTGTGGGCGCGCGAGGTGGTCGCGCCGCCAATCATCAGCGGCGTGGTCATGCCCTCGCGCTCGAGATCGGCGGCGAAGTTGGCCATCTCCTCCAGCGAGGGCGTGATCAGGCCGGACAGGCCGATGACGTCGACATCATGCTCCTTGGCGGCCTTCAGGATCTCGGCACCCGGCTGCATCACGCCGATGTCGATGACCTCGAAGTTGTTGCACTGCAGGACCACGCCGACGATGTTCTTGCCGATGTCGTGGACGTCGCCCTTCACGGTGGCCATCAGGATCTTGCCGTTGTTCTCGGTACCGGTCTTCTCGGCCTCGATGTACGGGATCAGGTGGGCCACGGCCTTCTTCATCACGCGCGCGGACTTGACCACCTGCGGCAGGAACATCTTGCCCTCGCCGAACAGGTCGCCGACCACGTTCATGCCGTCCATCAGCGGGCCTTCGATCACCTGGATCGGGCGGTCGTAGGCCTGACGGGCCTCTTCAGTGTCGTCCACCACGTAGGTGTCGATACCCTTGACCAGGGAGTGCTCGAGGCGCTTGCTGACTTCCCACTCGCGCCACTCGAGGTTCTCTTCCTTCTTGCCGCCGCCCTGGCCCTTGTATTCCTCGGACAGCTCGAGCAGCCGGTCGGTCGCGTCGTCGCGACGGTTCAGGACCACGTCCTCGACCGCTTCCTTCAGCTTCTCGTCGATGTCGTCGTACACCGCCAGCTGACCGGCGTTAACGATCCCCATGTCCATACCCGCCTTGATGGCGTGGTACAGGAACACGGCGTGGATCGCCTCGCGGACCGGCTCGTTGCCGCGGAAGGAGAACGACACGTTCGACACGCCGCCGGAGATCAGCGCGTGCGGCAGATCATTCTTGATGCGACGGGTGGCCTCGATGAAGTCCACGCCATAGTTGTTGTGCTCCTCGATACCGGTCGCGACCGCGAAGATGTTCGGGTCGAAGATGATGTCTTCGGCCGGGAAACCGACCTTCTCGGTCAGCAGCTTGTAGGCCCGGGTGCAGATCTCGACGCGGCGCTGCTCGTTGTCGGCCTGGCCGTCCTCGTCAAAGGCCATGACCACGATCGCGGCCCCGTAGCGGCGGCACAGCTCGGCCTGCTTGATGAAGTTCTCCTCGCCCTCCTTCATGGAGATCGAGTTGACCACCGGCTTGCCCTGCACGCACTTCAGGCCCGCCTCGATGATCTCGAACTTGGAGGAGTCGATCATCACCGGCACACGAGCGATGTCGGGCTCGCCGGCCAGCAGGTTGAGGAAGCGGACCATCGCATCCTGCGACTCCAGCATGCCCTCGTCCATGTTGACGTCGATGATCTGGGCACCGCCCTCGACCTGGTTCAGCGCGACTTCCAGCGCGACGTCGTATTCCTCGTTCTGGATCAGGCGCAGGAACTTGCGCGAGCCGGTCACGTTGGTGCGCTCGCCGACGTTCACGAACAGCGAGTCGTCGGTGATGTTGCACGGCTCCAGACCGGACAGACGGCAGGCCGGAGAAACCTCCGGCACCTTGCGCGGCGGGAATTTCTCGACCGCCTCGCGCATGGCGCGGATGTGCTCGGGCAGGGTGCCACAGCAGCCGCCGATGATGTTCAGCATGCCCTGTTCGGCCCACGGGCCGACATCCGCAGCCATCTGCTCCGGGCTCTCGTCGTAGTCGCCGAATTCGTTCGGCAGACCGGCGTTCGGGTGCGCGGAGACGTGGGTATCGGCGATGCGCGACAGCTCTTCCACGTACTGGCGCATTTCCTTCGCACCCAGGGCGCAGTTCAGGCCGATGGACACGGGGTTCGCGTGGCGTACCGAATTCCAGAAGGCCTCGGTGGTCTGGCCCGACAGGGTGCGCCCGGAGGCATCGGTGATGGTCCCGGAGATCATGATCGGGAGGTCCTTCCCGAGCTCGTCTTCCAGGGTCTTGACCGCGAAGATCGCGGCCTTGGCGTTCAGGGTGTCGAACACCGTCTCGATCAGCAGCAAGTCGACGCCGCCCTCGATCAGGGCCTCGGCGGCCTCCTTGTACGCAGCGACCAGGGTGTCGAAATCGACGTTGCGCGCACCCGGGTCGTTCACGTCCGGGGAGATCGAGGCCGTACGGTTGGTCGGGCCAAGGATGCCAGCAACGAAACGCGGCTTGTCCGGGGTCTTCTCGGTCCAGGCGTCGGCGGCCTTGCGCGCGAGCTTGGCGGATTCGCGGTTCAGCTCGGGGACCAGGTCCTCCATGTGGTAGTCCGCCATCGCGATGCGGGTACCGTTGAAGGTATTCGCCTCGATGATGTCGGCGCCGGCCTCGAGGTAATCATTGTGGATCTGCTCGATGATGTCCGGGCGGGTCAGGGAGAGCAGGTCGTTGTTGCCCTTCAGGTCGGATTCCCAGTCCTTGAAGCGCTCGCCGCGATAATCGGCTTCCCCCAGCTCGTACAGCTGGATGGTCGTGCCCATACCGCCATCCAGGATCAGGATGCGTTCTTTCAGGGCGTTCTCGATATCTTGTCGCGTTGCCGTCATGTGCGGTACACCATTGGTTTCAAATGTCATTACTTTAGCATGCCGGGCATCGAACTCCGGTCATGTCCCGCCGGTGGCGGGGTCACGGCCCGGGACGCATTGGCGCCCCGGGCCGGAGCTGTCACGATAGCGGAATGCAGGAATCCCCGATCCGCTGGTATCTGACCGCCCCGCAGCCCTGTCCGTACATCACGGACGGGCGCGAGATGCAGTCCCTGCTGGTCGACCCCGAGGCCCGGCTGGATGCCGCCGGCTTCGGGGCCCTGCTGGCCGAGGGCTTTCGCCGCAGCGGCCGTTTTGTCTATCGCCACCACTGCCCGGCCTGCGATGCCTGCGTGCCGGTGCGCATCCCGGTGCCCACCTTCCGGCCGAACCGCAGCCAGCGCCGCTGCCTGCGCGCCAACGCCGACCTCGATATCGAACATCGCGCCCCGCCGGGGGCGGGGGACGGTCGCACCGAGGCCGACCTGGACGAACACATGCCGCTGTTCCTGCGCTATCTGCGCAACCGCCACGCGGGTGGCGGCATGGAGCAGATGAATCGCGAGGAATACGCCGGCATGCTGACGGAACGCAGCGCCCCGGTGGAGCTGCTGGAGTTCCGCCGCGCCGGACAACTGCTCGGCGTCGCCATCACCGATCGTACGCCGCAGGGGCTGTCGGCCATGTATACCTTCTACGAGCCGGATCTTCCGGCCCGTGCGCTGGGCACGTTCGGCATCCTGTGCCAGATCGAGCATGCGCGGAACCTGAGCCTGCCGCATGTCTATCTCGGGTACTGGATCCCGAACGCACCCCGCATGGACTACAAGATACACTTCCGCCCCGCCGAGGGTCGACGGGGCGGAATCTGGCGGGCCCCGGACGACGCACGCCCGCGGGACCCGCGATAACGGGCCTTCTTAGTCCGGCTTGCGGAAGCGGAAGATGCCCCAGGTCAGGTACCCGGAGTTGCCCCCGTCGACCCAGTGCTGCAGGCCCTGCTTCATGCGGTCCATGTAGTCCTGCGAGATGAAGCGCTTGAGCTCGTCCTCGCGGGATTCCAGCTCCTGCTTCACGCGACCGTAGTGCGTCGAGATCTGCCCGGAATGCTCCTCGAAACCGATCTCGCGCAGCCCGGCCTTCTGCGCCGCATCGCGGTACAGGGACGGGGAAGCCAGCGAATCGAGGTGGATCCGCGCAAGGATCGGGTCCAGCACGCCCCCGGGGCAGTCATCGGTCTGCATCGGATCGGTGAAGATCAGCCAGCCACCCGGCTTGAGCAGCCGCGCCGCCTCCTGGATGACCTTGTACTTGTCCTCGTTCGGGCTGTGCAGGAACGAATCCTCGGACCACACCACGTCGTAGGTCGCGTCCGGCTCGTCCACCTTCTCGAAGGAACCGTCGACCACGGTGATCTTGTGGTCCAGCTTGCGCGCCTTGTTGATCTCGCGATCGCGCTCGTTCTCCTTCTCGGAGAGGTTCAGCGCGGTCACGTCACAACCGTAGTTCTCGACCAGGTAGCGGGCCACGCCACCATAGCCCGCGCCCATGTCGATCACGCGCCATTCCGGCTGCGGCTCGCCCAGCAGGTCGGCCATGTGGGCGACGGTACGGCGGCTGGCATCACCGATCGGCTCGTCCTGGTACTCGTACAGGCCGATATGCAGGTCTTCACCGCCCCACACCATCTTGTAGAAGGTGTCGGCGTCCGCACTGTTGTAATAGTCGCGCGCCGTTTCAACGACGTCAGAATACTCCTGGCTCATCGATCCTCGCCCTCGATATAGGTCTTGTCGGCGACGTGAATGAAGAAGTCCGGGTCGGCCTCGCGATAGGTCTCCTGGAAGTCCCCGTAGGTGTCGATCTTCTGGAAACCGACCTCGCGCATCAGGCGGCGGACGTAGGCCTTGCGCAGCGGGAACATGTTCAGGAAGTACTCGGAACCGTCAGGGAAGCGGTACTGGAAACGGGCCAGGCCTTCGTCGACGTGGGCCGGTTCCACCTGCACGTTGTCACCGCAGTAGTAGTACGTGTGCTTGGACGAGTAGCCGTGATCCAGGATGGTGTCGTAGTTGCGCTGGTCGAGGATCAGCACGCCGTCGTGGCGCAGCGCGGCATAGAACTCGGCCAGGGCCTTGCGGCGGTCGTGCTCGTTGAACAGGTGGGTGAACGAGTTGCCGAGGCAGACCACGGCGTCGTAGTGGCCGTGGATGTCGCGGTTGAGCATGCGCCAGTCAGCCTGCACCGTGCGCAGGATGTGGCCGCGCGAACGGCCGTTCTCGAAGGCCTTGACGAGCATCTCGGGGCTGCCGTCGGCGGTGACCACGTCAAAGCCCGCCTCGATCAGCTGGACCGAGTGGAAGCCGGTACCGGCCGCGACGTCCAGCACGCGCTTGGCGCCGCGCTTCTTCAGTTCCTCGATGAAGAACGTGCCTTCGCTCTTGGCGCGGCTGTCCCAGTCGATCAGATCGTCCCACTTGTCGACAAAACCCGTGGTGTATTCCTCAAGGTAATGGTCGGTATCGCGGGTTTCCGTCGGCTTCTCGCCGAAGTCCTGATCGTTCTTCACGTTCGCTGACATGGTGATTCCTCTTGGCTTTGCTGCAATGAAGTGCACCCGCAGCCCTCGTGGCCGCGGACGCACCGGGTTACAACACCTGCATGACCGAAAACGACCTCGCATCCCGGGTCGCTGGCATGAAACTTCTCCTGCGAGGACCGGGTACGGGCGGCCCGTCATCGCGGGCTCCCGAGACGGATGCGTTGTTTCCAGCATCCGGCGCCGGCCTGGCCGGCGGTTCCTGACACCCGGAAGGATTCGGTGGTTGCCCGGGTGCCGAGCCGTGGTCTGGCGGCTTTCGCTCGCCTGGCTCGGGGATCGCAAACGGTGCCATGCGTTGCGTCGGAACGCAGGCGTTGTGTCCGAAAGTGTTTTTATACGCTAAAGGTTTTGCGCCCAAATTACAAACCCGCCACCGGCCGCACCGTCCGGCACCCCACCCGCCCGAACGGCCGCGACAAGGCCGGCACCTTCGCTATAATGGCCGTTTTGACGCGATTTCGAGGTCCCATGACTACTCAGGCTCCCGTGCGCCGCGCGCTGCTGTCCGTTTCCGAAAAAACCGGCGTGGTGGAACTCGCCCGCCACCTCCATGAACGCAGCGTCGAACTGCTCTCCACCGGTGGTACCGCGCGGCTGCTGAGCGAACACGGGATCCCGGTCACCGAGGTCTCGGAACACACCGGCTTCCCCGAGATCATGGACGGACGAGTCAAGACCCTGCATCCGCGGGTGCACGGCGGCCTGCTGGGCCGGCGGGACACGGACGCCGGGGCGATGGAGACCCATGACATCCCTCCGATCGATCTTCTGGTGGTGAATCTGTACCCCTTCGAGAACACCGTGGCCCGGCCCGACACCACCCTGGACGATGCGATCGAGAACATCGACATCGGCGGCCCGGCCATGCTGCGCGCGGCCGCCAAGAACTACCGTGACGTGACCGTGGCGACCGACCCGGGCCAGTACCGCACGATCATTGACGCCCTGGACGAACACGGCGGCATCCCGGCCCCGCTGCGCTTTCGCTTCGCGGTGGCGGCGTTCGATCACGTCGCCCGCTACGATGCGGCGATCAGCAATTATCTGTCGGCACTGGATGACGACAGTCACCAGGAAGACTTCCCGGGCCAGCTCAACGCGACTTTCGAGCGCGTCGAATCCCTGCGCTACGGCGAAAACCCGCATCAGCGGGCGGCGTTCTATCGCGACCCGCAGCCGGCTCCGGGGGCCCTCGCCAGCTACCGCCAGCACCAGGGCAAGTCGCTGTCCTACAACAACCTGGCGGATGCCGATGCCGCCTGGGAGTGCGTGCGCCAATTCGACGAAGCGGCCTGCGTGATCGTCAAGCATGCCAATCCCTGCGGGGTCGCGGTCGCCCCGTCCCAGCTGATGAGCTACGAGCGCGCGTTCCAGACCGACCCGACCTCGGCCTTCGGCGGCATCATCGCGTTCAACCGCCCGCTGGAGGGTGACGCCGCGCAGGCCATCATCAGTCGCCAGTTCGTCGAGGTGGTGATGGCGCCGGAAATCACTCCCGGCGCCCTGCGCGCGCTGAGCGCGAAGAAGAACGTGCGCGTGCTGGAGATCCCGGACGCCCCCGCCGCCCCGGGGCTGGACTACAAGCGCATCGGGGGCGGACTGCTGGTGCAGGACACCGACCGCGGCTCGCTGGCCGACGCAGACCTGAAGATCGTCACCGCGCGCGCACCCACCGAGCAGGAGAACCGCGACCTGGCCTTCGCCTGGCAGGTGGGCAAGTACGTAAAATCCAACGCCATCGTATATGCCCGCGACCAGCAGACCGTCGGCGTGGGCGCCGGCCAGATGAGCCGGGTGTATTCCGCACGCATCGCCGGGATCAAGGCCGCCGACGAGGGTCTGCAGGTGGCCGGTTCGGTGATGGCCTCGGACGCCTTCTTCCCGTTCCGCGACGGCATCGATGCCGCCGCCAGCGCCGGCATCACCGCGGTGATCCAGCCGGGCGGCTCGATGCGCGACGAAGAAGTCATCGCCGCGGCCGACGAGCACGGCATCGCGATGGTCTTCACCGGCATGCGCCACTTCCGCCACTGATCGCGGCCGCAGGAGAACGCTCATGAACGGAACGGCCATCAACGTCCTGGTGATCGGCGGCGGCGGGCGCGAACACGCCCTCGCCTGGAAACTGGCGCAGTCCGCGCGGGTCGCGCGGGTGCTGGTCGCGCCGGGCAATGCCGGCACCGCCGGCGAACCCGGCTGCGAGAACGTCGACTGCGCCGCCACCGACATCGACGGCCTGCTCGCCGTGGCCCGGAACGAGGATGTCGCCTTCACCGTGGTCGGGCCCGAGGCACCGCTGGTTGCGGGCGTGGTGGATGCCTTCCGCGCCGCCGGCCAGCCGATCTTCGGTCCCACCGCCGACGCCGCGCGCCTGGAGGGATCGAAATCCTTCGCCAAGGATTTCATGCAGCGCCACGGCATCCCCACGGCGGCGTACGGCAGCTTCGAGGACGAGGACGCCGCGCTGGCGTTCATCGACACCCACGGCGCGCCCATCGTGGTGAAGGCCGACGGCCTGGCCGCCGGCAAGGGCGTGATCCTCGCGCAGACCACGGACGAGGCGCGCGCCGCGGTACGCGACATGCTGGCCGGCAATGCCTTCGGCGAGGCAGGGCACCGGGTGGTCGTCGAGGAATTCCTGCAGGGCGAGGAGGCCAGCTTCATCTGCATGGTGGACGGCGAGCACGTGCTGCCGCTGGCCTCCTCGCAGGACCACAAGGCGCGCGATGACGGCGACCGTGGCCCCAACACCGGGGGCATGGGTGCCTATTCGCCGGCCCCGGTGGTCACCGACACCCTGCACGACCGCATCCTGCACGAGGTCATCGAACCCGTGGTGCGCGGCATGGCCGCCGACGGCGAGGCCTATACCGGGTTCCTGTATGCCGGGATCATGGTCGATGCCGACGGCAACCCGAAGGTGCTGGAATTCAACTGCCGTTTTGGCGACCCGGAGACCCAGCCGATCCTGATGCGCCTGGAAAGCGACCTGGCGGGTCTGGTCGAGGCCGCGCTGGACGGCCGGCTCGACCAGGTGGAAGCCCGCTGGGACCCGCGCGTGGCGCTGGGCGTGGTCGCCGCCGCCGAGGGCTACCCGGACGCATACCGCAAGGGCGATGTGATCGAGGGCCTGGAGGCGGTGGAGCCGCTTCCCGACGCCCGCGTATTCCATGCCGGCACCACCATCGACGACCATGGGCAGGTCATCACCGCCGGAGGCCGCGTGCTGTGCGTGGTTGGTCTGGGGACCGATTATGCCGACGCGCAGAAAAAGACCTACACCGCCCTCGGGGAAATCCGCTTCGAGGGTATATACTTCCGTACCGATATTGGACACCGCGCCATCGACCGCCCCGCCTGAACGGCGCCGGGGTCGATGGCGGGCGTGTCCGGCCGCAACCCCCCGGAGAAAAAAGATGTCCACCAGCGCCGACACGACGGCCCCCCCGCTCAGCCCGCTCCCGCACGATACCGAGGGCCTGAAACAGTCCATCCGCGATGCCATGGTGCGGTTCGTCGGAAAGGATCCGAAACAGGCCACCCAGCGCGACTGGCTCGATGCCACCTCGTTCGCGGTGCGCGAACGCATGATCGAACGCCGGCTGCTGACCCGCCGCCAGTTCGACGCGGAAGACGTCAAGCGGGTCTATTACCTGTCGATGGAGTACCTGATCGGGCGCATGCTGGAGGCCAACCTGCGCAACACCGGCATCCTCGACGAGACCCGCGAGGCCCTCGCTCAGCTGGGACAGGACTACGACGAGATCGTTGCCTGGGAGGATGACGCCGCGCTGGGCAACGGCGGCCTGGGGCGTCTGGCCGCCTGCATCCTCGAATCGCTGGCAACCCAGGGCTATCCCGGCTTCGGCTACGGCATCCGCTATGAATACGGCATGTTCCGCCAGCAGTTCGAGCCCTACCGTCAGGTCGAGCACCCGGACAACTGGCTGCGCTACGGCAACCCCTGGGAGTTCCCGCGCGCGGAACGCAAGTACCCGATCCGCTTCTACGGCGAGGTGGTGGAGCATCACCGCAGCGACGGCTCGGTGCACTACTCCTGGGAAGACGGCGAACAGGTCCTGGCCATGGCCTACGACTACCCCACCGCGGGCTACGGCCGGCGCAACGTGAACAACCTGCGCCTTTGGGGCGCCAAGGCGACCCGCGACTTCGACCTGCGCTATTTCAACGAGGGCGACTACATCCGCGCGGTGGCCGACAAGAGCCAGTCGGAGAGCATCTCCATGGTGCTCTATCCCAACGACGCCACCGCCATCGGCAAAGAACTGCGGCTGAAGCAGGAGTACTTCTTCGTCGCCGCCTCGCTGCACGACATCCTCGATCGCCACCTGGAGCTGGGCTATACCCTGGACGATCTGCCCCACCAGGTCGCGATCCAGCTGAACGACACCCACCCGGCGATCGCAGTGGCGGAGATGATGCGCCTGCTGATGGACCGCCATGAGCTGCACTGGGCCCGTGCCTGGGAGCTGTGCCGCAAGGTATTCGCCTACACCAACCACACCCTGATGCCCGAGGCCCTGGAAACCTGGTCGGTGGACCTCATGACCCGCGTGCTGCCGCGGCACATGCAGATCATCTACCGCATCAACCACGAATTCCTCGAGATGGTGCGCCGGCGCTTCCCCGGCGACGAGGAACGCCTCAAGCGGCTGTCGCTGATCGACGAGGAAGGCGGGCGCAACGTCCGCATGGCCCATCTGGCGGTGGTCGGTTCACACCAGATCAACGGCGTCGCCGTCCTGCATACCGAGCTGCTGAAACAGACCCTGTTCGCCGATTTCTACCAGCTGTGGCCGGAACGCTTCGTCAATGTCACCAACGGCGTCACCCCCCGGCTGTGGATGATCCAGGCCAATCCGGAGCTGACCGAGTTCCTCGGCGAAAAGATCGGCCACGACTGGCAGTACGACCTTGAACGCCTGCGCGCGCTGGAGCCCTGGGTCGCGGATCCGGAGCTTCAACAGAAGTTTCAGCAGGTCAAGCGCAAGAACAAGGAGCGCCTGGCCGCGCTGGTGCGCGAACGCACCGGCATCCGCATCCGCACCGACGTCCTGTTCGACGTACAGATCAAGCGCATCCACGAATACAAGCGCCAGCTGCTCAAGCTGCTGCACGTGATCGAGCTGTACAACCGCATCCGCGACGGCGAGGACGTGCCCCCGCGGGTGGTGATCTTCGGCGGCAAGGCGGCCCCCGGCTACCAGCGCGCCAAGGACATCATCCAGGTCATCAACGAGGTCGCGGACGTCATCAACCACGACCCGCAGGTGGGCGACCGCCTGAAGTGCGTGTTCATCCCCAACTACGAAGTCAGCGCCGCGACCGTAATCATCCCCGCGGCGGACCTCTCGGAGCAGATCTCCACCGCGGGCTTCGAGGCCTCGGGCACCGGCAACATGAAGCTGGCCCTGAACGGCGCGCTGACCGTCGGCACGCTGGACGGTGCCAACATCGAGATCCGCGACGCGGTGGGCGAGGACAACATCTTCATCTTCGGCATGACCGAGTCCGAGGTGGTCGCCCACCGCGCCCGCGGTGAGGTCCCCGAAGCCATGCTCGCCGGCCGGCCCGCGCTGAGCCGCACGGTGGAGATGATCGAGCAGGGCTATTTCACCTGCGACGACAACGCCACCCATGCGGAACTGGGGCACTATCTGCGCCACCAGGACCCGTTCTTCGTGCTCGCCGACTACCCCGCCTACCGCGAGGCCTGCGAGCGGGCCGACGCGCTGTATGCGCAGCCGGAATGCTGGAACACCGCGGCGCTCACCAACATCGCGCGCATGGGGTACTTCTCCATTGACCGCACGGTGCGCGACTACGCGGAGAAGATCTGGGACGCCACGCCGGAACCGGTGGCCCCGAAGCGCAACGGCGGCTGAACACGACCGCCGCGCGAGGCCGCCCCGGTCATTCGTCCGGGTCGGCGACCTCGGCGATCAGGTCGTGCTCGCGGGTGTCCGTGATCCGCACCTCGATGAAGTCCCCCGCCTCCACCGAGTCGGGATCGGCATCCGGCACGCGGATCACCCCGTCGATCTCCGGCGCCTCCGCGGCCGAGCGCGCGACCACGATGCCGTGTTCGTCGGTGCCGTCCACCAGCACCACCGGCTGCGTGCCCACCCGCCGGCGCAGCCGTTCGGCACTGATCTCCGCCTGCACCTCCATGAAACGCGCCAGACGCTCCTGCCGCACGGCCTCCGGGACCGGGTCCGGCAGGGCATTGGCCTCGGCCCCGTCCACCGGCGAATAGGCAAAGGCCCCGACGCGGTCCAGCTGCGCCTCGCGCAGGAAGTCCAGCAGGGTCTCGAACTCGGCCTCCGTCTCCCCGGGGAAGCCCACGATGAACGTCGAACGCAGCGTCAGATCGGGGCGCCGCGCGCGCCAGTCGGCGATCCGCTCCAGCACCCTCTCCGCCGCGGCCGGACGGCGCATGGCCTTCAGTACCCGCGGGTGGCCGTGCTGCAGCGGCATGTCGAGATAGGGCAGCAGTCCGCCCTGCTCGCCGGAGCCCATCAGCGGGATCAGGCGATCCACATGCGGATAGGGATAGACGTAGTGCAACCGCACCCAGATGCCCAGCTGCCCCAGGGCCTCGGCGAGGTGCGCGATATCCGAGCGGATCGGGCGCCCGCCGTGGAAGCCGGTACGATATTTCACGTCCACGCCGTAGGCGGAAGTGTCCTGCGAGATCACCAGGATCTCGCGCACACCGGCCTCGGCCAGGCGCTCCGCCTCCGCCAGCACCTCGCCGATCGAGCGACTGACCAGGTCGCCGCGCAGCCCGGGGATGATGCAGAAGCTGCAGCGGTGATTGCAGCCCTCGGAGATCTTCAGATAGGCGTAGTGGCGCGGCGTCAGGCGAATGCCCTCCGGCGGCACCAGGGTCTCGAAGGTGCCCGCCGGCGGCGGCAGGTGCTCGTGCACCGCCGTGACCACGTCCTCGTAGGCATGCGGCCCGGTGACTGCCAGCACGTCCGGATGGCGCTCGTGGATGGTCTCGGCATCCTTGCCCAGGCAGCCGGTCACGATCACCTGCCCGTTCTCCGCCAGGGCCTCGCCGATCGCCCCCAGCGATTCTTCCACCGCCTCGTCGATGAACCCGCAGGTATTGACCACCACCAGGTCCGCCCCGGTGTAGTCCCCGACGATCCCGTAGCCCTCGGCACGCAGCCGGGTCAGGATGCGCTCGGAATCCACCAGCGCCTTGGGACAGCCCAGGCTGACAAAGCCGACCTGCGGCACTGCGCTTGACAATGCGGACATGTTATTCACAACGCGACTCCCGTCCTTTCACCCCGGCCCCGACCCCGGGCAGCACCGGGCCCGGGCCCATTGACATAAAAAGAACTCTTTGTTTTCAAACACATACAAAATCTGAACAAAAACTGACCAATCCAGAGTCCTGCGCCGCAGCAAGCCGCTGGCGCCATCCAGTGACAGTTCGTCCACAAAGTTTTCCACAGGTTTCGGGGAAAACTCGCGCGCCCCGGCACAACGCCCCGCAGGACAACGACCTGGCCGGACCGGCGGCCGCCTGCCGCGAAGACCGCCGTCGACTTGCGCCCGGCCACAGGAGGCGGCTATGCTAGCGCACTTTTCGCCCGAACACGCGTGAGTCGACCATGAAAGCCGAGATCCATCCCCAATACCGCGAAGTCAACGTGATCTGCACCTGTGGCACGAAGTTCACGACCCGTTCCACCCTGGGTCAGGACGAGATGCACCTGGACGTCTGCTCGCAGTGCCATCCGTTCTACACCGGCAAGCAGAAGATCGTCGACACCGCCGGCCAGGTGGACAAGTTCAAGCGCCGCTTCGCGTTCTGAAGTCCCGCGCGAGGTCGCATCACGCGGCCCCGCAGGCAGGCGGCGGCCCATCGGCCCCGCCGGCGTGGCCGATCCGGCGAGGGCATCCTTCGGGGTGCCCTCGTTTGCGTGCGGGCTCCGCAGGGCGGTCCGCAGGGTGTATGCTGAAGGGGTGTCATTATCCCGCGACCCCGCGGGTCCTGCAGGCAGAAACCGCATGAACTGGTCACGCATGAACTCGCTGTTCCGTCCGCTGCGCCGGCGTCTGCCGGTACTGGCCCTGATCGCCGTGCTGGGCATGGCCCTGGGCCTGCCCGCCTGCACCACCAACCCGGTGACCGGGCGCTCCCAGCTAATGCTGGTCTCCGAAAACCAGGCGATCGACGCCTCGCGCGAGGCCTACGTCGAAATGCTGTCCGGCGCGCGCGAGGAGGGGCGGATCAACGCCGACCCCGAGATGACCGAACGGGTCCACGGCATCACCGGCCGGGTCGTGGCACAGGCCATCGAGTACCGCCCCGAAACCGCGGACTGGGACTGGGAGATCGCGGTCATCGAGGCGCCGGACACCCTGAACGCGTTCGCCATGGCCGGCGGCAAGATGGCGATCTACTCCGGCATCATCGAACAGCTGGAACTGACCGACGACGAACTGGCGCAGATCATCGGCCACGAGATCGGCCATGCCCTGTCCGCCCACAGCGCCGAGAAGATGTCGGTGGCGATGGCCTCCAATCTGGCGGTCACCGGCTTCGCCATCACCGGCGACCGCTCCGAGCTGGCGCTGACCGGCGCCGCGCTGGGCGCGGTGCTGGCGGTGCAGCTGCCGCACAGCCGGCGCATGGAAACCGAAGCCGACGAGATCGGCATCGAACTGGCGGCCCGCGCCGGCTACGCCCCCGACGCCGCCCCGGCGCTGTGGCGCAAGATGGCCGAGCAGTCCGGCGACAGCCGCCACCCGGTGTTCCTCAGCACCCACCCGGCGCCGGAAGGGCGCCAGCGCGAGCTCGCCCGGCTGGCCGACGAGGTACGACCGCTGTACGAGGCAGCCCGCGACCGCAATGATCTGCCGACCCACCCGGTCAACTGAACCCACCGCCCGCACAAGGCCCGTTCGCAATCATGTCCGACGATTTCAACCAGCGCGCCCTCGACTACCACGCCCGCGAACCGGCCGGGAAACTGGCCATCCACGTCACCAAGCCCACCGCCACGCAGGACGACCTGTCGCTGGCGTATTCGCCCGGCGTGGCGGCCCCGGTGCGCGCCATCGCCGACAACCCCGACGAGGTCTACCGCTATACCGGCAAGGGCAACCTGGTGGCCGTGATCACCGACGGCACCGCGGTTCTCGGCCTGGGCAACACCGGCGCGCTGGCTTCCAAACCAGTGATGGAGGGCAAGGGCGTGCTGTTCAAGACCTTCGCCGGGGTCGACGTGTTCGACATCGAGGTCGACGCCGCCCAGCCCGAGGACTTCATCAATACCGTGGCGCGCATCGCCGGCGGCTTCGGCGGCATCAACCTCGAGGACATCGCGGCGCCGCACTGTTTCGAGATCGAACGCCGCCTGAGCGAACGCCTGGACATCCCGGTGTTCCACGATGACCAGCACGGCACGGCCATCATCACCGCCGCCGGCCTGCTCAACGCCCTGTCCATCCAGGGCAAGAACCTGGCCGACGCCCGGATCGTCTGCGTGGGCGCGGGAGCTGCCGGCATCGCATCCATGCAGCTGCTGGTGCGCCTGGGTGCGAGCAAGCACCTCATCCACATGGTCGACCGCAATGGCGTAATCCACAGCCACCGTGAAGACCTCAATGAACACAAGCAGATCTTCGCGGTGGACACCGAGGACCGCACGCTGGAGGACGCCTGCCGCGACGCGGACGTGTTCATCGGGCTGTCCGGCCCGGACATCCTGACCCCGGACATGCTGCGGAGCATGGCGCCGAACCCGGTGATCTTCGCCCTGTCCAATCCGGACCCGGAGATCCAGCCGGACCTGGCCCGCGAGACCCGGGACGACCTGATCATGGCGACCGGCCGCTCCGACTACCCCAACCAGGTCAACAACGTGCTCGGATTCCCGTTCATCTTCCGCGGGGCGCTGGACGTGCGCGCCCGGCGCATCAACGACGCCATGCTGGTCGCGGCCACCCACGCGATCGCCGACCTGGCGCGCGAACCGGTGCCGCAGAGCGTGCTGGACGCCTACGGCCGCGACCACCTGGAGTTCGGACCGGACTACATCCTGCCCACGCCGTTCGATCCGCGCCTGATCGAGACCATCCCGGAGGCGGTGGCCCGGGCGGCCCGCGACAGCGGCGTGGCGCGAACCTGAACACACAGTCCGAGGAGCGCAGGCCATGCAGAAGATCGCCATCGTCGGAGCCGGGCGGGTGGGGGAATCCACCGCGCAGTTCCTTGCCCGCCGTGACCTCGCCCGCGAGATCGCGCTGCTGGATGTCCATGAAGGGACCGCCGCCGGGGCCGCACTGGATATCCAGGAGACCGCGCCCCTGCTGGGCTTCGACACCCGCCTGACCGGTTCCCACGAGGCGGACGTCATCGCCGGTGCGGAACTGGTGATCATCACCGCCGGGCTGCCACGCAAGCCGGGCATGTCGCGCTCCGATGTCCTCGACAAGAACGTCGCGATCCTCGACGAAATCCTCGACCAGGTCCGGCGCCACGCCCCCGACAGCCGCCTGCTGGTGGTCTCCAATCCGGTGGACGTGCTCACCTGGCGCGCGGCGCAGCAGACCGGCTGGAGCCGCGACCGGATCATGGGCCAGGCGGGCGTGCTGGACACCTCGCGCATGGCCGCCTTCATCGCGCTGGAGACCGGCCTGTCGGTGCACGACATCCAGGCCCTGGTGCTGGGCGGGCATGGCGACGCCATGGTCCCGCTGCTGCGCTACTCGCATGTCAACGGCATCCCGCTGGACCGGTTCCTCGACCGCGAAACCCTCGACTCCATCGTCGAGCGCACCCGCCACGGCGGCGCCGAGATCCTCGCCCTCAAGCAGACCTCCAGCGCCTATGCGGCCCCGGCCGCGGCGATCGCCGAGATGGTCGAGGCGATCGCCCTCGACCGGCGCCGGGTCCTGCCCACGGTCGCGCTGCTGGACGGCGAATACGGCCAGCGCGATGTCGCCACCGGCGTCCCCTGCATCCTCGGCCAGGGGGGCATGGAACGCATCGTGGAACTGGATCTCCAGGCCGACGAACAGGCGGATCTCGAGCGTTCCATCGCCGGCATCCGGAAGGATCTTGAACGCCTGCAGTGAACCCGTGGCCACCCCGACCTGCACGGTCGTGGACACCAGCATCTTCGTGTTCCGCGCCTGGTTCGCGCGCGGCCTCGATCCCGACCCGCAGGGCCGGCCCGGCGGTGCGCTGCACGGCTTCGTCCACTCCCTGTGCCAGTGGCTGCCACGGCGTGCCCCGGGGCCGCTGGGCTTCTGTTTCGACACCTCGCTGCGGCGCGGTTTCCGCCACCGCCTCGACCCCGGGTACAAGGCCCATCGTCCGCCGGCACCCCCCGAACTGCGGGCTCAGTTCGAGCGGATCGGCGAGCTGCTGGACGCCCTCGGGCTGGCCCGCTTCTCACACCCCGAATACGAGGCCGACGATCTGATCGCCACCCTGGCCCGCAACGCGCGCACGGCGGGGCTGCCGGTCGCGGTGATGAGCGCCGACAAGGATCTGGCACAGACCATCCTCGGCGACCGGGACCACCTGCACGACCCGGAACGCGGCCGGCCCATGGATCGCCGAGCCCTCGAGAAGCGCCTGCGCGTGCGCCCCGACCAGGTGGCCGACCTGCTGGCGCTGGCCGGCGACCGCAGCGACAACATCCCGGGGATCCACGGCCTGGGCCCCCGCGGAGCGGCCCGCATCCTGCGCCGCCTGGGCGACCTGGAAAGCGTGCTTGCCGATCCCGACGCGGTTCGCCGCTGCAACCTGCGCCGCGCCACCGCCCTCGCGCAGGCGATCGCCGCCGATCCCGAACGCCTGCGTCTGTCGCGCCGGCTGACCGGTCTGGTGAACGACGTCCCGGGACTCCCCCGGGGTTCCGATCTGCCCGCCGAACTGCAGCCGCGCGGACCGGTCAGTGACATACACGCCCGGCTGCATGACCTCGGCGTGCACCCCGACTACCACGAGCGGCTGCTGCATGTGGCCGCCCCGACCCCGGAGGCCATCCCGGCATGAACCCGGTCCGCATTCAAACGCGCCTGGCGACGCGCCTTGCCGCATTCCTGCTGCTGACCGCGACGGCCGGCCTGCCCGGCACCGCAGCCGCCCATCCGCACGCCTGGATCGATCTCGAGGTCGACTTCGAGCGCGACGCCACCGGCCAGCTGGTACGCATGCATCACCTGTGGCAATTCGACCCGATGTACTCCGAATACCTCCACGAAGACGCCCTGGCCCACCAGGAGGGCGACAGCGATGCCGAGCGCCTGAACGCGCTGGCGCGCGAGATCCTCGACAACCTGGAGGAATACGACTGGTACACGCACTTCGAGGCCGAAGGCCACGCGATCGAGGTGCGGCCGGAGGGCGAGGCGCGGATGGAGAAGGACGGAGACACCCTGGAATACCGCTTCACCCTGGCGCTCGAGGGTGCACCCGACCCGGCGCGGACGCCGGTGGATTACCGCGTCTTTGATCCCACCTATTTCATCGAGATCCTGCACCCTGACGAACGCCCTCCGCAGGTGCGCGGGGCACCGGAATGCGAGGTCGGGGTCGACCGGCCACGGCCCGACCCGGCGATGGTCGCCCGCGCCATGGCCCTGGACTATGGCGCGGAGCCCGAGGAGAACCTCGGACGCCATTTCGCCGACCGTGTGACCCTGCGCTGCGACTGAGGGCATGAGCCGGATCCTGCTGTTCCACAAGCCCTGGGGCGTGCTCAGCCAGTTCACCGACCGCGAGGGCCGTCCCACCCTGGCCGATTACATCGACCTGCCCGGCGTGCACCCGGCCGGACGTCTGGACCGCGATTCCGAGGGCCTTCTGGTGCTCACCGACGATGGCGCCCTGAACGCCCGCATCACCCGCCCCGGCCCCGACTCCGCGGGCAAGACCTACTGGGTGCAGGTGGAAGGCGAACCCGACAAGGCCGCACTGGACGCCCTGCGCACCGGGGTAGAACTGCGCGACGGCCGCTCCCTGCCGGCGAAGGTCGACCGTATGGACCCGCCGGACCTGCCGGAACGCGACCCGCCGGTGCGCTTTCGCCGCCACATCCCCACCCGCTGGCTCGCGATCACCCTGTACGAAGGGCGCAACCGCCAGGTCCGGCGCATGACCGCCGCGGTCGGCCATCCGACCCTGCGCCTGGTGCGCTACCGGGTCGCCTCCTGGACCCTCGACGGGCTGGCCCGCGGCGAGAGCCTGCTGCTTTCCGGCTGATCGGGCGGCATTGCGCGTCATGCCGCGCAAAACACGGGCACGGGGATTGCCAGCCCGCCGGACCTGACGGATGATGGTGGAATACGCGGAGGCTCAGGAGACACAGGCATGCGCATTCGTCAGCGGCTGATCGCCGGCACCCCCGGCATGGTCCTCGCCATGACCCTGACCCTGCTGGTCGGCGGCCCTTCTGCCGCGGACTCCGGTTCCGGCGCGGAAGAAACTCGCTACGCCTTCGAGCGCGGCCTGTTCGTCACCGCCGAACGGGCGCTCAACCGGGGCCACACCGAGGCGTTCGAGCGCGCGCGCGAGACCCTGGCCGATTACCCCCTCGCACCGTATCTCGACTACCGCCGCCTCGCCCGTGACCTTGGGCGGGCAGAACCCGACGCGGTGCGGGAATTCCTCGAGCATCACGGCGATACCCCGCTGGCCGACCGCCTGTACGCCAACTACCTGCGCCATCTCGGCGAGGAATCCGAATGGGATACCCTGCTGGAGATGGTCGACGACCAGCGTTCCATGGGGGTGACCCAGGACTGCCATCGCCGCCAGGCCCTGCTGGACCGAGGCGAGGACGACGCCGCGCTGGAGGACATCGAGTCGATCTGGCTGCACGGCCATTCGCGGCCCTCGGCCTGTGACCCGGCTCTGGACACCTGGCGGGATGCCGACGGCCTGACCAGTGAACTGGCGATGCAGCGCTTCGCCCTCGCCATGGACGCCGGCCAGACCGGGCTGGCCCGCTACCTGCGCCGCTACCTCGACCGTGACGACGAAGCCTGGGCCGAGCGCTGGCTCAACCTCCGGGAACGGCCGGCCCGGGTCGCGGAGGCCGACTTCGACGCCGACGACCACCCGCAGGCCGGCCCCATGGCCGAAGACGCCTGGAAACGCTGGGTCCGTTCCGACCTGGACGCCGCCCTGGACGCCTGGCAGGAGCGGGCCGCGAACGGCCCGGCGACCCTGGATAGCGACGGCCGCAACGCGGTGGCCCACGCCCTGGGCCTGCGCCTGGCGGTGCGCTACCGCGACGAGGCCCCCGAGTTCCTCGCCGGACTGGACGAAGAGGTCTTCGACGCCCAGCTGCGCCAGTGGCAGGTACGCGTGGCCCTGCGGGCGGGGGACTGGGAAACCGTGCGCGACGCGGTGCGCGCCATGCCGCGCGAGACCCGCGAAGAGGCCCAGTGGCGCTACTGGTTCGCGCGCGCCGAAGAGGCCCTGGGCAATGCGGACAGCGCCCGCGATCATTACGAGCGGGCCGCCACCGAACGCAATTTCCACGGGTTTCTCGCCGCCGACCGGATCGGGCAGCCCTACCGTATCGGACATCGGCGCGCGGATCTGGACAACGGCCTGCGGGTGCGCGTGCGCAACCAGCCCGCGATGCTGCGGATGCGCGAACTGCTGCGGCTGGATCGCCACACCGAGGCGCGGCGCGAATGGCAGCACGCGGTCGCGCGCATGGACAACGACGAGCGGGTGGCCGCGGCACACGAGTTCGCCGAATGGGGCTGGCACGACCGGGCGATCTTCACCGTGGCCCGCGCGCGCCAGTGGGACGACGTCGAACTGCGTTTCCCGCTGGCCTTCGACGATCTGATCGTTGCCGGCGCCCGCGATCAGGGCATTGATCCGGCCTGGGCCATGGCGGTCGCACGCCAGGAGAGCGCCTTCCTGCATGACGTGCGTTCACACGCGGGCGCGCTGGGCATCATGCAGATCATGCCGGCCACCGGGCGCAACATCGCCTCGGCCGCGGGCGTGCAGGTGAATTCCGACTGGGACATCCTCGAGCCCGCGAACAATGCCCGCCTGGGCACCTACTATCTCGGGCGCAATCAGGAGCGCTTCGGCGGCCACGGGCTGCTGTCCACCGCCGCCTACAACGCCGGGGCCCACCGGGTCCGGCAATGGCTGCCGGAAGACGGCGAGACCCTGGATGCGGACATCTGGGCGGAACTGATCCCGTTCTCCGAGACCCGCAAGTACATCCGCCGGGTGTACGCCTACCGCATCCTGTACGCCGTGCGTCTCGGCCAGGAACCGCCGTCGATGGCCAGCCTGCTGTATCCGGTCACCGCGGAATCGCACCTGGCCGAGGCCCGTCAGGCCCATCTGCGCGAGGTGCACGGCGGGGACGACATCGCCCTGAATCGCGGCTACTGCGGCTTCCCCGGCGGCGGCGCGGACCCCTGCTGACGCCGCCTCAGCCGGTCAGGATGTCCTGACGCATGCGGCTGGCGATACCCTCGGCCAGCTGCTGCCATTCCTTCGCGTGCGCCGGATCCAGCATCTCGTCGGTGGTCGCGCGGAAGTGCTCCATCCAGGCCTGAAGATCGTCTTCGGTCAGCTTCAGCGGCGCGTGCTTGCCCACCATGTCGATGGTCGGAGGCTGTTCCAGACGCCCGCCCAGGTTCTGGTACCAGAAATCGCTGATCCGGCGCACGTGATCCTCGAAATCCTCGATGCGCTCGAAGTGATGTCCGATCCGGGGATCGGCCGACACCCGGCGGTAAAACTCGTCGATCACGGCGCGGATCTGCTCCGCCCCGATCTTGTCGCATAGTGGTTCCAGTTTGCGGAAGGCCATCTCGGGACTCCTGACGTTCGGGGTGTGTAGTGGTTAACCTGTCAGCCACATCCGCCACGGGAGACAGACACATGACGCGAAGCAGCGCACGGGACGACGACCTGACCGCCGCCCTGGCCCGGTGCATCACGGACCATACCGGAGTGCCGTTCGAGGCGACAGGCCGCAGCGCGCGCTCCGGCGGCTCCATCAACCAGGCCCTGCGTCTGGAGGGCACCGACGGCCGCCGCTTCTTCGTCAAGCTCAACCGCGGCGACCACGCCGGCATGTTCGCCGCCGAGGCCCGTGGCCTGACCGAACTGCAGCGCTGCGAGGTGCTCAAGATCCCGGAGGTCATCGGCACCGGCGAGGCTGCCGGCGCCCGTTTCCTGATCATCGAGGACCTGGACCTGGGCGGCCCGCGCGACGCGGTGGCGCTGGCGCGTGGCATCGCGGACATGCACGGGCATACCGCCAGCCGCTTCGGCCTCGACGAGGACAATTTCATCGGATCCACGCCGCAGTCCAATCAGCCGCATGCGGACTGGGTGGATTTCTATCGCGAGGAACGCCTGGGGTTCCAGCGCCGCCTGGCCCGCGACCGCGGGGCCCCGCGCGGGCGTCTGGACACCCTGGCCGAGCTGGAAGAGCGCCTGGACGGCTTCTTTACGGACTACCGCCCGCAGCCGTCCCTGCTGCACGGCGATCTGTGGAGCGGCAACTGGGACTTCCTCGGCGACGGCCGGCCGACGCTGTTCGACCCGGCCACCTATTATGGCGACCCCGAGGCGGATCTGGCGATGATGGAACTGTTCGGCCACCCCGGGCGGGACTTCTTCGCGGCCTACGCCGAACAGCGGCCGCTGGATCCGGGCTATGCCACCCGCCGGACGCTGTACAACCTGTACCACATCCTCAACCACAACCACCTGTTCGGCGGCGGCTACGGCTCGCAGGCCGAACGCATGGCCCAGCAGCTGCTCGCCGAAGTGCGCTGACGCGGGTCAGCCGCGGTTGCCGGCCTCCGGCACGATGGACGAATAGATGGCCGAGTAGTCGGCATCGCCCAGCCCCCGATCGGCGGCCTGTTCGAGCAGATCCGCCAGCAATGGCAACCAGGGATCGGACAGCCCCGCGTCGGCGGCTGCCTGATGGGTCAGGCGCACGTCCTTCAGCAGGTGCTTGACCGGGAAGTTGGCGGTGCCGAAGTCCCCCGAGCACATCTTGTCCAGCTTCTTGTCGAAGGTGGGTGCGTAGAGGGCGCTTTCGCGCAGGATCTCCATGAAGGTGTCGACCTCCACGCCCTCGCGCCGCACCAGCCCCAGACTCAGGGAGAATGCCGCCGTGAGGCTGGCGATCAGCTGATTGAAGGCCAGCTTCAGCGCCGCCCCCTGGCCGGTCGCACCCACGTGCCGGACGGTACTGCCCAGCGCTTCCAGCACCGGGGCGGCCCGCTCCACGTCCACGTCATGCTCGGCGCCGGCC
This sequence comes from Thioalkalivibrio sp. AKL17, assembly GCF_000377885.1. Taxonomy (NCBI): domain Bacteria; kingdom Pseudomonadati; phylum Pseudomonadota; class Gammaproteobacteria; order Chromatiales; family Ectothiorhodospiraceae; genus Thioalkalivibrio; species Thioalkalivibrio sp. AKL17. The sequence goes on from NZ_KB898767.1 coordinate 41,211, forward strand.
ATGATCAGCAGCCGGCCCTCCCGCGCCTCGGGGATGGACCCCAGCACCGGGGCCTCCACGTAGCAACCGCCCGCCGCGCGCACGCGCTCGCCCAGGACCCGGCTCTCGGCCGGCAGAATGGTGCCCATCTGGATGAAACAGCGCCCGTCGACCGTTCCCGGGGAAAGATCGGCGAGCACGGCCTCGATGGCCCGTGCATCACTGAGCATCAGAACCACCCAGTCCGCCCCCTGCACCGCCCCGTCGGGGGTCGAATACACGGTCGCGCCGGCGCGGACCAGATCCTCGGCCCGCGCCGGCGTACGGTTGTACGCCTGCAACGGGAACCCCGCCTCCATCAGCCGCAGGCCCATGGGGGTTCCCATCAGCCCGCAGCCCAGCAGTGCCACCTGTGACATCGATGCCTCCTAGCGGATCTTGTGGTCGAGGTCTTCGGTGTAGCCGAACAACGTGTGCGGGGGAGGGGCTTCGCGCTGATAGCGGCTGGGGGTGATCGCCTCGGTCTGCTGCAGCGAACGGTACAGCCCCACCATCATGATCAGCATCACGATGGAGAACGGCAGACCGACACTGATCGCCGCCGCCTGCAGCGCGCCCAGCCCCCCGGCCACCAGCAGCACCGAGGCCACGATCCCTTCGGCCACGGCCCAGTACACGCGCTGGGTCACGGTGGGATTGCGCACGTCACCCGAGGCCAGGGTGTCGATCACCAGCGAACCGGAGTCCGAGGAGGTGACGAAGAAGGTGACGATGAGCAGCGTTGCCGCAGTCATCACCACGATCGCCATCCAGTCCAGCATCGGCAGGGCCTCGATGGTCAGAAACAGTGCGGTCTCCATCTGCTCCGAGACCTGCCCGGCCACGTCGGCCACGCCTTCGAGCTGGAAGCCCATGGCCGTGCCGCCGAACACCGACAGCCAGACGAACCCGGCCGCGGTCGGCGCCAGCAGCACGCCGGTCACGAATTCGCGGATGGTGCGCCCGCGCGAGACCCGCGCGATGAACATGCCGACGTACGGCGCCCAGGAGATCCACCAGCCCCAGTAGAAGATGGTCCAGGTCGTGGCCCAGCCGGAATCCTCGATGGTATCGGCCCACAGGCTCATCGCGGGCAGGTTCTGGACATAGACGCCGGTGGATTCGACCAGGGTCCGCAGGATGAACAGCGTGGGCCCGAGCACCAGCAGCAGCGCGATCAGCACCACGCTCAGGCCGATGTTGAAGTTTGACAGCCGCTTGATCCCGCGATCCACGCCCAGGGCCACGGAACCCACCGCGATCAGGGTGATGATCGCGACCAGCACGACCTGGTTCAGCGTGCTTTCCTCGATGCCGAAGACGAAGTTGAGGCCCGAGTTGATCTGCATGACGCCCAGGCCCAGCGAGGTCGCGACCCCGAACATCGTCCCGAACAGCGCAAGGATGTCGACCAGGTGTCCCCACGGGCCGTAGATGCGGTCGCCGATGAACGGGTACAGCGAGGAGCGGATCAGCAGCGGCAGATTGTGCCGGTAAGCGTAATACGCCAGCGACAGGCCCACGATGATGTAGATCGCCCAGGCGTGAAGCCCCCAGTGGAAGAAGGTGTAGCGCATCGCCTCCATCGCCGCCGCGCTGGATTCACCCTCGGCATGCGGCGGCGACATGTAGTGGTACATCGGCTCGGCGATGGAGAAGAACAGCAGCCCGATGCCCATGCCGGCGGAGAACAGCATCGCGAACCAGGACGCGTAACTGAACCGCGGCGCCTCGAACTGATCGCCCAGACGCACCCCGCCGTAGCGGCTGAACATCAGGTACAGGGCAAAGATCAGGAAGATCGTCACCACCAGCATGTAGTACCAGCCGAGGTAACGGGAGATGCCGTCGCGCGTCTGCACGAACAGGCCCTCGGCCGTCTCGGAAAACGCCGCCCCGAAAAGCACGAAGGCCACGATGATGATGCTGGCGATGATGAAGACCGGACTGCAGATGACCCCGAAGCCGCGCACGCGCGTCTGGGACAGACCGGGAGTGGATGATTCATCCATGGATGACTCCCCTTTTGCATGGGTAGCGTGGCGGCCGGGTCGTGGGACGCTGACGCCGGCCCCGCACGCGGATGGAAATGCCTTGAACGGATGATCCTACGGTAGCGAATGCCCCGGGGTACTGCAAAAAAGCGGCTCCGCCGGCTCCAGCAGCAGCCCGCGGGCCTGTCCGGCGGTGCGCTCGCGCAGGATGTGCCACTGCGCCCCCGTCACCTCCGCCGGGTCGCGATGGGCTTCCAGTTCGACATACACGCGCCCCCCGGGCGCCAGCCAGCCCCCGCCCGCCAGGGTGCGCAGTGCCGGGGCGAGCAGGTCGCGCTCGAACGGCGGGTCGAGGAACACCACGTGGAACGGGGCGGCGACGTCCGGGCCCGCCTCCAGCAGACGCGCCGCATCGGCACAGCGCACCTCCACGCCGCTGGCGCCCAGCTCTTCGACGGCCTGCTGCAGCAGCGCGACGGCACGCCGGTCGCGCTCCACCATCAACACCGACTGCGCCCCGCGCGAGGCCGCCTCGAACCCCAGGGCCCCGGTACCGGCGTACAGGTCCAGCACCCGCGCACCGGGCAGATGCGGCTGCAGCCAGTTGAACAGGGTCTCGCGCAGGGCGTCGGCGGTAGGACGCAGGCCCTGCACGTCGGCCACCGACAGCCAGCGCCGCCGCCACGCGCCGCCGATGATGCGGACCCGGGACTCGTGGCCGCGCCGCCCCGCGGAACCCGCCCCGCGCCTACGGTTCTTCGCCACCGACGATCACCGTGACCAGGGCCTGCGGGTCGACCCGTTCCCGTATGGCCCGCTGCACGTCGTCCGGCGTCACCGCTTCCATCCGTGCGGGGTAGTGCGTCAGATAATCCGCGCCGAGATCGTAGAAACCGATCAGGGCCAGATGCGAGACGATCCCCGAGCTGGAGGCCAGGCGCAGCGGGAAACCGTTGACCACGTTGGCGCGCGAGGCCTCCAGCTCGGCCGGCTCCACGCCCTCGGCATGCCAGCGCCGGATCTGCTCGTGCAGGGCTTCCACCGCCTCGCCGGTCTGCTCGGTGCCGGTCTGCATCGAGACGCTGAACGGTCCCTCCGCGGCGCGCGACCCAAACCCGCTGCTGACGGAATAGGCCAGTCCGCGCTCGCTGCGCAGCTCGCGGAACAGACGCGAGGTGAAGCCACCTCCGCCCAGCACGTGGTTGCCCAGGGTCAGCGGGTAATAGGCATCGTCACCACGCCGCAGGGCCGGTGCGCCGATGCGGATGTGCGCCTGCTCCGAGGGGAACGGGACATGCTCCGTCACCGCACCCTCCAGCGGCGGCACCGGCGGCAGCGGTTCGGCCGGTTCACCGGGGCGCAGGGCCTGCGAGACACGCGCCGCCAGAGCTTCGGCCTGCCGGCGATCCACGCCGCCGGTGATCGCCAGCACGCCGTTGCGCGCCGTGTAATACCGCTCGAAGAAGCCGCGCGCGTCCTCGGGGCTCAGCGCCTCCAGACTCTCGCGATCCCCCGCCGGCCAGTTGGCGTACGGATGATCGGCGTAAACCAGCTCGTGGAAACGCCGCGCGGCCACGCTGCCCGGCTCCTGACGCTCCCGCTGCAGTCCCAGCAGGGCCTGGCGCCGCGCCCGGTCGAAGTCGTCCTCGGGGAAGGCGGGTTCCGCGAGCACCGTGGTCAGGGTTTCCATCGCGGTGTCGAGCCAGTCCGTCTCGGTGAGACTGCGCAGCGAGACCACGGCCATGTCCCGCTGCGAGCTGGTACTGAAGCGGGCACCGACGGACTCGAAACGCTCGGCCAGCGCATCGGCATCCATCTCCGTCGTGCCGTGACGCAGGCTCCGGCTGGTCATGCGCGCCAGCCCCGGCAATTCGCCGTCCCTCGCCGCACCGGCATCAAAGGTCAGGCGCAGGTCCACCATGGGCAGTTCGGGTGCCTCGACGTACAGCACCTGCAGGCCCTCGTCGGTCTCCCAGCGGTCGACCTCCATCGCCGCCGCCGGCGCGGCGACCAACACCGCCAGCAACACTCCCGTCCAGCGAATCACAGGTCACCTCCATATTCGGCGGCCGGTTCCTCCGACTCGCGTTCATCCAGCGGCAGCGGATCCAGGATCCCCACCGTCAGGGTCTCCGGCACCAGGTATTCCTGCGCGACGCGGCGCACATCCTCCGCGGTGACCGCGCGCACCCGCTCGACGAAGGCGCCCAGCTCCTGCCAGCCGATGCCGACCGTCTCCAGCATCGCCAGCTGCGACGCCTGCGCATGCACCGAGTCGCGGCCGTAGACCTCGGACGCCACGACCCGCGCCTGCACGCGTTCCAGCTCATCTTCGCCCACCGGCTCCTCGCGCAGGCGCTCGATCTGTTCGCGCAGGGCTGCTTCCAGCGTCCCGGGATCGGTGTCCGCCGCCGGCACCCCGCCCAGCATGAACAGCCCGTCACGGCGGGTGAACGGGCTGTAGCTGGCCGCGGCGGAGCCGGCGATCTCGCGTCCGCGCTCAAGCTCGCGGGCCAGCCGCGAGGCCTCGCCGGAGGACAGCACTCCCTCCAGCACCAGCAGGGCATAGGCATCGTCCGGCTCTTCCAGCGAGTTCAGCGACGGCGCCTTCCAGCCCATCATCACGTAGGGCAGTTCGGCCGGCACCTGCACCGTGACGCGACGCTCGCCGGTCTGCGCCGGTTCGCTGCGCGCCGGGCGTTCCCCGCCCGGGCCGGCGGGGATGTCGCCGAAATGGCGTTCGGCGGCGGCCACCACCGCCTCCGCGTCGACGTCCCCGACCACCGCGGCCACCGCGTTATCCGGGGTGTACCAGGTGTCGTACCAGTCCTGCAGGGCCTCCACGCTGTACTCGTCGATGTCGCTCATCCAGCCGATCACCGGCTGGCCGTAGGGATCGGCATGAAAGGCCGCGGCCATGAACGCCTCGCGCAGACGCGCGTTGGGCCGGTCGTCCACGCGCTGGCGGCGTTCCTCGCGCACCACCTCGCGTTCGGGCAGGAATTCCTCCTCGGTCAGGCGCAGGTGCTGCATGCGCTCGGCCTCCATCTCCAGCAGGGTCTCCCAGTGGTCGCTGCCCAGCAGCTGGTGATAGCCGGTGTAGTCGCGCCCGACGAAGGCGTTCTCGCGACCACCCAGGCGCGACACGACGCGCGAGAATTCACCGGGCTCGAAGGCCTCGGAGCCGCGGAACATCATGTGTTCCAGCATGTGCGAGATGCCGGTGACCCCGCCGTATTCGTCGGCCGAGCCCACGCGGTACCAGATCTGGGTGGAAACCACCGGCGCCCGCCGATCCTCCAGCACCAGGACGGTCAGACCGTTGTCCAGACGGGTCTCGACAACATTGTCGGTGATGGAACCGGATGCCGCGGCGGGAGCCGCGAACAGGGCCGTCAGGCAAAACAGCAACGGGGCCAACCCCGGGACGCGAACACGCATGTTGTGAACCTGCCTCGTGCCAGGGAAACGCTGATCAATATGCACGTTCGCGTTGGCACCCCGGGTTTTCCGAGACAAGGCGCGTCGCGCAGCGGGTAGTGGTTCTACCCGCAAGCGGCGCAACGCAGGATCGGGGAACCCGGGGCGCCAACCCCGAAGGGGCTCGGCCGCTTTTGCGCGCGCACGGCGTTGCGGCTCCCTTGTGCAGAATGACTGCACGGCGGTCGCCGCGCCTTGTTCGCGCGCAAAAGCGACTCGAGCGCGAACGTGCATATTGATCAGCGTTTCCCTAAGATTATGCATCTCTCAACAGACCTCTCCCGGCATGTTCGGTTTCCGCAAAAAGAAAAAGTCCGAAGACTCCGCGAACGACGCCACGCCGGCCGCCGAGGAAAAACCGGCGCGCGGCGGGTGGTTCCAGCGCCTGCGCCAGGGCCTGTCCAAAACCGGCCAGGTGCTCAACGCCGATCTCGGCAGCCTGTTCCGCCGGCGCATCGACGACGAGCTCTTCGAGGAACTGGAAGAGCGCCTGCTGATGGCGGATGTCGGCCTGGAAGCCACGCAGAAGATCATGGACCGAATCACCGGCGAGGTGAAGCGGCGCGAGCTCGACAACGCCGAAGCGCTGATGGACGCGCTGGAAAACGCGATGATCGAGGTGCTGGAACCGGTCTCCGAACCGCTGACCCTGCCCGATGATCCGGGTCGGCCGTTCTCGATCCTGGTGGTGGGCATCAACGGGGCCGGCAAGACCACCACCATCGGCAAGCTGGCCCATCACTTCCGCGCCGACGACTTCTCCGTGATGCTGGCCGCCGGCGACACCTTCCGCGCCGCGGCGGTGGAACAGCTGCAGAAGTGGGGCGAACGCAACGAGGTGCCGGTGATCGCCCAGGGCACCGGCGCCGACTCCGCCTCGGTGGTCTACGACGGCCTGCAGGCCGCCACCTCGCGCGGGATCGACGTGATGATCGCCGACACCGCCGGGCGCCTGCACACCCAGACCAACCTCATGGACGAAGTGCGCAAGGTCAAGCGGGTGATGGGCCGGCTGGATGCGCAGGCCCCGGACGAGGTCCTGCTGGTGGTGGACGGCGGCACCGGGCAGAACGCCCTGAGCCAGGCGAAGCAGTTCCACGAGGCCCTCGGCCTGACCGGCATTGTGGTCACCAAACTGGACGGCACCGCCAAGGGCGGGATGATCTTCGCCCTGGCGGAACAGCTGGGCGTGCCGGTGCGCTTTATCGGCGTGGGCGAGAAGCCCGAAGACCTGCAGCCCTTCGACGCCCGCCGCTTCGTACGGGCCCTGCTCGGCCGGGACGACGACTGACCCGCCGATGATCCTCCTGCAGCGCGTCACCAAACGGTTCGGCTCGCAGTCCGAGGCCCTCAGCCAGGTCAGCCTGAAGATCGACCCGGGCGTGATGGCCTTCGTCACCGGCCCGTCCGGCGCGGGCAAGAGTACTCTACTGCGCCTGATCGCCGGGCTCGAACGTCCGACCCGTGGCCGCCTGCGGGTCAACGGCTTTGATCTCGATCAGCTCTCCGCGCGCGACATCCCGCAGTTTCGCCGCAGCATCGGACTCGTCTTCCAGGATCACCGCCTGCTGTACGACCGGCCGGTGTACGACAACATCGCCCTGCCGCTGGAGATCATGGGGTACCGGCGGCCCGAGATCCGCCGCCGGGTGCGCGCGGCGCTGGACAAGGTCGCCCTGCTGCATCGCGAGACCGCGCGGCCGCAAACCCTGTCGGCCGGGGAGCAACAGCGGGTCGGGATCGCCCGTGCGATTGTCCACCGCCCGGCCCTGCTGCTGGCGGACGAACCCACCGGGAACCTCGACCCGGCGCTGTCGCGCGAGATCCTCGCGCTGTTCGCCGATTTCAACCGCATCGGCATGACCGCGCTGGTCGCCTCGCACGACCAGGATCTGGTGGAACGCATGCCGCACCCGGTGCTGCATCTGGAAGACGGGCGCATCGAGGCCCGCGCGCGCCAGGAGGCCGGCGCATGAACCGCGCCCGGGCCCTGCGCGACCGCCTGGGCGCGTGGCGCGAGGCCCACGCGGACGCCGCGCGGCGCAGCCTCGCACGGCGGCTGCAGGCCCCGGTCATGTCCCTGATCAGCATCGCGGTGCTGGGTTTCATCCTGGCGCTTCCCGCGTTCCTGTGGGTCCTGCTGGACAATGCGCGGGCACTCTCCGCCCACGTCGACCATGAACCGCGCATCGCAGTCTATCTGGAAGCCGGCGAGTCCGACGCACTGCAGGAGCAGGCCCGGGAGCTGGAGCGGCTCGCGGATGTCGGCCGCGTGACGGCCATCCCGGCCGAACGCGCCCTCGAGGACTATCGCGCCGACCTGGCCGACCCGGCCCTGCTCGACTGGATGGACGGCAACCCCCTGCCGGACACCCTGGACGTGGTGCCGGAGCGCAGTGATCCGGAAACGGTCACGCGCCTCGAGACGACCCTGGCGGAGCGTTTCCCCGACGCCACGCTGGTCAGTGATGACGAGTGGGTGCGCCAGCTCAACGCACTGTACCAGCTCGGTACGCGGGTCCTCACGATCGTCGCCGGCCTGCTGGGGCTGGGTGCCCTGCTGGTGCTGGCGCTGGCCAGCGCGTCGGAACTGCGCGAGCGGCGCGAGGAGATCACCATCGCGCGGATCAGCGGCGCAACCCACCGTTTCCTCCGCCGACCATCGCTCTACGGCGGCATCTATGGCGGGCTGGGCGGCGGGCTGTTCGCCGTGCTCCTGCTCTACCTCGGCACCTGGCAGGCGCGCGAACCGCTGGAGTCGGCCGCCGGGGCATTCGACATCGACTACGCGCTGCGACTGCCGGGACCGGAAGTCGCGCTGGGCATCATCACGGCGGCGGTGCTGCTCGGCTGGGCCGGAGCGCGGCTGGGCAGCGGCCATGCCCTGCGCGATGCCCCCTGAATCTCCGCAGGTGAATCCCCGCGCAGCCGGCTGGCTTGAAATAAGGGCCGGACACCCCATATTCCGGAACTCCTGCGGGGCTTAGCACTCCAAGGAATCGAGTGCTAAGGTTGAAACGGTTACGAACGGAGGGATGCGAATCCATGAGTCAGGCACTGATGCCCCATCGCGCGGACATGCCCGTTCCGGTGGGCGATCTCAATCATTACATGCAGGCGGTATCGCAGATCGAGGTACTGAACGCCGAGCAGGAGCGCGAGCTCGCGCTGGAGCTGCACGAGCGCAACAACCTCGAGGCCGCCCGCAGCCTGATTCTGCACAACCTGCGGTTCGTGGTGCACGTGGCCCGCGGCTACAGGGGCTACGGCCTGCCGCTGGGCGATCTGATCCAGGAAGGCAACGTGGGCCTGATGAAGGCGGTACGCCGGTTCGATCCGCACAAGGGCGTGCGCCTGGTGTCCTTCGCCGTTCACTGGATTCGTGCCGAGATCCACGAATACATCCTGCGCAACTGGCGGATTGTGAAGGTCGCGACCACCAAGGCGCAGCGCAAGCTGTTCTTCAACCTGCGCAGCGCCAAGCAGCGCCTGGGCTGGATGAACCGCGAGGAAGTCTCCGCGGTGGCCGAGGACCTCGGCGTCAGCGAGGCGGAAGTCTGGGAGATGGAAAACCGTCTGGCCAACCAGGACACCAGCTTCGATCCGCTTCCCGAAAACGATGACGACGAACGGACAGCCCTCGCACCGGCACAGCGCCTGAGCCTGGAGGACATGAGCGACGACCCCGCCCGGGTGGCCGAGGAGGCCGACTGGGACGCGCATTACAGTTCGCGTCTGGGCGAGACCCTGGAAGAGCTGGACGAGCGTTCGCGCGACATCCTGATGCGCCGCTACATGGGCGAAAAGAAGGCGACCCTCCACGAGCTGGCGGCGGAATACGGGGTCTCGGCCGAACGCATCCGGCAGATCGAGAATGCCGCGATCCGCAAGATCCGTACGGCCTTCGCTGACTGAGTCTCGGATCCGCGCCCTTTCGCAGGGGTTGTGATCGAAAAAGCCCCCGGCGATTCGCGTCGCCGGGGGCTTTTGCGTTAGCGGTCTTTCGGTAGCCCCTCAGCCGAAGAGGATCACCGAGAAAAAGCTGAACCAGGAGAAAATGATCAGCGCAGCCGTGAAGGTCAGCGGGAAATTCTCGAAGGTAAACCAGTTACGCATGACGGCACCTCAACATCCATTACGTTTTCGGGGGCAAGATTAAGCCGGTTCGGCGACGGGCGCAAGGGGGTCAGCCGTCGCGCGCGCCCGAACCGGCCTCCTCCGGGCGCCGGGAGGTCGGGGCCTGCCCGTCGTCCTCACGCCGCTCCTTCGCCGCCCCGCGCCCGCCGGACCCGCTGGCCGGAGGCTGCGTGGGAATTCTGGGGTCATCGTCGTCCATCAGGATACGGTGGGCCGGCCCCTCGAGGTCATCGTACTGTCCGGAGCGGATCGCCCACAGCAACAGCAGTCCGACCACCAGGGCGAACAGCATGGCCAGCGGAATGAGCAGGTACAGGATGTTCATGCCTCCAGTGTACGGAGGCAGCCGCGGGCGTCAAAACCCCGCGCGGGGAGCGCTCAGGTCGAGTCACGCGGGCGCGGCGGCCGCAGGCGCAGGGCGTTGCCCACCACCAGCAGCGAACTGAGCGACATCCCCAGCGCGGCCAGCCACGGAGTCAGGATGCCCGCGGCGGCCACGGGCAGGGCCACGACGTTGTAGCCGATGGCCCAGATGATGTTCTGCCGAATCACGTGCCGCGTCGCCCCGGCCCGCTCGAACACGCCCGGCAGGCGGTCGAGGCGATCCGACAGCAGCACCAGGTCCGCGCGGGTGCGCGCCAGGCTGCTGCCGCCACCCATGGCCAGGGATACGTCGGCCCCGGCCAGCACGGGGGCATCGTTGACCCCCTCGCCCGCCATCAGCACGCACTCGCCACGTGCCTGACGTTCGCGCACATGGGCCAGCTTGTCGTCCGGCGACAGCCCGCCGTGGGCTTCCGTGATCCCGAGCCGCTCGGCGAACCTCGCCGCCGCCTCGGGCCGGTCGCCGGTCAGCAGAATGACCCGCAGGCCACGCTCCTGCAGGGCCCGCACCGTGGCCGCGGCCTCGGCGCGCGGGGTGTCGGCAAGCCAGAAGGTCGCCACCACTCGCCCATCCACCGCCAGCCACACCGGTGAGGCCAGGGGGTCGGGCGTGGTGTTCGGACCGGTCGGCGGCGCGGCGGGCATCAGTGACGCTCCGCCGACGGCGACGTGATGCCCGTCGATCGTTCCGGTCAGGCCTTCGCCGGGGTGATTTTCGACCCCGGCCGCGACCGGCTGCCCGCCCGCCTCGGCGACCAGCGCGCGCGCCAGGGGGTGTTCGGAATGCCGCTCCAGGGCCGCGGCCCACGCCAGCGCACGCTCGGGATCGAATGCCGGGTCATGGACCTCGGTCGCCACCCGCCGGGGCCGGCCGTCGGTGAGCGTGCCCGTCTTGTCCAGACACACGGTGGTGACGCGTGGCAGGACCTCCAGCGCAGAGCCCCGGGTCAGCAGAACGCCGTCGCGCGTCAGCGTCCCCGTGGTCGCGGTGAGCGCCACCGGCGTCGCCAGGGCGAGGGCGCACGGGCAGGTCGCGACCAGCATGGCGACCATCACCCACAGGGCCCGGGACGGGTCGATCAGGAAATACCAGACAAGCCCGGCCAGCAGCGTGAGGATCAGCACCGCGGCGACGAACCACCCGGTACCGGCCTCGGCCATGCGCGCGACCCGGGGCTTTTCGGTCTGCGCCCGATCCAGCAGCCGCTGGATCGCCGCCAGGGTGGTCTCCGCTCCGACCCGGCGCACCTCCACCACCAGCGGGCTCTCGACGTTCACCGTGCCTCCGACGACGTCGGTACCGGCACTCGCCGGGCGCGGCTCGGGTTCCCCGGTCAGCAGGGCCCGGTTCACCGTCGATCGCCCGTCCACCACCACGCCATCCGCAGGCACGGATTCACCCGGGCGTACCTGCACCCGATCGCCGGGCTCGAGCTCCGCCACGGGCACCGACTCGGTTTCGCCATTGTCGGTGACCCGGCGTGCGATCGCCGGGACCAGACGGTCCATGCGATCCACCGCTTCGCTCGCATGCTGGCGCGCCGTCAGCTCGAGGTAACGCGAGGTCAGCAGGAAAAAGACGAACATCACCACCGACTCGAAATAGACATGCTCGCCGGTGCCGGAGAACACCGCCCACAGGCTGGCCAGGTAGGTCGCGATGATGGCGATGCTGACCGGTACGTCCATACCCAGTTGTCGGTGCCGCAGGTCCCGCCACGCGCTCTGATAGAACGGAATCGCGGAGTACAGCACCACCGGTGTGGCGAAGATCGCGGCCACCAGGCGCATGAAATCGATGATCGACTCGTGCTGCGGATCTCCCTCCCCCAGCCACAGGGCCACGGCGAGCATCATGACCTGCATCATGCCGAGGGCAGCAACCCCCAGGCGACGCAGGGCGAGCCCGCGCTCGCGGGCCAGCGCCTGCTCGCGCGTGCCGGGGTCGTAGGGATGGGCTCGATAACCGATGTCCCGGATCGCACGCAGGATATCGGACAGCGCCAGACGCTCGGGGTCCCAGGTCACCCGGGCCCGATGCGTGGAGTAGTTGACGCGGAATTCCTCGACGCCGTCCAGTGCCTGGACGTGGCGCTCGTTCAGCCAGACGCAGGCCGCACAGGTGATGCCCTCGAGGATCAGCGACGCCTCGCGACGTTCACCGGAGGTGGCCTCGCGGGCCGTCACGAACTGGCGCTGAACCGCCGGGGCGTCAAACAGTTCGAGTTCGCGCAGCTCGTCGGGGACGATGCTGTCGCCCGATGCGGCCGGCGCCGCGGTGCGATGATGATAATACGACCCCAGGCCGCGCTCGATGATCGCGCCGGCAACGGCCTGGCAGCCGGGGCAGCAGGTGGGGCGACAGGCGCCCTCGAACTCCACCGGGTAGTCGGCACCAGGGGGTACCTCGAGACCGCAGTGAAAACAGTGCTCCTCCGGCGCCGCATCCGACAGCGCCGGTTCGTTCACCGCATGCTGGCTCACGACAGGGTCAGACGCATGGCCTCATCGGGACCCGCGTCCTCAGCCCGAGTGACCGTGAACGCGCGTGTTCGCCTGCTGTTCGACCTGCGCCCCGTCGCGTTCGACGAAGAAGCGCAGATCCCAGCGCCCGGCCTCGGGAAGTGCCACGTCGACCTCGTAGAATCCGTCACCCCGTTCGCGCATGGCGAAGGGCTGATCCTTGCGATGGTCGGCGAGCCAGAGGAAGGTACCCGAGACCTCGGCCCCTTCCAGAGGCTGGCCCTCGGCGTCGCGGACCTCGACCCGCAGCGTCTCGGTCTCCCCCTTGCGGGGCTCTCCCAGCCAGCCCTGCCGGATCTCCCAGCCGCGCGAAGCCTGTTGCTCCAGTTCGCTCATGCGATGCACCGCCAGCGCCTGGTCGCGATCCTCGAAGCCGTCGACCAGCCCCGGAAACGCCGAGGTCACGCGCTCCACGGGGGCGTCCGGCTCGGGCAGCAGGGTACCGATGAAACGGTCCGGCATGCCGTTGTGCGCGAGGGTAATCAGCACCGCCTGAACCGTTGCAATGATGGTGAAGAACCCGACGATCACCATCGGCGCCCAGTGCAGACGCCCCACGTGGGCCTTGCCGGCGGCCGCCTCGGCCTCCTTCTGGCTGAACACGATCCCGAGCCCGTAGGGCACGATCACGTACAGCGCCAGATGGATGGCGAAGACATCCGCCCCCTGCCAGGTAAGGATGGAAGCCGGGATGAACACGAACAGCATGACCGCCACCACGACCGCAGCCGCGTGATAGGCGCGCAGGCGCGTGAAGCGGTAGATCAGGAAGAACAGCAGCGCCAGGGCGGCACTGCCCAGGCCAAGGGTAATAACCAGGTTGCTCATGATGCCTTCAACGTCCACGGGGACGGGGTTGCGTCCGGTGTTTGCGAACCCCGGCACATCCGTTTGCCGGGGTAGAGGTCCGCCCTCCGGTCAGCGCGCGTAGCTGAACTGGGAGCCGATGGTGTAGGGGTCGATCCGACCCTGACGATCCGTAATCACGAAGTCGAACGGGATCCGGGATCCGGAAGCATCCGCCGGAACATCGTAGCGCACTCGCGCCAGCACCGTCAGGCGTTCGCCCGGCTCCAGGCGGATGTCCGACACCTGCCCCAGATCCAGCGTGGCACCGTCCAGGCCATCGATCCCCAGTTCAAAGTCGAGCACTTCCTGACTCGTATTGTTCAGGCGGATTTCGTAGGAGTTCTGGATCTGGCCGTCCGACATCTGTACGTAGAGGGGCTGGCGCACCTGATTCACGTTGGCATCCATCGGCGGACGATCCAGGATGCTCGCCACCAGGGCCCCCAGGATGACCAGCATCACCGCCCCGTAACCCACGGTCTTCAGCCGGATCGGGTGCGTCTTGCCACCTTCCAGCTCGCGTTCGGAGGTGTAGCGGATCAGGCCGCGGGGCCAGCCCTGCTTGTCCATGATCGTGTCGCAGGCATCCACGCACAGCGCGCAGTGGATGCACTGATACTGGAGTCCGTCCCGGATGTCGATCCCGGTGGGACACACCTGCACGCAATAGCCGCAATCAATGCAGTCGCCGACACCCGCCGCCTGGCGCTCCTCGCGCGTCTGGAACCCCTTGACCGGCTTCGCCCGCCCTGCCGAACCTTCGCCGCGGTTCTCGTCGTAGGACACAATCATGGTGTCCTTGTCGAACATCACGCTCTGGAACCGCGCGTACGGGCAGATAAAGGTGCAGACCTGTTCGCGTGCCAGCCCCGCTGCCGTGTAGGTGGTGGCCGTGAGGATGCCCGCCGTCACATAGGCTGCAAACACGGCCTCGCCGACGAAGAACTGCTGCACGATGGTGGGCGCGTCACCCCAGTAGAGGACGAACCCCAGTCCGGTGGCAAACGCAACCAGCAGCCACGAGGCGTGCGTCGCGGTGTATTTGAGGATCTTTTCGCCATTCCATGGCTGCTTCGACAGCCGGATCCGCGCGGGCCGCTCACCCTGGATCTTCCGCTCCAGGAACATGTACACGTCGGTCCACAGCGTCTGGAAACAGAAATAGCCGCAGAACACGCGACCGGCCAGACCGGTCACGAAGAAGAGCGTGACGGCAGCGAGCATCAGGAAGCCGGCGAGCCAGAAGATATCCTGGGGATACACCACGAGATCGAACAGGAAGAACTGGCGACCCGGGATATCGAAGAGGATGGCCTGATTCGGGCCGTACTCACGCTCCCAGCGGATCCACGGAAGCAGGAAATAAACGCTGTAGGCGACGAGCAGGATACCGGTCTTGAGGTTGCGGAACCGCCCTTTAACCGAACGCGGATGGATCGGGATACGGGCTTCGTACATCGGCTGCTGTTCCGCCATCAATGCCTCCCGGGGAACGGCCCCGGATCAGGGACGCCGCAGGTCCGGTGTCCCATGGGATTTGAATCATTAACAGCTAATACGGGTGCGAGGTCAAGAACCTCGCACCCTTGCGGTCGAATAGCGACGCGGAAGAAGCAGCGGGCTTACGGCTGCCCGCCACCGAGGGAGTGCACGTAGGCCGTCAGGATCTTGATCTCTTCATCCGACAGCCGATCCGCGAAGGCCGGCATCTCGCGCTGGGCACCGTTGCCGATGAAACGCGCGACCTGACGCTGACGCTCCCCATCGTCGGCGGCACCGTGGACGTCCACCAGACCCCAGATGTCATTGGTCAGGTTGGGCGCACCCTGGGATTCGAGCCCCTCGCCGCCGGTACCGTGGCACTGGAAGCAGCCGCCGTCAGTGCCGGTGAAGATCCGCTCGCCCGCCTCGACCGCGGCCGGATCCATGTCGTAGCCGTTCATCGACAGGACGAAAGCGGAGACGTTCTCCAGCTGCTGGTCCGAAAGGATGCCCCGATAACCGGGCATGTAGCCCAGGCGTCCCTGAACCAGGGTTTCTTCGATCTGCTCCACCGTGCCGCCCCACTTCCAGTGGTCGTTCCGCAGGTTGGGATACTGGCCGATCACGCCGGCACCGCCCACCTGATGGCAGGCCGCGCACCACGTGCCGAAGGAACCCTGGGCGTAGGCGTTCACGAAGCTCATCGCGTCCGCGTCCTGCAGGATTTCGGCGTACTCCATGCCCGCAACCTGTTCCAGCATGTTGCGCTGGCGCACGGCGTATTCACCGGTCTGCATGTCCCGGTAGAACAGCGCACGGGTGTTCCAGTGCGTGGTGACCTCCTCGCCGTCCTGCTCGTAGGTCACCGAAGCCAGCCCCTTGGTGAAGGTGTCGCCGATGGGCCAGGCCGGGTAGAGGACCCAGTAGACCAGGGCGAACACGACCGTGGCGTAAAAGCCCCACAGCCACCAGCGCGGCAGCGGATTGTTGTATTCGGCGAGGTCCTGGTCCCAGACGTGACCGGTGGTTTCCACCTCACCCTTACCCGGTTTGCGATTGTCCTGTGTGCTCATTGCTCGTCACTCTCGGTTTTGTCACGCCGGGACGTCGTCGGCTCCCGATGTGAATCATCATCATCCAGAGGAATGTAGCGATACGTCTCGAATTTCCGTGCACGCCGGGGGTTGGCGAACAGATAGATCACCACCCCGACGAACGTGCTCATGAACAGGATCAGGGCCAGGGTCTTGCTGTTGCCCATGTCCTGGATCCATTCCCACAAATTCAGCATGACGGAATCGAGCTCCCTGACGGCTTACCGGAATTCGGCAAAGTGACCGTCATCGTATTCACTGAAATCGACCATGGTTCCCAGAACCTGCATGTAGGCAACGATGGCGTCCATTTCGGTAATGGTGGCGCTGTTGCCGTCAAAGTTCTCGGCCTGGGCCTGTTCGATCAGGTTTTCCTCCGCCCGGTTGATGTCGAACATGCGGGCGTGTTCTTCGCCGTACTTCTCGACGTTACGCTCGTACTCCTCTTCCGTAAGGGAGTAAGGAACGCCCACGCGCTTCAGGGCAATCATCCGGTCCTCGAGATCGGACATGTCCAGAGGCGTCTCCGCCAGCCACGGGTAACCCGGCATGATGGATTCCGGCACCAGCGACTGCGGGTCGATCAGGTGCTGGACCTGCCACTCGTTGGAGTACTTGCCGCCCACCCGGGCAAGGTCCGGACCGGTCCGCTTGGAACCCCACTGGAACGGGTAGTCGTACTGCGACTCGGCCGCCAGCGAGTAATTGCCGTAACGCAGCATCTCGTCACGGAAGGGCCGCACCATCTGCGAATGGCAGGCGTAGCAGCCTTCCCGGATGTAGATGTCACGTCCCCGCTGTTCCAGCGGGGTATAGGGCCGGACGCCATCCACCTCTTCGACGGTATCGTCGATGTAGAACAGCGGGACGATCTCGACCAGGCCGCCGACACTGATGACGGCCAGAGTCAGAACGATCAGGAGTCCGGCGTTAGTCTCTACGCTTTCGTGCTTCATGATTCCTCTTCTCCCCTGATCAGGCCGTGCGGGCTTCGGCTTCGATGGCTTCCTGACGGGCACGGGCTTCCGCCTTGATGCCCGAGCGGACCGTCATGAAGATGTTGAACGCCATGATCACCATGCCCAGGAGGAACAGACCGCCGCCGATGGCACGCACCACATACGGCTGATGCAGGAACACCACGGACTCGGTGAAGGTATAGGCCAGGTTCCCGTACTGGTCGAAGGCGCGCAGCATCAGGCCCTGACCGATACCGGCCACCCACATCGCGGTGATGTAGAGCACGATGCCGACAGTGGCGAGGAAGAAGTGCACGTACACCAGCTTCAGGCTGAAGAGGTTCACGTTCCACAGGCGCGGGATCAGGTGATAGAGCGAACCGAAGCTGATCATCGCCACCCACCCCAGGGCACCGGAGTGCACGTGGCCCACCGTCCAGTCGGTGTAGTGGGACAGCGCATTCACGCTCTTCAGCGACATCATCGGACCTTCGAAGGTCGACATGCCGTAGAACGCCAGTGCGGTGATCAGGAACAGCATGATCGGGTCGGTGCGCAGTTTGTCCCAGGCGCCCGACAGGGTCATGATCCCGTTGATCATGCCGCCCCAGGACGGCAGCAGCAGCAGGATGGAGAAGGTCGCCGCCAGGGTCGAAACCCAGTCCGGCAGGGCCGTCCAGTGCAGGTGGTGCGCACCCACCCACATGTACAGGAAGATCAGCGCCCAGAAGTGGATGATCGACAGCTTGTACGAGTAGATCGGACGACCGGCCTGCTTCGGTACGAAGTAGTACATCATCCCGAGGAAAGCCGCGGTCAGGAAGAAGCCCACCGCGTTATGGCCGTACCACCACTGACGCATCGCGTCCTGCACGCCGGAGAACATCGGGTAGGACTGCGGGTTGAACAGGCCCACCGGCACTTCGATGTTATTGAAGATGTGCAGCAACGCGGTCGCGAGGATGAACGACATGAAGAACCAGTTCGCCACATAGATGTGCGGCTGGTTGCGGCGCAGCAGGGTCATGGTGAAGACCAGGAAGTACACCACCCAGGTCACCAGGATGATCAGGTCGATCTGCCAGTTGAACTCGGCGTATTCGCGACCCTGCGTAATCCCGGCCATGTAGCTGATCACGCCCAGAATGAGGGCGAGGTTCCAGCCATAGAACGTGAAGCTGGCCAGGGAGTCGTTCCAGAGGCGCGTATGACAGGTGCGCTGAACGACGTAATAGGAGGTGGCGAACAGGGCATTACCCCCGAAGCCGAAGATCACCGCCGTGGTGTGCACCGGACGGAAGCGCCCGAAGGTGATCTGCGCGATGTCGAAGTTCAGGAACGGCCACGCGAGCTGCGAGGCAATCCAGACCCCGGCGGCCATGCCGAACACGCCCCAGAGGACGGCGGCAACCGCGAACTTCTTGACGATCGCGTAGTTGTACTGCTCGGTTGAAGCGACTGACGCTGCGGGTGCGGCACCCGCGGTAGTGGCTGCTTGTGACATGACTTTTCCACCTTGCTGCGGGGAACACGAAGGTCCCGATGGATCGGGGGCTCAGAACTCTACCCCATTACCGGTCGACAAAAAAAACCAAGACCACCCCCTGCAGTCGGACATTCGTTCGAGAGCAGGGGAACTTTCTGGCCGCTGAAGGATACACCGGCGGATACCCCTGACGCGAGAGTGCACCGAGTGATTCCACTCGGTGTTGAGGCAAATCACGCACCCGCGATTTTGTCGCGGGATTTTCGGGGGAGTGCGAGCGGCAGGCGTCAGGAGACCGGCCGAATCGGGATGGTGCGGCCTTCCGGCGCACGCGGCGGGGGCGCGTCCGGCACCCAGGCGTGCCCGTACACCACCTCCCAGGTAGCCGGCAGACGGCCTTCCACGCCGAATCGCTCGGCGTAGGCTTCGGCCACGGCCACCAGGCGCCGCGGCCCCATCAGCCCGCGGCCGCGCCCCGACAGGGCATTGCGGACACCCACGCCTCGCAGATCCCGCACCAGGCGGGTCAGATCGGGGTAGGTCAGCGTCAGGCTTTCCTGGTCCATCACCGGGTCGGCGAAGCCTGCGCGTACCAGGGCATCGCCGATGTCATGCATATCGATGAAGGCATTCACGTGGGCGGCCGCGCCGCCGTCCACCGCGGCGAACGCCTCACGCAGCTCGCTCAGGGTGGCCGGGCCGAAGGTGGTGAACATCCACAGGCCACCGGGCGCCAGGATCCGGCGGACCTCGGCAAACGCGCGATCCAGACTGCTGCACCACTGCAGTGCGGCGCTGGAGATCGCCAGATCCTGCGAGGCGTCGGCCAGCGGCAGGGCCTCCATGTCGGCACACAGCACCCGCGGGCGCCGCAGCCAGCGCCCGCGCCGGCGGGCTCGCTGCAGCATGGCCGGCGCGAAGTCGACCCCGGTCAGGCGGGCGCTGCGGTAACGGCGGGCCAGGTCGTCGAACGATTCGCCGATCCCGCAGCCCAGATCGATCACGCGTTCCGGCTGCATGCGGATCAGGTCCAGGCGTTCGAGCAGGCGCCCCTGAACCTCGCGCTGCACTGCCGCGTGCGTTTCGTAGTCGGCAGCGGCGCGGGCAAAGCCTTCACGCACCCGTGCCTTGTCGAGTTCGAAGCCGGAAGGGTCGATGTCGCTCATGCGGGGATCTCCGCCAGCGTTGCATGGATGAATTCGGCGACCGTATCGGGCGCCGCCAGCGGCAGGGCGTGCGGACCGGGCACCCGCCGGATGCGCGCCCCGGGCACCCGGGTCGCCAGATGCCGTTCCAGACCCGGCGGGATCAGGGCGTCGTCTTCGGCCAGCAGCGCGGCCAGCGGCGACCCGGCGCCCAGATCGCCACGCCGGTCCGCGTCACGCAGCGCGGCGAGCCCCGCCGCCAGGGCCTCGGGTCGCGCCGCCGCCGCTTCCAGCCCGCCGCGCAGGGAACGCGCGAGCGCGGCGGGCTCCTGCGCGCCCCGCGCGCACAGCGCAGCAAACTGGCGGCGCAGGCGCCCGGTGTCGCTGCCGAGCAGGCGGGCAAAGCCCTCCAGCTCGCGGGGATCCATTGCCTCCGGCCAGTCCGCCGCGCACACGAAGCGCGGACTCCCCGCCACCAGGATGCGTCCCCGCGCGTCTGCTCCCCGGATGGCCAGCGCGGGCAGTGCGCCCAGCGACCAGCCGGCCCACACGGGACTCTCGAGATCGTCGGGCAACCCCGCCACCAGCTGCGCGGCGACGGCATCCGGATCGGCCAGCTCGTCACCGCCGCCGGCGGCGCCATGGCCGGGCAGGTCCGGGGCATGGATCCTCCCCGCGTACCCCCGCGCCCGCAGCGCACGGATCACGGGCTCCCAGACAGCGCCCGAGAATCCCCAGCCATGCAGCAGAACCAGCGCGGGGGCGCTGCCGTCGCTCACGAGCGCCCCCTGCCCCGGCCACGCCCCGTTGCGTATGATGGGCCCGCATTCGCCAACCGGAACCGCTCCACCATGCTCAGCGCCATTGCCATCGTCCTCGCCTATCTGCTCGGGTCCGTATCCAGCGCGATCCTGGTCAGCCATGCGCTGCGGCTGCCCGACCCGCGCACCAGCGGCTCGCGCAACCCCGGGGCCACCAACGTGCTGCGTACCGGCGGACGCACGGCGGCCCTGATCACCCTGCTGGGCGACGTGGCCAAAGGCTGGCTGCCGGTATTCATCGTCCTGCAGTGGACGGACCTGCCGGGCTGGGCCGCGGGTGCCGTCGGCCTGGCGGCCTTCCTCGGCCACGTCCTGCCAGTGTACTACCGCTTTCAGGGCGGCAAGGGTGTCGCCACCGCGCTGGGCGTCCTGCTGGCGCTGAACCCGCTGGTCGCCCTGCTGAGCGCGCTGACCTGGCTGGCGGTCGCTGCGATCTGGCGCTATTCCTCGCTGGCGGCGCTGGTGGCCGCCGGCGCGGCGCCGCTGTACCTGGCCTTCGCCCCGGGCGAGCCGGATTTCTGGATCGTCACGCTGGTCGCGGTGATGGCCCTGATCCTGTTCATCCGCCATGACGAAAACATCCGGCGGCTTATGCGCGGCGAGGAATCCCGCATCGGCGAGAAGAAAAAGCCCGCCTCCGGGGAAGACGACGCCGGAGGAGACGGCTCCGCGTAGCGCGGCTGCGGCACGGCTTCAGGCGGTCAGCTCCGCCAGCGGCCAGCGCGCCCGGGCATGGATGACCGGAGCGCCGGCGTCGTCCACCGCGTCGGCGGCGCGCCCGGTCTGCAGCCGGCGCAGGCCGGCCAGCGCGATCATCGCCCCGTTGTCGGTGCAGAATTCCGCCCGCGGGAAATGCACCGGCACGCCGCTCTCGCGCGCCATCCGTTCCAGACCCGCGCGCAGGGTCGCGTTCGCGGCCACCCCGCCGGCCACCACCAGCGCCGGCGCACGGCTCTGCTTCAGCGCACGCCGGGTCTTCTCCACCAGGGTCTCGCTGACCGCCTCCTCGAACGCCCGCGCGACATCCGCCGGGGCGTGTCCGCCCTTGCGCACGGCCGTCAGCACCGCGGTTTTCAGCCCGGAGAAGCTCATGTCCAGACCGGGGCGGTCGAGCATCGGCCGCGGCAGGCGCAGCGCATCCGCCTGTCCGTCGGCCGCCAGCCGCGCCAGCGCCGGCCCGCCCGGATAGCCCAGACCCAGGAGCTTGGCGGTCTTGTCAAAGGCCTCGCCGGCGGCATCATCGATGCTCTCGCCCAGCAGCTCGTAGTCGCCCAGGGCTCGCGCGTGGATCAGCTGGGTGTGCCCGCCGGACACCAGCAGCACCAGAAACGGGAAATCGAACTCGCCCTCCAGCATCGGCGCCAGCAGATGCCCCTCGAGGTGATGCACCGGCAGGGCCGGGACTCCCCAGCCCCAGGCGAGCGAACGCGCCACTGCGGCACCGGTGAGCAGCGCGCCCAGCAGCCCCGGCCCGCCGGTGTAGGCGATGGCATCCAGATCTTCCCCGCGCATGCCCGCCTCGTCCAGCACTGCGCGCACCAGCGGCAGCAGGCGCCGGACATGGTCGCGCGAGGCCAGCTCGGGCACCACGCCGCCGTAGACCGCGTGCAGATCGGTCTGGCTGTAGAGCCGGTGCGCGAGCAGCCCCTCGCGCTCGCTGATCAGCGCCACGCCGGTCTCGTCGCAGGAGGTTTCGATGCCGAGTACGTTCATCCGGGAATCATGCCCCGCGGCGCCCCGGCGGGAAAGTGCCCGCACCGCCCCCGTGTCTCCATCACAGGCGCCCCCGGCGGTCGGGAAGGCCGGCCCGCGGCAGCGACGGGCAGTCGCGGGTCAGGACCATCACCTGAAAGCGCTCGCCCATCTCCCCCGGCAGCGTGAGCATGCGCACCGCCTGCGCCGCGCGCAGGGTGGTCTCGGCGTCACTGGCGTCGCCCACCCGCGCATCGAAGCGCGCGGGAAGGCCGGCCGCCAGCAGGAACTCGCCCTGCGCGGCGTACACCGCGACCTCCAGCCCGGCGGCATCCGCGGCCTCCGCGACCGCGGTAAAATCCACGCTGGCGGTCAGATCCATCAGCCCCGGCTGCGCCAGCGGATCCAGCACCATCTGCTGACGGTGGTAACCCACCAGCGTCCCCTGATGCCGCTCCGGGGCATAGAAGGCGTCGCGCGGGAAGCCGTAGTCGACGATCACCACCGCGCCGCGCTCCAGATGCTCCGCCGCGGCCGCGACCCAGGCGTTCTGGGCCGGACGCCACTCCGAGGTGTAACCCTCGGGCCACGGCCCGCAGCGCGCGTGCAGCTCATACACCGCGCTGCGCAGCGGCTCCGGCGCCGGGCGTTCGGCCAGCACCAGGGTGCCCTCGTCCTCGTCCTCGGACACGCCCATCTGCCCCACCGCCCCGTCACGCCAGCGGAACAGCTCCACCGGCAGGGCATCCAGCACCTCGTTGGCCAGCACCACGCCGCGCCAGGGCTCGCCCGGCAGGGCATCCAGCCAGGTCACCCGCGCGAAGTCTTCCGCCGGCAGCACCGCCTGCAGATACTCGCGCTGGCGCTCGCGCAGATCCGGACTGACCTCCAGGATCCAGTAGCCCGCCCACGGCACTCCCGCCTCGCGCAGGGTCGCCAGCACGTCGCCTGCCAGCCGCCCGGTGCCACCACCGAACTCGAGGATCACCCCCTCACCGTCCAGGTCCTGCTGCAGCACGGGCGCCAGCCATGCCGCCAGGGTCTCGCCGAACAACGGCGAGATCTCCGGCGCGGTCACGAAATCCCCGCCCGCACCCAGCTTGTGCGCCCCGTTCACGTAATATCCCAGACCCGGCGCATAAAGCGCCCGGTCCATATATTCGACGAAGGGCAGGAACCCTCCGGCCTCGCGGATGCTCTGTTGCAGGGAGCCCACCAGGCGGGCGGAAAGGGCCGCACCCGGATCCCCGGAGTCGCTGCTGGATCCTGTGCTAGATTCTGCCGGCGGCATTGGTCATTCGTTCCATGCAGGGAGTTGGCAGTGGCAGAGAGTGCCCCAGGCAAGGATTCACCGAAACCCCCGGAGCACGGCGGCGAACGCCGCGTGGTCCTGATCACCGGTGGCGCGCGGCGCATCGGCGCGGCCATCGCGCGCGAACTGCACGCCGCCGGACTGGACGTCATCGTGCACTGTCGGCGCTCGCGCGCCGATGCCGAAGCGCTGACCGACGAACTGAACGCCCGGCGTCCCGACAGTGCCCGGCCGCTGCAGGCCGACCTGCTCGACCCGCAGGCCCCTGAGGCCCTGGCCCGGGAAGCGCATGACTGGCGCGGCCGGCTGGACTTTCTGGTCAACAACGCCTCCACCTTCTACCCCACGCCGGTGGGCGAGATCACCATGGCGCAATGGGACGACCTGATGGGCTCCAACGTGCGCGCTCCGCTGTTCCTGACCCAGGCCTGCACCCCCGCCCTGCGGGCGAGCAGCGGCGCGGTGGTGAACATCGTCGACATCCACGCCCTGCGACCGCTGAGCGGCTATCCGGTGTATTCGGCGGCCAAGGCCGGGCTGCATGCCCTGACCCAGTCGCTGGCACGCGAGCTGGGTCCGGAGGTGCGCGTCAACGGCGTGGCACCGGGGGCCATCCTCACTCCCGAAGACCCGGCCAACGTCGCCCCCCACGAGGCAATGGTGGAGCGCACGGCCCTCAAGCGGCCCGGCGAGCCGGCGGATATCGCCCGCACCGTGCGCTTCCTGCTGCTGGAATCCCCCTACATCACCGGCCAGGTGATCCCGGTGGATGGCGGCCGCTCGGCCTCGCAATGACACCGGAACGCGTTAGACTGGAAGAACCGAAACCCGGAGACCGCAGGCATGCTTGACCCGAAACATTTCGATGACCTCGCCCGACGCATTACCGAAAGCCTGCCGGAATCGGTGCGCAGCGTGCAGGAAGACGTCCACCGCCAGGTGCGCAGCTCGCTGCAGGCCGGGCTGGAGCGCATGGATGTGGTGACCCGCGAGGACTTCGACGTCCAGGTCGCCCTGCTGGAGCGCACCCGCGAGCGCCTCGCCGAACTGGAGGCCCGGGTGGAAGCCCTCGAGCAGGCCGCCCGGCCGCAGGACACCGATTCCGACAACTGATCGCCGCATGTGGCGCCGCCCGCGGCCGCGCCATCACCAACCAGTTGCCGCCGGGCCCGGAACGCCCGGCCCGAACAGGGAGAGGCAGGGATGCCCATCGCCATTGTTACCGCGCGCGCGACCGACGGGATCCGCGCACCGGCCGTCACCATCGAGACCCACCTGGCCAACGGCCTGCCGGCCTTCCAGATCGTCGGCCTGCCCGAGGCCGCGGTGCGCGAAAGCCGCGACCGCGTGCGCGCGGCCATCCAGACCGCAGGCTTCGAGTTTCCGCGTCGGCGCATCACCGTCAACCTGGCGCCCGCCGACCTGCCCAAGGAGGGCGGGCGCTTCGATCTGGGGATTGCACTGGGGATCCTGGCGGCCAGTGAACAGGTCCCGCAGAGCGCCCTGGATACCCGCGAATTCCTCGGCGAACTGAGCCTCGACGGGCACATCCGTCCGGTGGGCGGCGCCCTGCCGGCCGGACTGGCCGCCGGCGAGGCGGGGCACCAGCTGGTCCTGAACCCCGATGACGGTCGCGAGGCCGCCCTGACCGGGCGTGCCGACATCGTCACCGCGCGCCACCTGGGCGAGGTCTGCGCGGCCCTCAACGGGGGCCCCGCCCTGCCCGCCGCCGAACCTCCGGCGGCGTGTCCGCCGGCCTACCCCGACCTGGCCGACGTACGCGGCCAGCATCGCGCACGCCGCGCGCTGGAGATCGCCGCCGCCGGCGGGCATCACCTGCTGATGGTCGGACCGCCGGGCAGCGGCAAGTCCATGCTCGCCGCCCGCATGCCCGGGCTCCTGCCGCCCATGGATGACGCCGAAGCCCTGGAAACCGCCGCGATCCACAGCCTGCGCGGCACCCGGCACCTGCACGAGGACTGGCGCAGCCGCCCGTTCCGCCAGCCGCACCACACAGCCTCGGGCGTGGCCCTGGTGGGGGGCGGCGGGACGCCCCGCCCGGGAGAGATCTCGCTGGCCCACAATGGAGTGCTGTTCCTGGACGAGCTGACCGAGTTCGACCGGCGAGTGCTGGACGTGCTGCGCGAGCCCCTGGAGACCGGCGTCATCCACATCTCCCGCGCCGCCCACCAGGCCGAATTCCCGGCGCATTTCCAGCTGGTCGGCGCCATGAATCCCTGCCCGCAGGGCTTCGATTGTGACCTGGGGAACGCGTGCCAGTGCACCCCGGAGCAGCGCGGGCGCCATCGCAAGCGGCTGTCGGCGCCGCTGCTGGACCGGATCGACCTCGCGATCGACGTACCGCGCATTCCGCCGGCGGAACTCGGCCGCGACACCCCCGACCCGGACGCCGAGGACAGCACCACGGTTGCCCGCCGCGTAGCCGCGGCGCGCCGGCTCCAGCTGGAACGCCAGGGCTGTCTGAACCGGATGCTGGAAGGCCGTGCCCTGCAGCAGCACGCCAGCCTGCCCGAGGAAGAACGGGCGCTGCTGGATGCCGCCGCGGAACGTTTTCGCCTGTCGGCCCGGGCCTACCACCGGATCCTGCGCGTCGCCCGCAGCCTCGCCGACCTGGCCGGGGCACCGACGATCGGCCGCGCCCAGCTGACCGAGGCCCTCAGCTTCCGCGCCCTGGACCACTGGCGCGTGGAGTAGACACAAAAAAGCCCCGCCACGACGCGTTCGTGGCGGGGCTTTGCGGGGCTTTTCGCAGCCCGGCTTCAGGACTCGTCGAACGTCGCGATATAGGCAGACAGGTCGGCGATATCCTGATCCGACAGATTGCGCGCGTTCGGCGCCATCAGGTGGGTGTCATCCCCCACGGTCTCGCCGGCGCGGTACGCCACCAGGCGTCCGGCAATGAACTCCGCCGTATTCCCGGCGATGGCCGGGAAGATGCCCACGCCCTGGCCCCGGGCGCCGTGGCAGGCGACGCACGTGCCGTAGAGCTGGTTTTCGGCGCGCGTGGCGTCACCCGCAGCCAGATCGATGCCGTTGACGGTTTCACCATTGCCATTCGTGGCGGCTTCCTCCGCAGCGGCCTCCTCCTCGGCGGCGGCCTCTTCTTCCTCGCTCGCGGCTTCCTCACCGTTGCCGTTCTCCGCGGCACCGTTGTCCGGCGACCAGCCGTGATCCACGTCCGCCTGATCCAGCATGTAGGCGACCGCCTGGCGAACCTCGTCGTCGCTCAGGCTCGGGTCCCCGCCCTTCGCCGGCATCGCATTGAAGCCGTTGATGGAGTGATCAAAGAGGGTATCCATGCCCTTGTCACTGAAGCGCGACGACCATTCGTCGGTGTCGTCCACGATGGGCGCACCCGAAGCCCCCGTGTCGTGACACGCCGCGCAGACATTCTGGTAGATATCCCCCGGACTCAGATCGGCCGCTTCCTCGTCCGCCACGTCCACCGGACCGGCCTCGACCCGTCCCGCCGGAGTCAGGCGTTCCGTCAGCTGTTCCTCGGTAATGGTGGTGCGTTCCGCCGTGCCCATCTGGCCGAGCCAGTTCACCAGCTGGGCCACCAGGAAAATGACCGCGCCCGCCAGCGCGATTGCCGAGACGAACAGCAGCACCTTGTTCCCGGCATCCATCTTGATCGGTTGATTCGCCACTTCTCTCCCTCCGAGATCCGGCCGAATGCGGCCTTGATTTTGGTTTCCCCTGGAATCCGGGCGCGGCCCTGAAAGCTGCGGCGCACGGGCGCGCACGAGGGGCGGAAGTATAGGGCATCCGGCGCAACCAGACCACAAACCAAGTACAGCACTCAAAAATCACTGGACGAAAAAGGCCGCGCGGCGTACCATTTCGCTCCGTAGCGCCCGTAGCTCAGCTGGATAGAGCGCCACCCTCCGGAGGTGGAAGTCAGAGGTTCGAATCCTCTCGGGCGCGCCACTATCCACGATGCCGGCCCGCCCCGTGATTTCCTTCCTCCACACGGAACAGTCTGCGGTTCAGCATTTACGCCTACGGCCACCCCGATTCGCCCGACTGCCGGCGATTCACACGCCGCCCCGGGGACATATCGGGCTCGACACCGATCATGCGTTATCTTGGCCAGCATCTCCGCCATAATCGGTAGCGCATGATGTCCGGCAACCGACACTACCCGCGATGCAGTCCCGCCACCCGCTGCCCGGGCGCACACGGGTGTACCGCGTTCGGGGGCGCATGAGGCGTTCGGGCGCGACCCGGTGGCTGCGGGCCGCCTGGCTGCTGGTGCTGCTGAGCCTGGCGGCCCCCGGGAGCCCGGCGCTCGCCGGGGCGCCCGAGTTCGAGGAGGTCTTCGATCAGCACGGGGTGGTGATGCTGTGGATCGAGCCGGAGTCCGGCGAGATCGTCGATGCCAACCCCGCCGCGGCGTCCTTCTACGGCTATTCGCGGGAAGAACTGCGCGGCATGCCGATCCAGCAGATCAACACCTTCACCCCGGAGCAGGTCGCCGAGGAGCGCGAGCTGGCTGCACTCGAGGGGCGCAACTATTTCATCTTCCGCCACCGCCTGGCCGATGGCGAGATCCGCACCGTTGAAGTGCATTCCCACCCGTTCCCCTTCAACGACCAGACCCTGCTGCTCTCGGTGATTCAGGACATCACCCCCGGCCGCAACCTCGAGCAGGGCCTCTGGCATTATCAGGAACGCCTGGAGGAAATGGTCGAGCTGCAGTCCGCCGAGATCGTGGCACGGGAGCGCCAGTTGCGGTACTGGCTGATCGGCGGCCTGGTGGTGCTGTCCGTCCTGGTCCTGGCCCTGGCGCTGAACATCCGCCGGCGCCGCCATAGTGAAGAGCGCCTGCGCACCTTCAGCGAGGACTTTCACACCTTCCTCGACCAGACCACCGATTTCATCTATTTCAAGGACGCGCAAAGCCGCATCCGCTTCTGCAGCCAGCCTCTGGCACGCATTACCGGGCACGATGACTGGCGCGAGATGGTGGGCAAGCATGATCGCGAAATCTTCCCCGCGGATACCGCGCGGATCTACGAGGAGGAAGAGCAAGCCATCTTTGCCGAGGGCCGGCCGATACTCAACCGGGTCGACCCGTTCTACGACGCCGATGGCCGCCGAGGATATGTACAAACCCACAAGTGGCCGCTGTTCGACGCCCTGGGGCGGGTACGCGGCGTGTTCGGCATCAGCCGCGACATCACCGAGCACAAGCTCATCGAGCAGACCCTCTCCACACTCAACGGCGAACTGGCCCGGATGGGCGGCGAGGAGTTCTTCCAGCGTGCCTGCCGCCTGCTGTGCGAATCGCTTGGGACCGAAATCGCCTTTATCGGCCGCCTGGAGGAGGAACAGCACCGGGTGGATGCGTTTGCCGGCTGGGCCGACGGCCAACCACTGACACCCTTTCGTTACGATCTGACGGGCACCCCCTGTGCCAACCTGACCAAAGACGGTACCGCCTGTTACCCGGAGAACATCCGGAGCCTGTTCCCGCAGGACCACCTGCTCGAGGAGATGGGCATCGAGGCCTATGTCGGACACAACCTGATCGACCGGCAGGGCAGCCCTCTGGGGATTCTGGTGACCCTGAGTCGCCAGCCACTGAAGGAACGCCTGCACGAACTGGCCCCCGCGATGCTCGGGCTGTTCGTTGACCGCGTCGCCTCCGAGATGCAGCGCAGCGAGGCCGAAGACAGGCTGATGCAGGCCGCCAGCGTCTTCCATCATGCCAACGAGGGGATCCTGATCACGGATCCGCAGGGCCGCATCCTCGACGTGAATGCCGCCTTCTCGCGCATCACCGGCTACCGGCGCGAGGAGGTGCTGGGCCGCAATCCGAGCATGCTGCAGTCCGGCAAGCACGACGAGGCCTTCTACGCGGACCTGTGGCAGACCCTCCGGGCCGAGGGAAGCTGGTCGGGCGAGGTGTGGAACCGGCGCAAGGACGGCGAACTGTACGCCGAGATGCTGACCATCAGCGCGGTTCGCGATGGCGAGGGCGCGATCCAGCGCTATGTCGGGCTGTTCTCCGACATCACCCCGCTGAAGGAACAGCAGCGTCAGCTGGAATACATGGCTCATTTCGACGCGCTCACCGAGCTGCCCAACCGGGTGCTGCTGGCGGATCGTCTGCATCAGGCCATGGCTCAGGTGGCGCGGCGCGAACGGCAGCTGGCGCTGGTCTATCTCGATCTGGACCGTTTCAAGGAGATCAACGACGACCACGGTCACGAGGTGGGCGACCGCATGCTGGTCGCGCTGGCGGAGCGGCTGAAGGGGTGCCTGCGTGAAGGGGATACGCTGGCGCGGCTGGGCGGTGACGAGTTCGTCGCGGTGCTGCCGGACCTGCCGGACGTGGAATCCGCCCAGCCGCTGCTGCAGCGCCTGCGCGAGACCGCATCCCGCCCGGTGCACGACGGCCGGCACCACCTGCAGGTCACCGCCAGCCTCGGGGTCAGCCTGTATCCCCAGGCCGAACCCGTGGACGCCGACCAGCTGCTGCGCCAGGCAGACCAGGCGATGTATCAGGCCAAGCTGGCCGGCGGGGACCGCTACCACCTGTTCGATGTGGCATCCGACCGCAACCTGCGCGATCAGAACGAGGCCCTGGAGGCTATCCGCCAGGGCCTGGCGAACGACGAGTTCGTGCTCTTCTACCAGCCCAAGGTGTCGATGCGCAGTGGCGAACTGGTGGGGGCCGAAGCCCTGATCCGGTGGCAGCATCCGGAGCACGGCCTGCGGCCCCCGGGCGCATTCCTTCCGCAGCTGGAAGGCCATCCGCTGATGGTGGAGCTGGGCAACCGGGTAATCGAGATGGCGCTCGCGCAGATCGAACAGTGGCGCGAACAGGGCCGCCCGCTGACGGTCAGCGTCAACGTGGATGCCCTGCAGCTGAGCGACCCCGATTTCATCGCCGGGCTGCGCGCTGCCCTCGCCCGCCACCCCCGGGCACAGCCCGGGGACCTGGAACTGGAAGTGGTCGAGACCAGCGCCCTGCAGGACATCACCCACGTTTCGTCACTGATCGAAGAGTGTCGGGAGCTGGGCGTGCGTTTCTCGCTGGACGATTTCGGTACCGGCTATTCCTCGCTGTCCTATCTCAAGCGCCTTCCGGTCGAGACCCTCAAGATCGACCAGTCCTTCGTGCGCGACATGCTGTACGACCCGGACGATCTGTCCATCCTGCACGGGATCATCGGCCTGGCCGGGAGCTTCCAGCGCGAGGTGCTCGCCGAGGGAGTGGAGACCGAACTGCACGGCGAGATGCTGCTGCAGCTGGGCTGCGAGATGGCCCAGGGTTATGCCATCGCCCGCCCCATGCCTGCCGACCAGCTGCTGTCCTGGCAGGCACAATGGCAGCCGCACGCCAGCTGGACGCAGGCCACCCCGGTCGCAAACGAGCTGCGGCCGATGCTGTTCGGCATCGTCACCCACCAGGCCTGGGTGAGCTCGCTGCAGGAGTTCCTGCAGGACCGGGCGGCACAACCGCCCGAGCCGGATCCGCGACGGTGTCCGTTCGGTCGCTGGCTGCATGCCCATGACCCCGACGGCGACCGAATGCCGTCGATCCACGCCCTGCACGATCAGGTCCATCAGCTGGGCGATGAACTGGTCCGGCTCAAAAACGGGGGTCAAGCCGCACGGGCCCTTGCCCGGTTTGGCGAGATGGAGGCGCTGAGCCACCAGATGACCGGTGCGATCCGTGGCCTGATCGGCGCGCGGGCGTCCCGGCCGGAAGAATGAAGCGGACATGCACATGGATCGACGCAGCTTTCTGGTCGCCGCCGGCGCCACCCTCCCCGCCCTGCTGGGGGCCTGTGGCCGCCCGGAGCCGCCACTGGAGATTGCCGGCCACGTATGGCCGGGCTACGAGCCGATGTTCCTGGCGCGGGCCATGGGCTGGCTGGACCCCGAGCGGGTCCGGCTGCGCGAGACCGCTTCCGCCAGCGAATCCATGCGCCGGCTGGCCGCCGGCGAGGTCCATGGTGCGGCGCTGACCCTGGACGAGGTGCTGCGGGTGCGCGCCCGGGGGACAGATCTTCGCATCGTACTGGTCTTCAACATCTCCGCAGGGGCCGACATGGTGCTGGCGCGCCCCGCGATCGAAAGCCTGGAAGATCTGGCCGGGCGCCGGGTCGGCGTGGAAGACTCGGCTCTGGGGGCTCTGATGCTCCACCACACCCTGGACGCCGCGGGCCTTGCCCGCGACGAGGTGCAAACGGTGTCGCTGACCATCAACGAGCAGGAGGCCGCCTGGGAACGGGATGCAGTGGATGCCGTGGTGACCTATCAGCCCGTCGCCGAGCGCCTGCTGGACGACGGCGCGCATGTCCTGTTCGACAGCCGGGCGATGCCCGACACGATCTTCGATGTCCTCGCGATCGAGGCCGGTCACCTGGAGCGTCTCGAACGATCGACCCGCCACCTGATCGCGGCGCATTTCCGTGCCCTGCATCACCTGCGCGCCAATCCGGTGGACGCCGGCTACCGCATGGCGGAACGCCTCGGGGTCCCCGGCCACCGGGCCATGGAAACCTTCCGCGGACTGGTGCTGCCGGAACCGGCCAGCAACCGCCGCCTGCTGGCCGGTTCCGACTGCCGGGTCCTGCAGGCGGCACGGGAAATCGCCGGCCTGATGGAAGATGCGGACGCGCCGCTGGACCGCAACTTCGGGGATGAACTTGTACGCCCCGATCTGCTGCCGCGCGAGGAGCCCCGATGAGATACGCGATCGGGATCGCAGTACCCCTGCTGGTCGCCGTGCTGATGCTTGCAGCGACGCCGGCGGTGGCCGAGCGCAGCGTGACCGTGGGGATCCTGGCCTTTGAGCCGGAGGATGTGGCCCGGGAGCGCTGGGGCCCGCTGATCCAGCACCTGGACGCGGAACTGGATGACGTGACGGTGGACGCGGTGATCGCCGAATACTCGGCGCTGGATCAGGAGCTTCGCAACAACCGGCTGGATTTCCTGCTGACCAATCCCACCCACTTCATCCGCATCCGCAGCGACAATCACCTGTCGGGTGCCCTGGCAACCCTGGTCCCCATGCACCACGGGACACCGCTACGCGGGTTCGGCGGGGTCGCCTTTACCCGCGCCGACCACGATCACATCCAGGACTGGGAAGACGTCGCCGGGCAGCGAATCGCGGCCGTAGTGCCCGAATCACTGGGCGGCTACCAGGCCCAGGCGCGGGAACTGCGCGAACGCGGCGCGACACCGCGTGATGCAGACGTCGAATTCACCGGAATGCCGCACGACCGGGTGGTGGAACGGGTCCTGGACGGCGAAGCGGACGTGGGGTTCGTGCGCATCGGGATCCTGGAGCGCCTGCAGGATGCCGGTCGGATCGACCCGGAGGAGGTCCGCGTCATCGCCCGCCAGGACATGGCGGATTTCCCGCTGGCGCTGTCCACCCGGCTGTATCCGGAATGGCCGTTCATCGCGATTGGCCACGTACCCCGCGAGCTCAGCCACCGCATGCTGGTCGCCCTGCTGGAACTGGACCGCCAGTCGGCACCCGCGCAGGGCGCGGGTATCGACGGCTTTGCGGTACCCATGGACTACGAACCGGTAGAGGAGCTGGCACGCGAACTCCGACTGCCGCCCTTCGATGCCCTCCCGCAGCTTACCCTGCGGGAATTCATGCAGGTCTACGGCCAGCAGGTCACCCTGACGCTGCTGGTCGGCAGTCTCATGCTCGCATTGATCCTCGGCCTGGTGCTGGTGAACCGTCGCCTGACCACAGTGCGCCGGGAACTGGAAGAAAAGGCGGCGGCGCTGGAGCGCAGCGAGGCCCACGCGCGCGCACTGATGCGGGCCCTGCCGGACAGCCTGTTCCGGATGGACCGCGACGGCACCTTCATCGAATGCGAGGCCGTCTCGGAAGAGATGCTGCTGATGCCACCCGAGGAGTTTCTCGGGCGGCGCCTGGACGAGCTGTTCCCGCCCGCCTATGCGGAACAGGGGACGCGGGCGATCCGCGAGGCACTGGACAGCGGCGAGGTCCGCGACTTCGAATACGACACGACTGCACTGGGCATGCCCGGCCATTTCGAGGCGCGGGTGGTCCCGCTGAACGACCGCGAAGTGCTGATGATCGTGCGCGACGTCAGCCAGCGATTCACGATGGAGGTTGCGCGCAGCGAGGAACGCCGCTTCCGCGAGAACCTGCTGGCCAGCCTGGGCGAAGGCGTGTTCGGCATCGACCGGGAGGGTCGTTTCAGCTTCATCAACCCCACCGGTTGTCGCCTGCTGGGCTTCGCCGACCAGACCGAGGCCCTGGGGCGGGATTCTCACGCCACGACACATCACAGCCATCCGGACGGCTCGCATTATCCCGCGCAAGAATGCCCGATCCACGGGGTCCTGCTCAGTGGCGAGACGGTGGAGGCCTGGGAAGATCATTTCTGGCGCCAGGACGGTGAGGCCTTCCCGGTCCTGGTCTACGCCTCGCCCACGCGCGACGACACCGGCGAACTGACCGGCGTGGTGGTGTCCTTCCAGGACATCTCGGTGCGCAAGGTGATGGAACGGGCCCTGGCCGACAGCGAGGCCCGCTTCCGCCTGGCCCAGGAGGCCGCGCGCTTCGGCATCTGGGAATGGGATGTCCCGGAAGACCGGATCCACTGGGATGATCAGTGCTGGCGCATGCTGGGCGAGGACCCGGGGGAGGGCCGGTTGCTGGCCTACGAGGACTGGCGCAACCGGATCCACCCGGAGGATCTCGTCCAGGCGGAAGCGGAAGTACAGCGCCAGCTGGCGGAGGGCGGGAAATTCTCCATCGAATTCCGGTATCGCCTGGCCGACGGTGGATGGTTGTGGACGCTGGGTCGGGGACGCGTGGTCGAGTGGGGCCCGGAGGGCGAGCCGCGGCGAATGACGGGCATCCACGTGGATATCCAGCGGCTCAAGGAGGTCGAGGCCGAGCTGCGCGAACGCGAGAACGAGCTCGCGGAGGCCCAGCGCATCGCGCACATGGGCAACTGGATATCCGATTTCCGCTCCGGCGAGATCCGGTGGTCGGAGGAGGTCTACCGCATCTTCGGACTGGACCACGACCAATGGGGCGCGACCGAGGCGGCCTTCATTGAACGGGTCCACCCGGACGACCGCGACACGGTTCGCGCGGCCATCGATGCCTCGGTGAGCGGCCCGGGTGTGCCCTATCAAGTGGAACACCGGATCCTGCGCCCGGACGGCGAGATCCGCACGGTCTACCAGCAGGGCGAGGTCGAATTCGACGACGAGGGCACGCCTCTGTGGATGCTGGGGACGGTGCTCGACATCACCGAACGCAAGGCCACGGAAGAAGCCCTGGCCCGGCGCCAGGCCGCCGACCGCGCGACCTCCGACATCGCTACGCGTCTGGTGACCCGACGCGACGTGGACCGGGCGATCGAGGAATCGCTGGAGGTGCTGGGGGAACTGCTGGGGGCCAGCCGGTCCGCGGTTCTTCTGTTGCGGCGCGACGGGTCGCTGATGGACAACACCCACGAATGGGCGGCCCCGGGCATCCCGCGGAAAAAGGAGGAACTGCAGGCGCTGAACCTGGACGATCTGCCGGCCTGGCGGCAACGGATGGAGCAGGGACAGCTGATGCAAATGCCGGGTGACGCTCACACCGGCGAGAGCTCCTCCGCCGAACACGAGCTCATGCGGGCTCTGGGCGTCCAGGCAATGATGGCCGCTCCCCTGCAGGCCGCCGGCGAACCCCTGGGGCTGCTGGGTGTAGCGGACGTACACGGCACGGCATCCTGGGGGCTGGAGGACGCCGAGACCCTGCGGCACGTGGCCGACCTGCTGGGCAACGTACTGGAACGCCACCGGGTGCAACAGGCCCTGGAAGGGCTGAATCTGGAGCTGCGCCGCTCCAACGAGGAGCTGGAGCAGTTCGCCTACGGGGTATCCCACGATCTGCGCCAGCCGCTGCGCATGGTCAGCAGCTACCTGCAGCTGCTGGAGCGCAGCCTGGGCGAACAGCTGGATGCCGACCAGCAGCGTTTCCTCGGTTACGCCACCGAGGGCGCCCGACGCATGGACCGCATGATCGTGGGCCTGCTGGAATACTCCCGAGTGGGACGCAAGACCGACCCCATGGCTCCGCTGGACACCCGCGAGGTCCTGGACACCGCTCTGGCGTTCCTGCAGCCGGCAGTGACCGAAACATCGGCGCGCATCGACGTCGAAGGCGACTGGCCGCGCCTGGTTGCCAGCCAGGACGAGCTGGTACGCCTGCTGCAGAACCTGATCGACAATGCGCTGAAGTACGTGCCGGGCGACACGCGCCCCGAGGTCCGCATCGACGGACGCATCGACGGCGACCACTGGGAGGTCCGCGTGCGCGACAACGGGGTTGGCATCCCGCAGGATCAGGAGGATCGACTGTTCCGGGTCTTCTCGCGTCTGCACGGTCACGGGGAATATGAAGGCAGCGGCATCGGTCTGGCGCTGTGCCGCCGGATCGTGGAACATCACGGCGGCCGCATCGGCGCCGAATCGGACGGACCGGGACACGGCAGCACCTTCTGGTTCCGGATACCCCGCCGGACTCCGGAAAACGAGCGAACTGAAGACAACGCAGGCGCATGAAGGGTCCCGTGGAGATTACCCGATGAACGAGACCGCCGAGCCGGTCACCGACGTCCTGCTGGTGGAAGACGAACCGGCGGACGTCCACCTGACGCGCATGGCCTTCGAGGAAGCCGGGGTCACCGCGCGCCTGCATCACGTGAACGACGGGCGCGAGGCCCTGCGGTTTCTGGCGGGTGAGGCGCCCTACGACCATGCCCCGCAGCCGGGGCTGATCCTGCTGGACCTGAACATGCCGCACATGGGCGGGCTGGAGTTCCTGCAGCGCCTGCGCGGGACTGATCAGGCCGAGGAAGTCCCCGTGGTGGTGTTGTCCACTTCCGACCTGGAACGCGACATTCAGGCCAGTCACCGGAACGGCGCGGCCGACTATCTGGTGAAGCCGCTGGACATGGAACAGTTCTGCGACCGGGTACAGCGACTGGCGCGGGACTGGAATCTGCCGCTGGCGGAGCACGCCCCGTCTCCGACTCCCGCCCCTTCCCCGACCGAGCGTCGCGACGCCTCGCCGGAAGCGCCCCGGAAAGGCGGAGACCATGCAACGGCCCCGGAGGACACCCGCAGGGAGGGCGTGCCGGTGCTACTGGTGGAAGACGAGCCGGGAGACGCCGACCTGGTGCGCTTCGGCCTGCGGGGCTCCGCCCGCGATCGCTTCGACGTCACCTGGGTCGACCGTTTGTCGGCGGTGCCGCAGGTCCTGGACAAGGTGTCGCCCGCCGTCGTTCTGCTCGACCTGTCACTGCCTGACAGCACCGGGCTGTACACCGTACGCGCCGCACGCGAGTGGTTCCGGGAGACGCCGATCATCGTGCTGACCGGTTACGACGACGAGGATTTCGCTCTCAGGACACTGGAGGCCGGGGCGGCGGACTACCTGGTCAAGGGTCGTATCGAGACCTCCACCCTGGTGCGCGCGATCCGCTATGCCCGCAGCCGCGCGAGTCTGGAGGGACGGGTCCGCGAATCGGAGGCGCGCATGGCCGCCGCACTCGAAGGGGCCCACCTGGGTCTGTGGGACTGGCGGGTCGATCAGGATTCGATGTATGTCGACCGCCGCTGGGGCGAGCTCACAGGCCTGGCGGAGGCGGAAGGAATCGGGCCCATAACGCTGTGGGAGCAGGTCCTGCATCCGGATGATCGCGAGCGCCGGGACACCGCGCTGCAGCGACACCTCGCGGGCGAAACCTTGCGCTATTCCGCGGAATTCCGGGTGCGCCACCCCTCCGGGTCCGAGGCCTGGCTGCTGGATGCAGGGCAAGTGATCGAGCGCGACCGTGATCAGCACGCCCGGCGCATGGTGGGCGTGGTCCAGGACATCACCGAACACAAACGAATGGAGCAGCGCCTGGAAACGCTGGCGCGCACCGACCCGCTGACCGGGCTGGCCAACCGCCGGCTGTTCATGGACGAACTGGAGCGCGAATACGCGCGCATGCGCCGGGAACCGGGCTACACCGCCGGCCTGCTGATGCTGGACATCGACCACTTCAAGCGGTTCAACGACCGTTACGGTCACGAGATCGGCGATCAGGTGCTGGTCGAGTTCGCCGACTGTATCGCATCCGCGCTGCGGGCCGGCGACCGCGCCGCACGCCTGGGCGGCGAGGAATTCGCGATCCTCCTCCACGGCACCTCGCCGGAAGGCGCCGAGCACACCGCGGAGCGCGTACGGGCCCGTGTGGAGGCGATGGAGCCGCAGCCCGAACGCCCGAACACCACCGGGGTGACGACCAGCATCGGGGTGACCATCCTTCGCGCGGACGACAGGGGCGCCGACGATGCGCTGCGGCGGGCCGATGATGCCCTCTACGCGGCCAAATCCCGGGGACGCAACTGTGTGGTCGTCAACGGCAGCGCCAGAGAGGAAGAGCCGCCGAAAGATTGAGACAGGTCATGGCAGCCCCGCGAGGAACAGGTCTATTTTC
Organism: Thioalkalivibrio sp. AKL17; assembly: GCF_000377885.1. Lineage (NCBI taxonomy): Bacteria > Pseudomonadati > Pseudomonadota > Gammaproteobacteria > Chromatiales > Ectothiorhodospiraceae > Thioalkalivibrio > Thioalkalivibrio sp. AKL17. Next base: position 79,109 of record NZ_KB898767.1, read on the forward strand.
GTAGCAGGTGCGGCATATACCACAGGGAGAGCGCCATGATTACCGAAATCCTGTTTCAGTCCCCGATCGGCATCCTGACCATTGCGACCCTGCTCGGCATCGTTGTCTTCCTCGGCTGGGTGGGCTATGTGGTCGTGCACAACGTGCGCGAGGCCGGCAAGAACAAGTAACCCGGCATCCCCGAACGACCCGACGGGCATCTGCGTCGGGTTCCCCTGAACGAAAAGACCCCGCACCCGGGAACCCGGTTGCGGGGTCTTTTGCTGCGGCACTACGGCCGCGTCGGGTCAGGTGTGCTGGGCACCGTGATACAGGCGGACCACGTGCTTGGCCTCGGCGAAGAACAGCCAGCGCTCCATGCCGACCCCGATCAGGGTAGACACCAGGGCCAGCCAGCCGATCGCTGCGGGGGCGCCGGTCAGCACCGCCGCGAACACCAGCGCGGGGACGATAAAGCCCAGCAGGAACACCGCCATCTTCAGGATGTCCGTGGTGTTCTTGCCCGGGTCGTAACCAAACTCGTCGGTCAGGAACGTACCGGCGGTGTGGCCGGTATCCAGCAGCCGCACCGTGGCACGGTTGAAGGTGGTGGCCGTGTTGATCGTCGGGCCGGTCACGCGCGAGATCCAGAAATAGTAGATCCCCTTGAGGACCGCGGCGATCAGCAGCATCACGATGGCCACGCCGGCGTGCATCGCGGTGGCGTTGCCAAAGGCGCTGGCAATGGCCGCATAGGCGACCGCGCCGGTGGCCACGCCCAGCATGATGTAGTTGGCCGGGGTCAGTGCGGTGTTCCACTGACGGATGGTCTTCAGGCAGCCGTAGATCATGCCCGTCGAGAACAGCGTGATCACGGCGAGGATCGCGGCCACCAGGCCGGCCACCATGCCCAGCGGGCCGATCTCCGGACCGAACAGCAACACGCAGAGGCCATAGACCAGCGCAAACGGATAGAACAGCACGGCAAACACCGCCTCGCGCGAGAGCCAGGAGGTCTTGAAGCGCATGAACGAACGCCAGGCGTTCTTCTTGTTCGCCAGGTGGCCGGTGGAAAGGAGCAGGCCGAAGGTAATCAGGCCCAGCGCGGCAACGCCGTGGGCGATCAGTTCACCGTGGCTCATCGCCGGACCGATGCCGGCCAGGTGGAAGATCACCAGCAGGACGAACAGACCATAGCCGGCGCCCGAAGTGACCGTGAACAGGATGACGGAAAGTGCAGGATGCATGGTGTTTTCTCCCCGGATGCGGCGTTTTAGCGCGCCACCATCTTGTTGACCCAGTCCTTCACCGAGCTGATCAGCGTATTGGCACGCACATCGTCGGTGGGAATGGGGCGGGTGACTCGCGGCGGCAGATACGTATTGACCGGCTTGTAGCCCAGCTCGGGCATCTGCTTCACCCCGCCGCGTTCGCGCACCAGACGGCTGACCTCGGATTCTTCGTCGTCGAAGTCACCGAAGAAGCGCGCATGCGCCGGGCAGGTGATCACGCAGGCCGGCTGGCGCTCTTCCGGCGGCAGGGCCTCGTCGTAGATGCGGTCCACGCACAGGGTGCACTTCTTCATCACGCCGTCTTCGCGGTCCAGCTCGCGGGCGCCGTAGGGGCAGGCCCAGGCGCAGTAGTTGCAGCCCATGCACTTGTCCTGGTCGACCAGCACGATGCCGTCTTCCGGGCGCTTGTAGGAGGCGCCGGTCGGGCAGACGTTCACGCAGTCGGCATGCTCGCAGTGCATGCAGGACATCGGGATGTTGACGGTCTTGTTGTTGGGGTAGTCCCCGACCTCATAGTGGCGAATGCGGTTGAACCACACGCCACTGGGGTCTTCCCCGTAGGGCTGATAGTCGGTCAGCGGTCCGGTGGTGCCGCTGGTGTTCCACTGCTTGCAGGCCACCGCGCAGGCATGGCAGCCCACGCAGGTATCCATGTCGATTACGAGTCCAAGACGCATGGTTGGTACTCCCTCAGATCGTTCGTGCGGGCGAGCCCCGTGACGGCGCCGGGCCGCCACGGGGCGGGCCGGCTCAGTTCTTGTCGTCGTCCAGCGAGCCGCGGGTCAGCACGTCGCGGATGTCGCGGTTCAGGTGCACGGGCTTGTGCGCGTGGTAGCGCAGCTGGTCCGGCGATTCGGACATGCCCGGCGTGGCCTTGACCTTGTCGAACTGCGGCCAGGAGCCCCTTTCCTCCGGCTCGGCCGGCGTGATCTTGACCTTCAGGTCATACCACGCGGCCTGGCCGGTGACCGGGTCGGAGTTGGTGATATCGTCCACCGGGTCGCCCTTCTTCGGCAGCAGCTCGCTGATGAGGTGATTCATCAGGAAGCCCTTCTGCGACTCGTTGGCGTCGTCCTTCAGGCCCCAGGCGCCCTTCTGCTTACCGATCGCGTTCCAGGTCCAGACGGTATTGGGCTCGCAGCCCTCGATCAGCTTCACCTGCACGCGGATCTTGCCGTTGTGCGATTCCAGCCACACCCAGGACAGGTCCTCGATGCCCATGGACTCGGCCTTCTGGCGGTTCATGTACAGGTAGTTCTGGGCACAGATCTGGCGCAGCCAGGCGTTCTGCGAATCCCAGGAGTGATACATGAACATCGGGCGCTGGTTGACCGCGTAGAACGGGTACTCGTCCTCGTCGATGCGGGTCTGCTCCAGCGGCTTGTGCCAGATCGGCAGCGGATCGAAGAACTCGGTCAGGCGATCCTTGTGCTCCTGTTTCGTCGGCTGCGGACCGTCATACAGGCCCTGGCCGGCCAGCTTGAAGCGCTGCTGGGTCTCGGAGTAGAGCTCGATGGTGATCGGGTCGGTCTTGCCCACCCAGCCGGCGTGCTTCGCCAGCTCCAGATACTCCTGGTTGGCGTAGCGGTAGAACTGCTGGCTCTCCGGCAGGTGATACATGAAGAACCCCTGGTTCTCGATGTACGCCTCCCACTGCTTCGGGTTCGGCTCGCCGCGCAGGTGGCTCTGGCCATCCTTGCCACGATAACCCGACAGAAAGCCGATGCCCGGCTCCTTCTCGAAGTTGACGATGAAGTCCTTGTAGTCGGCAAACTTGCGGCTGCCGTCGTCCTTCGTGAATGCCGGGAACTTCAGGCGGCTGGCCAGCTCGACCATCACCTCCTGCCACGGGCGCACGTCGCGATCCGGCTCGAGAATCGGATGGCGGATGGAGTCGGCCGCCGCGGCCGGCTCGGAGATCGGGCGGTCGAGCATGGAGATGGTGTCGTAGCGTTCCAGATAGGTGGTATCCGGCAGCACCAGGTCGGCAAAGCTGACCATCTCGGAGTTGAACGCGTCCGAGACCACCAGGTACGGGATCTTGTACTCGCCGTTCTCGTCCCTGGCCCGCAGCATGTCCATCACTTCGGCGGTGTTCATCGTGGAGTTCCACGACATGTTCGCCATGAAGAAGATGAGCGTGTCGATCGGGTACGGGTCACCCTTGACCGCGTTGGTCACGACCATGTGCATCATGCCGTGGTTGGAGATCGGCGCATCCCAGGAATAGGCCTTGTCGATGCGCAGCGGGTTGCCGTCGTCATCGATGACCAGGTCTTCCGGCGCGGTCGGGAACCCCAGCGGCGGGCTCTTCAGCGGGGTGTTCGGCGCGCATTCCTTCGCCGGCTTGATGCCCGGCGGGACGTGCTTGGGATACGGCGGCTTGGCCAGGTGACCGCCGGGGCAGTCCACCGAACCCAGCATGATCTGCAGGAAGTGGATCGCGCGGCAGGTCTGGAAGCCGTTGGAGTGCGCGGAAATGCCGCGCATCGCGTGCATGGACACCGGGCGGCCGAACACCTTGTCGTGCTTGCGGCCCCAGGAGTCGGTCCACTCGATATCGAGCTCGATGGTCTCCTTGAACGCGACGTGGGCCATCTCCAGCGCCAGGCGCTCGGTCTGCTCGGCCGGCACGCCGGTGATCTCGGCAGTGTTCTCCGGGGAGTACTCGTCATCCAGATAGCGCTCGGCCAGCAGGGTCATCACGGTCTTGACCGGGCGGCCGTCCGGGGCGGTGTATTCGCCGAACAGCGCCGGCTTGATGTCCACCTGACTGCCGTCAACGAAGTCTTCCTTCTCCAGCTCCCAGACCAGCGGGTTGCCGTTGTCGCCGCGCAGGATCAGGCCGTCGCCCTGCTGCCCCGGGGTCTGCACCACCAGCTGGGTGGCGTTGGTGTAGCGCACCAGGAAGTCCCAGTCGAACTGGCTGTTCTTCAGCAGTACGTGCAGCATCGACAGCGCGAACAGGCCGTCGGTGCCGGGCTTGATGCCCACCCATTCGTCGGCGATCGCCTGGTAGCCGGTGCGCACCGGGTTGATGGCCACGAACTTGCCGCCGTTGCGCTTGAGCTTCTCCAGCCCGATCTTGATCGGGTTGGAGGCATGGTCCTCGGCCACGCCCCACAGCATGTGGTACTTGGTGCGGTCCCAGTCGGGATCACCGAATTCCCAGAAGGCGAAGCCGGTGGTGTACAGGCCGCCGGCGGCCATGTTCACCGAACAGAAGCCGCCGTGGGCCGCCCAGTTGTAGGTGCCGAACTGGGTCGCCCACAGGCCGGTCAGGGCCTGCATCTGGTCACGGCCGGTAAAGAACGCCAGCTTGCGCGGATCGGTCTCGCGGATCTTTTTCAGGCGTTCGGACAGGGTATCGATGGCCTCGTCCCAGGAGATCGGCTCGAACTCGCCGGCGCCGCGCTCGGTGCCCGGCTTGCGGCGCATCGGCTGGTGCAGGCGGGCCGGGGACTGCTGCTTCATGATCCCGGCGTTGCCCTTGGCACAGAGCACGCCCTTGTTGATCGGATGATGCCGGTTCCCCTGGATGTAGCGGACCTTGTTGTCCTCCACGGTGACCTTGATGCCACAGCGACAGGCACACATGTAACAGGTGGTGTACTTGATCTCCTGCTTGCCGTGATCTTCGAATTCGGGCAGGGCACTCATGGGCGCGACCTCGTTGACTGTCGGTTCAGTTGTCCACTGCGTATTGTGGATGCCCGGCGAGCCGGGTGCCAACGAGACTTTTCTATGCACGCATAGACTGGAGTTATTCGCGAAAGAATTTATTTATTCTTGCGCCGGAACTGTGCGATTTCCGACATGCTGACACGCATGACCTACGATATGTCCTGCCAAACATATCGCCTCGCCCGAGGCCGGGAGCTTCGATGAACGATCGCGGACTTGTGGATCCCTTTGGCCGTACGATCGAATACGTACGCGTGTCGGTCACCGACCGCTGCGACCTGCGCTGCTTTTACTGCATGCCGGAGGGCTTTCGCGATTTCGAAGTGCCCGAGCACTGGCTGACCTTCGACGAGATCGAGCGGGTGATGGCGGCCTTCGGGCGCCTCGGCACCCGACGCGTGCGCCTGACCGGCGGCGAGCCGCTGGTGCGCCACAAAATCCCGGACCTGGCCGCACGCCTGAACGCCCTGCCGGGCATCGACGACATCTCGCTGTCCACCAATGCGGTGCGTCTGGCGAAGCACGCCGACGCGCTGGCCGCGGGCGGGGTCGGGCGCATCAACGTGAGCCTGGACACCCTGCGCGCGGAGGTCTTCAAGGACGTGACCGGCGGCAAGCTGGAGAAGGTGATCGACGGGCTGATGGCAGCGAAGCGCGCCGGGCTGGACCCGATCAAGATCAACATGGTGGTGATGGGCGGCATCAACGATACTGAGGTCGGCCACATGGTCGACTTCTGCATCGAGCACGGTTTCACCCTGCGCTTCATCGAGACCATGCCGGTGGGCGACACCGGGCGCGCGGCAAACGAAGGCCACTACGTGAACCTGCAGGACGTGCGCCGCGACCTGGAGCAGCGTTTCGAGCTGATCCCCGGGGTGATGCCCGGCGGCGGCCCGGCGCGCTATGTGCAGGTGGCGGGCACGGACATCCGCATCGGCTTCATCACGCCGATCTCGCAGCACTTCTGCGACACCTGCAACCGCGTGCGGCTGTCGGTGGACGGCACCATCCATACCTGTCTGGGCAACGAGCACAGCCTGGCGCTGCGCCCGCGGCTGCGTGACGGCTGCAGCGATGCCGAGCTGGAAGAGGCAATCCTCGAGGCGATCGCGCTGAAGCCCGAGCGCCACGAATTCAACGAGCGCCCGGAGAAGGTCATGCGCTTCATGTCCATGACCGGGGGGTGAATCAGACCACCCAGATCGTCTTGGCATTCACGAACTCGCGGATCCCCAGATCGGCCAGTTCGCGCCCGTAGCCGGAATCCTTTACCCCGCCGAAGGGCAGGCGCGGGTCGCTCTTCACCACCGCGTTGACGAACGCACAACCGCATTCCAGCTGGCGCGCCATCGCCTCGCCGCGGGCGCGGTCGGCGGTCCACACCGACCCGCCAAGGCCAAAGCGCGAACGGTTCGCCAGCTCCACCGCCGCCGCGGCATCCGCGGCCCGCGTGATCGCCGCTACCGGACCGAAGGTCTCCTCGTCGAAGGCCGCCATGCCCGGCTCGACGTGATCCAGCACGGTCGGTGCGTAGTAGAAGCCTTCGCCCTCCAGCGGCTCACCCCCGGTGCGGCACACCGCGCCGGCAGCGACACTGCGCTGCACCTGATCGTGCAGCTCGTCGCGCAGATCGCCGCGCGCAAGCGGGCCCAGATCCGTCCCGTCTTCCATCGGATCACCCGTGCAAAGGTCCGTCACCGCCCGGCTCAGGCGGTCCGCAAAGGCCTCGGCGATCGAATCCTCGACGATGAACCGCTTGGCCGCGATGCAGGTCTCGCCGTTGTTCTGGAACCGCCCGCGCAGGGCCTCGCGCACCACGGTGTCCAGGTCCGCGTCATGCAGGACGATGAAGGCGTCCGAACCGCCCAGCTCCAGCACCGAGGTCTTCAGGGCCTTGCCCGCGGCCGCACCCACCGCACGCCCGGCACGCTCCGAACCCGTCAGACTCACGCCCTGCACCCGCGGATCGGCGATCAGATCCTCGACCGCATCGGAGCCCACCGGCAGATTGCGGAAGCCCCCCTCGGGGAACCCCGCTGCACGGAACACCTCCTCCAGCGCCTGTGCGCAGCCGGGCACATTGGAGGCATGCTTGAGCAGCACGGTGTTGCCGGCCAGGGTCGCCGGAATGGCCTGGCGGAAGGCCTGCCAGTAAGGAAAATTCCAGGGCATGACCAGCAGCACGGTGCCCAGCGGCTGCCAGGCCACGTACGAGCGGGCCGCCTCGGTGGCCACCGGCACGTCCAGGAGGAAGCCCGGCCCGTGCTCGGCGTAGTATTCGCAGGCCACCGCGCACTTCTCCACCTCGGCCAGAGCCTCGACCCGCCGCTTGCCCATCTCGCGGGTCGCGGTCACCGCCAGCTCCTCCTGGCGCCCGCGCAGGACAGCGGCCAGCTGGCGCAGCAGGGCGGCCCGTTCATGCACCGGCTTCAGAGCCCAGGCCGTGCGCGCGTCCACCGCGCCCTGCAGCGCGGCTTCCACGCCGGCGGCATCCATCCGCGGGTAATTCGCCAGCACCTTGCCGGTGGCCGGATTGATGGCAGTCAGTTCAGTCATCTTCGGGCCTCTCTCTCGGGACTCGCCGGGCCAGCGCCCGCCCGGGTGGATTGATCACGCGCCCACAGCCGAGTATAAGACGCACACATCCGTATTCGGTAAGGGCCTTCGCAATCATGTCGAATCTCTCGATCCGCAATGTCTGCCTGCTGGGCGGAACGGGCTTCGTCGGGCACCACATCGTGGCGCGGCTAATCGACCGTGGACTGAATGTACGCGTGGTCACGCGCCATCCGCACCGTCACCGCGAGCTCATGGTGAACCCCGAGGTGGACCTGATCGCCGGCAATATCCACGAGCCGGAAGAACTCGACCGCGTCCTGCGCGACCAGGATGCCGTGATCAACCTGGTCGGGATCCTCAACGAGCGGGGGCATGACGGTTCCGGTTTCCGCCGCGCCCATGTCGAACTGACGGAAAAGGCCCTGGCCGCCGCCGAACGCCAGGGCGTGCGCCGCTTTCTGCAGATGAGCGCGCTGAAGGCCGACATGCCGGACCCGCCCAGCCACTACCTGCGGACCAAGGGCGAAGCCGAACAGGCGGTGTTCGCAACCACGGCATTCCCGGTCACGGTGTTCCGCCCGTCGGTGATCTTCGGCCCGGAGGACAGCTTCCTCAACCGCTTCGCCACGCTGCTGCGCTTCTCGCCGGTGATGCCGCTGGCCCGCGCCGAAGCACGCTTCGCCCCGGTGTTCGTGGGCGACGTGGCCGACCACTTCGCCGAGGCACTGAACGATCCGAAGACCTTCGGCCAGGGATTCGAGCTGTGCGGCCCAAGGGAGTACAGCCTGGGCGAACTGGTGCGCTACGTCGGCCGGGTCTCCGGTCACCGGCGTCCGGTCATTGGCCTGCCGGACTGGGCGGGCCGCCTGCAGGCGAACGTGCTGGAGCACGTGCCGGGCAAGCCGCTGTCGCGCGACAACCTCGCCTCGCTGTCGATCGACAGCGTATGCACCGGGCAGACCCTGCACTGTCCCACCCGGCTGGAGAGCATCGCACCCACCTATCTGGGCAAGGGCGGCCGCGAGGCGCGCATGCAGAAACTGCGCACCAGCTACGAGCGCGACTGAGGCGCCCGCCACCGGGATGCACATCTATCTGGTCGGTGGCGCGGTCCGCGACCGGCTCCTGGGCCGCCCGGTCAACGAACGCGATTACGTAGTGGTCGGCGCCACGCCCGAGGCCATGGAAGCGGCCGGCTATCGCGCCGTGGGGCGCGACTTTCCGGTGTTCCTCCATCCGCGGACCCAGGAGGAATACGCCCTCGCCCGGACCGAGCGCAAGACCGCGCGCGGCTACCACGGCTTCCAGTTCAACGCCGCCCCCGATGTCCCGCTGGAACAGGACCTGGAACGGCGCGACCTCACCATCAACGCCATGGCCGAGGACGACGGCGGCGAGGTGATCGACCCCTTCGGCGGCCGCGATGACCTGGAAAACCGCACCCTGCGGCACGTCTCCCCGGCGTTCGCCGAAGACCCGGTACGCCTGCTGCGTCTGGCACGCTTCGCCGCCCAGCTGGCCCCCTGGGGGTTCGAGATCGCCGACGAGACCCGCGCCCTGCTGCGCGAGCTGGTCGCCTCGGGGGAAGTCGACGCCCTGGTTCCGGAACGCGTCTGGGCCGAGTGCGAAAAAGCCCTGGCCAGCCCCGCTCCGCGCCGGTTCATCGAGGTGCTGCGCGAATGCGGGGCACTGACGGTGCTGCTGCCGGAACTGGAACACCTGTTCGGCGTACCGCAGCCGGCGAAATACCACCCCGAGATCGACACCGGCGTACACACCCTGATGGTGCTGGACCAGGCCACGCGCCTGAGCGACGCGCCCGAGGTCCGCTTCGCGGCGCTGACCCATGATCTGGGCAAGGCGGACACCCCGGAGGACATCCTGCCCGCGCACCACGGGCACGAGGAACGCAGCGTCACCCACATCAAGGCGCTCGCCGAACGCCTGCGCATTCCCCGGCGCTACCGCGACCTCGCGATCCGCGTAGCGCGTCATCACGGCCTCGCGCATCGCCTGTTCGAACTGCGCCCGAAGACCGTGATGAAACTGATCGAGGGCCTGGATGCCCTGCGCCGCCCGGAGAACGTCGAGCCCTTCCTGCTGGCGGTCGAGGCCGACTTCCGCGGGCGCACCGGCTGGGAGGAGCGCCCCTACCCCCAGCCCGACGCCCTGCGCCGCGCCGTGGAGGCCGCCGCGGCCGTCAGCCCGCAACCCCTGATCGAGGCCGGATACCAGGGCCCGCAGCTGGGCGAGGCCCTGCGCCGCGAGCGCATCCGCGCGATCGCCGAAGCCCTGGAAGGGCACTGAACCCGGCCCCACTTGCCTGCAACGCGCAGCGGCCGTACTCTTCACGGTTCGTTGCCGCACAGAGGATCCCGCAATGGATTTCGCCAAGGCCCGGATGAACATGGTGGAACAGCAGGTACGCCCCTGGGACGTACTCGACATGCGCGTACTGGGGGTCATGGAGACGCTGCCGCGCGAGCGCTTCATGCCCGAACCCTACCAGGCCCTGGCCTATGCCGACACGGAGATCCCCCTCGGTCACGGCGAGGAAACCCTGCCGCCGCGCGTGATCGGGCGCATGCTGCAGGCCGTGGCGGCCAGGCCCACCGATACCGTGCTGGAGATCGGCACCGGGTCCGGCTATGCCACCGCCTGCCTGGCGCGCATGGGCGCCCATGTCGACAGCGTGGAACGCCACGACGACCTGCGCCTGGCCGCGCGCAACCGCCTGCACGACCTGAACATCACCAACGCGGCGCCGCGCACCGGGACGGTGACCCCCGAATGGCGTCCGCCGCGGGAGCGCTATGACGTCATCGCCGTCAACGGCGCCATGACCGAATACAACGACTTCCTGGAACAATTCCTGGCGCTGGGCGGCCGCCTGTTCGTGGTGACCGGGGAGCCTCCGATCATGGAGGCGCTGCTGGTGACCCGGACCACCGAGGACAACACCCTCCACGAGCAGCTGTTCGAGACCCGCGTGCCGCCGCTGGCCGGCTTCGAACCGCAACCGGCCTTCGAATTCTAGGCCACCGAAAGCCCTGTCCGTCCCGAGCCCGTCCGCCACTGGCGGCGGGCTTTGCTAGTATGTAAAGCCTCGCCTGTCCGGATCGAATCGCCATGAAACGACTGCACCCCCTGCTCGCCGCCGCCGGTCTCGCCCTGTTCACGGCCGCCCCCGCCCAGGGCGCGAGTCTGATGGAAGTCTACGAACAGGCCGCGCGCGAGGATGCCGAACTGCAGATCGCCGAGGCGGAATACCGCAGTGCCCTGCAGAACCGTCCGATGGCGCGCTCGGCTCTGCTCCCGCAGCTGACCGGCGAGATCGAGGGCGGGGCCTTCTACAACAACCCGGACGGGCGCGACAGCATCGACGGGCGGCAGAGCAGTTTCGCCCTGCGTCTGGAACAGAGCCTCTACGACCGGCGCAACTACATCGAGCTGAGTCAGGCGGACCTGGAAATCGCCCGGGCCGAAGCCGAACTCGACGGCGCCCGCCAGGACCTGATGCTGCGGGTGTCCGAGGCCTATTTTGACGTGCTCGTGGCCCAGGAAGGCCTGGAATTCAGCATCGCCGAACTGGAGGCCATCGAGCGCCAGCTGGAGCAGACCGAACGCCGCTTCGACGTCGGCCTGATCGCCAGCACCGACGTAAAGGAAGCCCGCGCCCAGCGCGACCTGGCCGAGGCCCAGCGCATCGCCGCCGAAAACGAACTGGACGTGGCCCGCGAACAGCTGGCCTTGATCACCAACCGCTACTGGGACGAACTCGATACCCTCACCCCCGAGGCCGAACTCCAGCTGCCGCAGCCGCGGGATGCCGAGGCGTGGGTGCAGCGTGCCCTGGAAAACAACCTGGAGCTGGCCGCCCAGCGCCTCGCCACCGAGACCGCACGCGAACAGATCCAGCGCCAGCGGGCCGAAGGGCAGCCGCGCGTGGGCCTCAGCGCCTCGGTCTCGGAAAACCGCTACCACGGCATAGACGGCAGTGGTGACACGGATATCGACTTCACTGCGGCCGGATTCAACGCCCAACAGGCACGGGCGCTCGAAGGCCTGGCCGGCGCCGGCGGCAGCCAGTTCGAGGATGGCCGGGAGGCGCAGATCGGCATCCGTCTGGAGATCCCGCTGTACACCGGCGGCCGGGTGACCGCCCTGACCCGTCAGGCGCGCGAGGACTTCCAGGCCGCGCAGCAGGGGCAGACGCAGGTCGAGCGCATGACCCGGCGCGACACCCGCAACGCCTATCTCGCCTCGGTGGCCACCGAATCCCGCGTGCGCGCACTGAACCAGGCACTGGAATCGACCCAGGCGGCGTTCGAGGCCGCCGAGGCCGGGTTCGAGGTCGGAACCCGCACCCAGGTGGACGTGCTCCTCGCCCTGCGCGAGGTATTCGGCGCCGAGCGCGACTTCGCCGAGGCGCGTTACGACTTCCTCGCCAACACCCTGCGCCTGGAACGGGCGGCGGGACAGCTCACCGAGGAAGACCTGGAATCCATCGACGCCATGCTGGACTGATGAGCACCGCCGCGCGGGCCCGCTGCGAGCGCTCCGACCGCTCGCCGCTGCTGCTGGTCGACCTGCAGGAGCGGCTGATGGCGGCGATGCCGGAAACCGATCGTGAACGCACCGTGCGCAACGCCGGCCGGCTGGTGGAAGCCGCGCGCCAGCTGGGTATTCCGGTGGAGGTGTCGCGCCAGTATCCGCAGGGGCTGGGCGACACCGTTGAACCACTGCACTCCGCGCTCGAGGATCTCGGCGATCTGGCCACGGTGACCGACAAGACCGCCTTCTCCTGCTGCGGCGAGGCGGCCCTGGAACAGCGCCTGGCGGGTTGCCACAGCGTGGTCATCGGCGGCGCCGAGACCCACGTGTGCGTGACCCAGACCGCGCTGGACCTGCTGGATGCCGGGGTCACGGTGTTCGTGGCGAGCGACACGGTCTGCTCGCGCAACCCCGAGCTGCGCGTCAACGGCCTCGAGCGTCTGCGCGCGGCGGGGGCGATCATCACCAACCACGAGTCCGTGCTGTTCGAATGGCTCGGCGATGCCCGCGCCGCCGAGTTCAAGTCGGTCAGCCAGTTGCTGCGGGAGGTCTGAGACATGCGCGTCGTCGGCAATCTCCTGCTGGGGATCTGGCTGGTCCTGTATGGCCTGCGCGGCCTGCTCGGCCTGCAGTTTCAGTACGATCACTACGTCATGAGCGCCCTGGCACTGATCGCCGGCGTGCTCTTCATCCTGCGCCGATAGAGAGACTCCGATCGCATGCGCCTGACACCGGACGAATACCGCGAACTGGACGGCCGCCGCATCACCCTGCTGGGGATGTCGGGTGTCGGCAAGACGCGGCTGTCCAACATGCTGCGCCAGGAGGACTGGTTTCATTACTCCGGCGACTATCGCATCGGCACGCGCTACCTGAACGAACCGATCCTGGACAACATCAAGTCCCAGGCGATGCAGGTCCCGTTCCTGCGCGAGCTGCTGCGTTCGGACTCCATCCAGATCATCAACAACATCACGGTCGACAACCTGCATCCGGTCTCCAGCTTCCTCGGAAAGCTGGGCAACCCGGAGCTGGGCGGGCTGCCGCTGACCGAGTTCAAGCGCCGGCAGGCCCTGCACCACGAGGCCGAGGTGCAGGCAATGCTGGACGTGCCGGACTTCATCCACAAGGCGCGCACCCTGTTCGGTTACCCGCATTTCGTGAACGATGCCGGCGGATCGGTGTGCGAGCTGGACAGCCCCGGCGTGCTCGAGACCCTGGCCGAACACACCATCATCCTCTATATCCAGGCCACGGACGAGGACGAGCGGGAGCTGATCGAACGCGCCGAGGCCAACCCCAAGCCGCTGTACTACCGCGAGGCCTTCCTCGACCAGCAGCTGGCCGAATACATGCGCATCGAGGAACTGGAGTACGTCGCCCAGATCGACCCCAATGCCTTCGTGCGCTGGGTCTTCTCGCGCCTGTTCCGGGCGCGGCTGCCGCGCTACGAGCAGATCGCCGAAACCTGGGGCTATACCGTCAGCACCACCGAGGTGGCCCGGGTGCGCAACGCGGCCGACTTTGACGAGCTGGTCTGCATGGCCCTGGAACGCGAGAGGCGACTGTAATGCCCCTGGTTGCACATTCCGGACTCCCCACCTTCGAACGCCTGCGCAGCGAGGGCGAATCCGTTCTGCCGAACGATTTCGCCCGCCAGCAGGAGATTCGCGCGCTGCACATCGGGCTGCTGAACATGATGCCGGATGCCGCGCTGGCGGCCACCGAGCGTCAGTTCTTTCGCCTGATCGGCGAGAGCAACCAGATCGCGCAGTTCTACATCCATCCGTTCACGTTGCCGCAGCTCAAGCGCGGCCGGAAGGGGCGCGAGCACGTCGAGAACTACTACGAGGATTTCGAGCAGCTCAAGGAAGAAGGCCTGGACGCGCTGATCATCACCGGGGCCAATGTGACCCAGCCCGATCTGGCCCTGGAGCCGTTCTGGGAGCCGCTCGCCGAGGTCGTGGACTGGGCCTGGGACAACGTGACCTCCACGCTCTGCTCCTGTCTGGCGACCCATGCGGTGCTGCAGTCGCACTACGGCGAGCACCGCCAGCACATGGGCGAGAAGCTCTGGGGGGTGTTCCCGCACCGGGTGGTCGACCGCAGACACCCGCTGGTGACCGGGGTGAACACCCGCTTCGACGTACCGCATTCGCGCTACAACAAGGTCACCCGCGATCAGTTCGAGCACCACGGGCTGCGCGTTCTGGTCGAGAGCGAAGAAGCCGGCATCCACCTGGGCGCCTCGCCGGACGGCTTCCGCATGGTCTTCTTTCAGGGCCACCCGGAGTACGACTCGATCAGCCTGCTCAAGGAATACAAGCGCGAAGTGGTGCGCTACATCGAGGGCGACCGCAAGGCCTATCCGCCACTGCCGGAGAACTACCTGATGCCGCAGGCGGCCGCGATCCTCGATGAACACCGCGAGCACGTGGAGGCGGCGCTGGAACACTGCACCGAGATCCCGGCCCTGCCCGAGGCCCTGCTGCTGGACCGCCTGGACAACACCTGGCACGACACCGCGCTGGCGGTCATCAACAACTGGCTGGGCAATGTCTACCAGCTGACCAACCTCGACCGCCGCAAGCCCTTCCGCGACAGCGTCGACCCCGACGACCCGCTGGCCGGGCGGCGCTGAGCGCGGACACCGCCCGGGAGATTGCCGGGGGATTGCCGCAGGAGGCCAGCCCTCTGGCCGATTTCCCTGGGCCATCCCCCGGGCCATCCCTCCGGCCGATTCCCCCGGGACCAACGCCGGCATGCCCGACATCCGGGAGGGTTGATACAAGACAGGAGGCCCGATGGCCGAAACCGATCGCGCGAAACGCCGGCGTCCCCTCGTCAGCCTGTACGAGACTATCGCCGGGGACGAGGATGCCCGTGCCTGCAAGGACATCCCCGAGGGGGCCTGCCGCGCGCAGCCACGCAATTTCGTCGTCCATCTGGTCGCCAACACGCTGTCCAAGATCGGCGACGAGCTGGCCTCCGCGCGCCTGGTCCTGGCATGGCTGCTGAGCGCGCTGGGGGCACCGGCCACGTTTGCCGGCTTCCTGGTCCCCATCCGCGAATCGGGCTCCCTGCTGCCACAGCTGTTCGTGGCCGCCTCGATCCGCCGCCGCGCCATCCGCAAGGGGTTCTGGGTGCTGGGCAGCGCGCTCTCCGGTATCGCGGTCGCGGGCATGGCCATCACCGCCCTGACCCTGGAAGGAGCAGCCGCGGGCTGGGCGATCATCGCGCTGCTCATCGTGTTCGCCCTGTCGCGCGGGATCAACTCGGTGGCATCCAAGGACGTGCTGGGCAAGACCATCGCCAAACAGCGCCGCGGCACGGTGATGGGCTACGCCGCCTCGGCGGCCGGCTTCTTCACCCTCGCCCTGGGCGGGTACCTGACACTGGCCAGCCTGGACGATGCCGGTGCCGGCCTGTTCGTGGCCCTGCTGGCGGCGTCAGCGGGCGCCTGGTGGATCGCGGCGGCGGTGTTCGCCCGCCTGCACGAGGATCCGGGTGCCACCGAAGGGGGCGTCAACGGGTTCGGCGAGGCGCTGCGCTCGCTGCGCCTGCTGTGGGCCGATCGTGCCTTTGGTCACTTCGTGCTGACCCGGGCGCTGCTGATGAGCACCGCGCTGGCGCTGCCGTTCTACGTGCTGCTGGCCGAGGCGGCGACCGAGGGGGCGCTGGCGACCCTTGGCCTGCTGATCCTCGCCAGCGGGCTCGCCTCCGCGCTCAGCGCGCCGGTGTGGGGCCGGATGTCCGACCGTTCCGCCCGCGGAGTACTGGTGGTGGCCGGACTGCTGGCGACGCTGCTGGGCTTCGTGGTCGCCCTGGGCAGCTGGTTCGCCCCGGCCGCCTCCGGCCTGCTGGACATGGGCTGGGTGCATGCGGTGCTGTTCTTCCTGCTGGGCATCAGCCACGCGGGCGTGCGTCTGGGGCGCAAGACCTATCTGGTCGACATGGCCACGCAGGAGACCCGCGCGGCCTTCACCGCGGTCAGCAACACGGTCATTGGCGTGCTGCTGCTGGTCGGGGGCCTGTTCGGCCTGCTGGCCCAGCTGGCCGGCACCGAATTCGCCATCTTCGTACTGGCGCTGATGAGTCTGGCCGGGGCCCTGAGCGCCTGGCGCATGAAAGAGGTCTGAACATGAGAGACGCTGAACCATGGCCCTGATCACCCTGCGCGACATCCACCTGGCCTATGGCATGGCCTCGCTGCTGGACGGCACCGGCCTGAGCCTGGAGCCGGGCGAGCGGGTGGCGATCGCCGGACGCAATGGCGAGGGCAAGTCGACCCTGCTGCGCATCCTCGCCGGCGAGGTGGAACCGGATGCCGGCGACATCACCCGCCGCGACGGGCTGACCGTCGCCTGGCTGACCCAGGAGCTGCCGCCGGGCATCGAGGGGAGCGTGTTCGACGTGGTCGCCGAAGGCCTGGGCGAGTCCGGGCGGCTGCTGGAACGCTTTCACCACCTGAGCCAGGCGGCCGCCAGCGGCGACGCCGAGGCCCTGGAGAAGATGGGACCGGTGCAGGCGCAGCTCGACGCGATCGACGGCTGGAGCCTGCAGAACCGGGTCGAAACGACCCTGTCGCGGCTGGAGCTGGACCCCGAGGCGGAATTCGCCACCCTGTCCGGCGGGCTCCGGCGCCGGGTCTGGCTGGCCCGCGAACTGGTGCGCGACCCCGACATCCTGCTGCTGGACGAGCCCACCAACCATCTGGACGTGGCCGCGATCCGCTGGCTCGAGGGCTTTCTGACCGGCAGCCGCATGACCGTGGTGTTCATCAGCCACGACCGCCAGTTCATGGAGAACGTGGCCACCCGCATCCTCGAACTGGACCGCGGCCAGCTGCACGAGCACCCGCCGTCCATCGCCGCATTCCGCGAGCGTCAGGCCGAACGCCTGGAGGTGGAGGCCCGGCATCAGGCGGAGTTCGACCGCAAGCTGGCGCAGGAAGAGGCCTGGATCCGCCAGGGCATCAAGGCCCGGCGCACACGCAACGAGGGCCGCGTGCGCGCATTGCAGCAGCTGCGTCAGAAACGCGCCGAACGCCGCGAACGCGCCGGGCAGGTACGCATGCAGCTGAGCCCGGAACAGCGCTCCGGCAAACGGGTGATCGAGGCCGAACACGCCAGTTTCGGGCACTCCGGCACGCCGGTGCTGCGCGACGTGAACCTGCTGCTGCAGCGCGGCGACACCCTGGGCGTGATCGGCCCCAACGGGGCCGGCAAGACCACCCTGCTGCGCGGCCTGCTGGGCGATCTTCCGCCACTGTCGGGCACGGTCAAGCTGGGGACCCAGCTGACCATCGCCTATTTCGACCAGACCCGCGCCCACCTGGATGAACAGACCACGGTGCAGGATGCCGTGGGCGAGGGCCGCGAACAGGTGACGGTCAACGGCGAAACGCGCCATGTGCTGAGCTATCTGGGGGATTTCCTGTTCCCGCCGGCACGCGCCCGCCAGCCCGTCTCCGCGCTGTCCGGCGGCGAACGCAACCGCCTGTTGCTGGCGAAGCTGTTCCTGCGCCCGGCCAACCTGCTGGTGCTCGACGAACCCACCAACGATCTCGACGTGGAGACCCTGGAGCTGCTGGAGTCGCTGCTGATCGAATACAAGGGCAGCGCCATCGTGGTCACCCACGACCGCGCGTTTCTCGACAACGTGGCCACCAGCACCCTGGTGGTGCCCGGCGATGGCAGCATCGAGGAGTTCGTCGGCGGCTGGTCGGATCTGCCGGAACGCGTGACGCGGCGTCTGATCGAGGGTGACCCGGCGCCGGACTCCGGGACCGCCGCGGACGCGGCAACCCGGGCCACGACCCGAGCCGCCCCGGCGCCCGAGCCCGCCGCTGCGGGCACGGGCTCGGGCAAGCTCTCCTACAAGGACGCCCGCGAACTGGAGGCCCTCCCGGGCCGCATCGAGGCGCTGGAGACGGAGCAGGACTCGATCAATCAGGCCCTCTGCGACCCCGGGACCCAGCGTGACGGCGAACGCGTGCGCGAACTGCAGGCACGCCTGGCCGAAGTGGAACGCGAACTGGAGGAAGCCTACCAGCGCTGGGAACAGCTGGAATCCTGAAGCCTTCGCCCGCGTCTTTCCTCCCTGAGCGCCGGGCCGAGGCATTCGCTGCCCGGCCCCGGCAACCGATGCCCGCCAACAAAATACTCAACTCAGGGGCACCTTTGCCGTAACAGCAGGAGAAACGACACGACCCGCGGGTCACCCTTTTCGTGTACGCCCGTACGCGATGGTAGCAAGCGCCCGCAGAGGCGCCGGCGGAGGAGCAACTCATGCTGGACAAGTTTTCGATCCGCGGACTGCTGACGGCCGGCTTCGGCCTGGTGGTCCTGATCCTCGTCATCAACTCGGTCATGGCCCTGCATGCGCTGCAGACCGGCGCCCGGGACGTACAGAACCTGACCGGAGAAGACTACCCGGCCGTCGCCCGGGTCAACGAAGTCCAGCAGCGGCTGCAGGAAAGCGCGGCCTTCCTGGGCTTCTACCTGATGAGCGACGAGCAGGGCCACCATGACGCCTGGCTGGAATCCATGGACGCCCTGCAGACCGCGGCACGGGAGCTCAACAACGACCCGGTGGTGGCGGCCGACCGCGACATGGCCCGCTCGGCCGAAGCGGTCCGCGAACACGTCGACCGCTTTCACGGCCACGTCGACCGTCTGACCGAACTGGCCACCGACGACGCCGCCAACATGCCCGCGCTGGACATCGCCAACCAGCGGGCCAATCCCGCGACCCGCGCCATGGCGCAGCAGGCGTCCACGATGATCGACGCCGAGAACAACCTGCCGGAGTTCCAGCGTTCCTGGGAGCGTCTGGACCAGTTCCACGACCTGCGCATGAACGCGCTGCAAATCACTTCGAACCTGCGCGGTTTCCTCGCCTTCCGCGAAGACGCCTTCGTGCAGAACGTGAATCTCTATCGCGGCCAGCTCGAAAGCATCGTGGAGGATCTCGAAGGGCAATCCGCCACCCTGGACTTCGAACAGGAAATCGCGCTGGAAGATTTCGCCGGATCGCTGGAGACCCTGCGGGGCGCACTGGACGACATCTTCGAGGTCCACGGCTCGCCCGAGGCATTCCAGGATGCCGACATGATCCGCACCGAAATCGGCCCGCTGCTGATGGAAGCCCGCGGGGAACTGGAAGGGCTCAGCGAGGCCATCACCCGGCGTGCGGAGACCCGGGCCGGCGAACTGACCACCACCATGCGCAACACGCAGGTGGCGCAGATGGTGCTGGCCATCGCCGGCATCATCCTCGGACTGGCCGGCGCGGCCACCATCATCATCACCATCCGCCGGGCCATGAACCGCTCGTCCACCGCGCTGGAGGAGATCGCCGACGGCGACGGCGATCTGACCCGCCGGCTGGAGGAGCACGGGCTGAAGGAGACCGCCGCCCTGGGGCGCGCGTTCAACCGCTTCACCGACAAGATCGCCGGGGCCGTGGGCAAGGCCCGCAACAGTACCGAGACCCTGCGGACGGCGACCGAGAACCTGGGCCAGGAAGCCTACGGCGCCCGCGAAGCGGTGTCGCGCCAGCGCGACGAGACCGAACGCGTGGCCACGGCCATCAACGAGCTGCAGAGCAGCGCCGAGGAGATCGCCCGCAACACCGACGCCACCTCGAAGTCGGGTCAGGAGGCCGGTGACGCCGTCCACCAGGGCATGCAAGTCATGGAGCGCAACGTGGCCTCGATGTCCTCCCTGCTGGGCACCGTGGAACAGGCTGCCGACACGGTCTCGAACCTGGGCGAGGATTCGCGCCAGATCGGCACCATCCTCGAGGTGATCCGCGGAGTGGCCGAGCAGACCAACCTGCTGGCGCTGAACGCCGCGATCGAGGCGGCCCGCGCCGGCGAACATGGCCGCGGCTTCGCGGTGGTCGCCGACGAGGTGCGCAAGCTCGCCACCCGTACCCAGGAGTCCACCGACGAGATCGAGGGCATGATCTCGCGGCTGCAGAGCGCCACCAATAACGCGGTCTCGGTGATGAAGAAGGGCCAGGAAGAGGCCGAGACCACCATGGAGCACACCGCCGAAGTGAACGGCGCGCTGCAGCAGATCCGCCAGTCGGTGGACAACATCTCGGAGATGACGGATCAGATCGCCGTCGCGGCGCGCGAGCAGACCACGGTGGTCGAGGACATCAACCGCACCATCGTGCAGATCTCCGACGGCGCCGACCAGTCCGCCGAGACCGCCGACCGCGTCAGCGCGGCCTCCGACGAGCTCAAGCAGGTGGAAAGCGAGATCCAGCGCGCCCTGGCGCAGTTCCGTCTCTGAACGCCGGCCCCGGGGTAGCCGGGTCCGCCGCCGGGGCTGCCCGCGCGGACCCGAAACCGCTGCCCCGGGCGGTGCATTGTTCCCCGTCACGCCCCCGTGGCAGTCTTGTTCGATGCTGAACCTGCGACGCCCGGCACCCCCGACGGATCCCGCGGCCGATCGCGAACGCTTCCGGCGCGCGCTGCTGTGGCCCTTCGTCGGGGTGATGGCCCTGGTCCTGATCCACGCCCTGCAGGAACTGCTGGGCGCGGATTTCTCGCGTCTGGGCATCCTGCCGCGCGACGGCGTCGGCGCGCTGGGGATCTTCACCTCGCCCCTGATCCACGGATCCTGGGGGCACCTGATGGCCAACGCCCCCACCCTGTGGGTGCTGGGCATCCTCACGCTCTACGGCTTCCCGCAGGCCACGCGCACCGCGGTCCCGCTGATCTGGATCATGGGCGGGCTGGGGGTCTGGCTGTTCGCCCGCGAGGGCCTGCACATCGGCGCCAGCGGCCTGACCCACGGCCTGATGTTCTTTGCCGTGGTCATCGGCATCCGCCGCCGCGATGCGCTGTCCATCGCGCTGACGATCATCGTGCTGTTCCTCTACGGCAGCATGTTCTGGGGGGTGTTCCCGACCACCCCCGGGGTGTCGTTCGAGGCGCACCTGTTCGGCGGCACCGTGGGTGCGGTCTGCGGGTGGTTCCTTTATCGCCGTGACGCGTTCCCGGCGGTGCAGCGCTATGCCTGGGAAGAAGACCCCGACGACCCCACCGACGCGGAGACCCTGCGCAAGATCGAGCAGGGCCGCCTGGACGAGATCGAACCGCCCCGTCCCCGCGACGAGCACGGCCCCGACGACCCGCCCGACCGTCGGGATTAATCCCCGAAGGTCACCCGCAGACCCGCGCGCAGGGTCAGCCCCGGGGCGGGTTCGTAATGCCGTCCGAAGTTTGCGTTGATACGCACGTTGTCGATGTTGTCGGCATCCAGAAGGTTGTCCGCACCGACGAAGGTCTCGATGTTCGCGCCGTTGCGCGTCCACTCGCGCCCGGCCCGCAGGTTGACCGTGGTCTGCGAGCCGACACGCTCGTCGTTGGCGTCGTCGGCGTAACGCGCCCCGGCGTGCAGCGCATCCACGGTGACGAACCAGGGACCCTCGCGCCAGTCGGCCTCCAGGAACAGCTGTTCGCGCGGCAGTCCGGGCAGCCGATTGCCGTCGTGGCGCACGCCGTCGACGTCTTCGTATTTTCGAAAGCGGAAATGATTGAGGGTGAAGGCGCTGCTCAGGGTCCATTGCGGCGTCGCCTGCCAGTCCAGCGCCAGCTCCAGCCCGTCGCGCGCGGTGCGACCGGCATTGGTGTAGAAGTCCCGGTCCCCTTCGCCCTCGATCTGGAAGGGCGTGATCTCGTCGCGCACCCGCGTGCTCCAGAGCACCGCCTCCCAGCCGAACGCACCCTGTTCCCCGCGCCAGCCCAGTTCCAGGCTGCGAGCCTTCTGCGGCTCGAGGTCCGGGTTGAAGCCGCCTCCGCCCCCGGGATTGGCAAATTCCGTGAAGGTCGGGGTCTCGAAATTGGTGGCCACGTTCACCCACGCCCGCTGTCCCGGGCGGAAATGCCACACCAGCCCCGCCATCAGGCTCTCCTCGCGGAAGGTGCGCCCATCCGAACGATCCGGCTCGCCGACCTCCTCGGAAAAGTCATCATCGATGCTGAAACGAATACGATCGTGGCGCGCCCCCAGCACCAGGTTCCAGTCCTCGCCCAGCAGGGTATCGGTATGCAGGAAGGCGCCACGCGTACGGGCACGTTCGGTCTGTTCCAGGGCAAGGTTGGTGACGGGATCATTCGGGTCCGCGGAACAACCGGGAGCCTCGTCATCTTCCTCGGGATCACGGTCGAACAGCTGTCCGGCGGAACAGCGTCGCGTCCGCTCGTCGCGCTGTTCCTCCAGATCCACGCCCGCCAGCCAGCGCGTCGGCCCGAGATCGCCCTCCAGCTGGGCATTCAGCCCGTAGAAGTCCCGCTCGTAGGCCACCCGGCTCGACCCCGGGAACGGCAGCTGCTGGTCGTAGTCGCGCTGCGTCCAGAATCCGCCGACGCGCAGATCCAGCTCACCCACCGGCTGCTCCCAGCGCAGCCCGGCGGTCAGCTGTTCGGCCTCCTGGGTCGCATCCAGCGACTCGGCGTTCGGGGCGGCCTGGCGCCGGTTCGCGCGCAGCTCGTCGCGGGTCAGCCCGCCCGGGTCGTCGGTGCGCGGGGCGTCCAGGTAGCGCAGGTGGGCACGCAGCGTGCCGTCGCCCAGTTCGCTTGCCGTATGCAGGCGCAGATAGCGCTTTTCCGCCCGCGACTGGTCCCGATAACCATCCATGCGGAAATCGTGCGCGGTCAGCGAGTAGCGGTGTTCGCCGAGATCCGCCTCGCTGGTCGCCTCCAGCCGGCGGAAACCGTGCGAGCCCGCCAGCACCCCGCCGCCATGCCCGCGGGGCTCGCTGCCGTCACGGGTGCGGATCGAGATCACCCCGCCCGAGGCATTGCCGTACAGCGCCGCGCTTGGCCCGCGCAGCACCTCGATGTCGCGGATGTTCAGCAGGTCGATCGCATCCACCTGCGACTGCCCGTCCGGCGTGGTCTCGGGGATCCCGTCCTGCAGGATGCGCAGCCCGCGCACGCCGAACGGAGCGCGGGAACCGAACCCGCGGATGGAGATGCGCACATCCTGCGCGAAGTTGTGGCGGTTCTGCGCGAACACCCCCGGAACGCGATTCAGGGCCTCGTCCAGCTGCAGCCCCTGGCGCCCCTCGGTGGCCTGACGCCCGTCCACCCGGCTGACCGAGGCCGGCAGCTCCGCCAGCGGCGTCGTCAGCCGCGGCGCCGACACCTCCACCGGATCCAGCACCGGCACATCGTCGCCGGCCGCGGCCGCCGGGACCGCCAGACCGGACACACCCAGGGCCGGCAACATCAGAAAAAACAAACGCGCCATCGGGCCGGCCCCCATGACTTCGGCGAGGCCCCGCACCGTGCTCTCCGTCATCGCCGCGCCTCCAGAATCACGCGTCAGCCACACCGACCCGGAACGCCTCTCACGGAGCAGGACATTCCCCGCTGCGCTCACTCTTTGCGCAGGTGCTCGTTGACGAAGCGGGTCACGCGGACCATGGCATCGCGCGCAGCCAGGTCATCGGCAAAGGTGCGGTTGTCGCCGTTGCGGAAGTCGAAGCCGCGACCCACACCCGGGTATTCGATCCACGTGACGTCGCCACCACGATCCTTGAGCCCGTCGGCGGCCATCTTCGCCGTACGGTGGCGCTGGTACTGCTCCTCGTCGCCGATCAGGATCATCACCGGGATCTCCAGCTGATTGAATTCGCTGGCATAGCGATACACCTGGTGGGGTTCGCCCAGGTTGGGGTCCTGCACATGCGGGTAATAGCCCGCCCAGCAGGCCACGTCGTCCACCTGGCGTTCATGGGTCACCGCGACCTTGAGGGTCTTGTACCCGCCCCGGGTGATCGACACCAGGCAGGCGCGGTCGCCGAGGATGTCTTCCCGCGCGAGCAGCTCGTCCAGACCGCGGTCCAGATCCCCTTCCAGTTCGTAGTCGTGATCCAGCGGGTGGGTCTCGATGAAACGACCGGTATAGAGGTCCGGCGCCAGCACCACGAATCCGCGTGCGGCGAGGCGTTTCACGTGCAGCTCGGCCAGATGGTCCAGCCCGCGCCGCCCGTGCGACCACAGGATGGCCGGATAGTCCTCGCCGTCGGCCGGGCGCGCGACCATCGCCGGAACGATCACGTCGTCACGCTCGTATTCCAGGCGTTCGACCTCGACCTCGTGGTTCTCGATGTCGGGATTCAGCTGGCCTTCCTGCCACCAGCCATCGTCCCACCACCACTGGCCGTCGCCGGTCTGCGCCTCGTCGGCCGCGAGCGGCCCCGCCATCATGCCGGCCAGAAACGCGCCCGCGATACCCCGTACCATCGCTCCCTTCATGCTCTTCCCCCGCTGGTTGCAGCTCATGGTTCACTTTGCATCGAAAGATAGACGCAACGGACCGCCTTCGCCGTCCATGACGCCCGACCCTTGCGCCCGGGCCCGGTATCCGCTAGTATCCGCGATCTTTCGTCCCGACCCGAACATCTGGAGTAGCCCCGATGTCCCGAGTATGTCAGGTGACGGGCAAGCGCCCGGCTACCGGTAACAATGTCTCGCATTCCCAGCGGAAGACGCGGCGTCGCTTCCTGCCGAACCTGCACACCCATCGTTTCTGGGTGGAAAGCGAAAAGCGGTTCGTGAAGCTGCGCCTGAGCAGCAAGGGCATGCGCATCATCGACAAGCGCGGCATCGAGGCAGTCCTGGCCGACTGCCGGGCCCGCGGCGAAAAGGTCTAAGGAGGCAGCACGATGGCAGCCAAGAATCAGGGGCGCGAAAAGATCCGGCTGGTCTCCAGCGCCGGCACGGGTCACTTCTACACCACGTCCAAGAACAAGCGGAACATGCCCGAAAAGATGGAGATCAAGAAGTTCGATCCCGTCATCCGCCAGCACGTGATGTACAAGGAAGCCAAGATCAAGTAAGCGCGGCCCGTCGCGCGCGCATGAAAAAGCCCGGCCATGCCGGGCTTTTTTGTGGCCGGACTTCGGCCGGGGCGGTGTCAGCTGCCGTCGCCCTGCGCCTCCACCACGTCTTCGGCCCAGCGGGTCATCAGCTTGCCCCAGCGATGGGCCGTGGCCGGATCCAGTTCGATCTTGGTGTAGCGTTCGCCATCGCGGATAATGACCCGCAACAGGGGCATCCCGGAGTCGTGCAGGATCTGGCGCAGCTCCACGATCTCCCCGAACGGCGCGTTGATGGAATCCATGTCGCGTTTCCTCTTGTTGCGGCCCGTGTCCCGCAGGAAGGACCGATCCACATCGTTTGCAGACAATAAGCATGCAGCCAATATTTGTCGGACGGCAACCCATTTTCGATGGCGAGGAACGCATCATCGGGTTCGAACTGTTGTTCCGGGCCGGGGCCAACGCCAGCGAGGCAAACGTGGTGGACGGCGATCTGGCGACCTCCGACCTGCTGCACAGCGCCTTCATCGACATTGGCATGAAGAACCTTGTCGGGGACCATCTGGCCTTCGTCAATCTGCCGCGCGGATTTCTGGATCACGAGGTCCTGCTCAGCCTGCCGCCCGAACAGGTAGTGCTCGAGATCCTCGAGGACATCGTGGTGGACGACGAGGTGATCGCCGCGGTTCGCCGCCTGAAAGAACTCGGCTTTCGCATCGCCCTGGACGATTACCAGTTCCGCGAACAGGATTCGCCGCTGATCGAGCTGGCGGATATCGTGAAACTCGACCTGCTCGCCTTCGACGGTCCCGGCCTGCGCGCGGAGCTCGAGCGCCTGCGGCCGTTCGACGTGGAGCTGCTCGCCGAGAAGGTCGAGGATGCAGCCACCTACGAGACCTGCCGGGAACTCGGCTTCGTGTATTACCAGGGCTTTTTCCTGTCCTACCCCAACGTGGTGGAGGGCCAGCGCCTGGAGCAGCTGGAAGTCGGCCTGCTGCAACTGATCGAGAAACTGCAGGACCCGGAGATGTCGGCCGAGCAGCTGGCTGTGCAGATCAATGCCCACCCCGACCTGGCCATCCATGTGCTGCGCCAGGCCAACAGCCCGCTGCTGCGTCACCGCCGTCCGATCGAGACCCTGCGCGAGGCGATCATGCTGCTGGGGACCGACCGCGTGCGCTCGCTGGCGATGGTTGCCGCCCTGCGCACCAGCACCCCGCAGCGCCAGGGCCTGGAGCAGGTCATGATCCGGGCGCGCATGGCCGCACTGCTGGCCGCGCCCTCGGGCGTACCGAACGAGTCCGAGCGCTACTTCACCCTCGGCCTGCTGTCGGGGCTGGACCGGGTGCTGGGCATTCCGCTGCACCGGGTGCTCGGCGAACTCAACCTGAGCCCGGCGATGGAGGACGCTCTGCTGGAGCAAAGCGGCGAGCTGGGCGCCGTACCCCGGATCATCGAGACCTTCGAGGACCCGGACCGGCGGTTCCCGTTCGAGGTTTCACCGGTGTCGCCCCAGGTCGCCGGGCGACTGTACATGGAAGCGGTACGCTGGACGGAGAGCATGCTGGTGGAGATGCAGGGAGCGAGCAGCACATGACCATTGATCTGGATACACGCCTGATACCGGCGGATACCGCATCCGCAGAGCCCGCAGGCCTGAGCCTGCGGCCCGCGAACGATCCGGGTATCCGCTGCGCGGGAGCGAACGGCACGACCCTGGCGATCGACCCGGGGCTGGCCTCGCTGGATCCCGCCCCACCGGAGGAGCGCTGGTTCGCCGGGGCGGCGAGCAATGCCCCGTCCGGAGAAGGGGGCCTTTACCGGAGGGTCTGCGGCGACGTCCTGTTCATTGCGCGTGAAGGCCCCGACGACGACCTGCGCGAACGCACCCGGGACGTATACCGGGACCTGGTCGCGGCCTGCCGCGAGGCGGGTTATCCGTACCTGCTGCGCATGTGGAACTTCTTCGGCCGCATCCACGAGCCGGAGAAGGGGCTCGAACGCTATCAGGCCTTCTGCACCGGGCGCGCCGAGGCCCTGGAGGCCCTGGAGATCCCCCTGGGCGGCATGCCCGCCGCCACCGCGATCGGGTCCGACCACGCCGGCCTGTTCGTGCATGCGATCGCCGCGCGCGAACCCGGAACCCCGGTGGAGAACCCGCGCCAGGTCAGCGCGTACCACTATCCCGAACGCTACAGTCCGAAGAGCCCCAGCTTTGCCCGTGCCACCCGCATCGAGACGCCGCGCGGCCCGATGCTGCTGATCTCCGGCACCGCCAGCATCACCGGGCACGAGAGCCGGCATCCGGGTGATATCGCCGCGCAGACCCGCGAGACCCTGGCCAACCTGGACACCCTGCACGCCGAGGGCGGCGCCGATCTGCCCGGACTGCGCTGGCTGCGGGTCTACCTGCGCCACCCGGAGCATCGCGATGCCGTGGAGGCGATCCTGCGCGAGCACTACGGTGCCCGCACCCCGCCGGTGCAATGGGTACGCGGCGATGTCTGCCGCCAGGAGCTGCTGATCGAGATCGAAGGCGTGCATGCCTGAGCTGCCGGAGGTGGAGACCACCCGGTGCGGCCTCGAACCCCTGCTTCGCGAACGGCGCATCCTGCAACTCGAAGTTCGCGACGCGCGCCTGCGCTGGCCGGTCCCGGCGGATCTCCCGGCGCGGATCGCCGGCGCCACCGTGCGCGGCCTGCGGCGGCGGGCCAAATACCTGCTGCTGGATACCGATGCCACCGGGCTGCTGCTGCATCTGGGGATGTCCGGCAGCCTGCGCCACTGTACGCCGGACACGCCGCTACGGCGTCACGATCACCTGAGTCTGGTCCTCGACAGCGGCAGCGAGATCCGTCTGCATGATCCGCGGCGCTTCGGCTGCTGCCTGCCACTCGACCCCGCGCCGGACGGCGGCCCCGCCACCCATCCGCTGCTGGAGGGTCTGGGGCCGGAACCGCTGGAGGCGGACATGGACGGCGACTACCTGTTCCGGCGCAGCCGCGGCCGCCGTGGCGCGGTCAAGGCCTTTCTGATGGATCAGGCCACGGTGGTCGGCGTTGGCAACATCTACGCCACCGAGGCACTGTTTCTGGCGGGTGTGCGCCCCGGCCGCGCGGCCGGCCGCGTGACCCGCGCGGAATACCAGCGCCTGGCCGAACACGTAAAGGCCGTACTCGCCGCTGCCATCGAGCGTGGCGGCACGACCCTGCGCGATTTCCTGCGCGAGGATGGCAGCCACGGCTATTTCCGTCAGGAGCTGCAGGTCTACGGCCGCGCCGGGGAGCCCTGCCGGGTCTGCGGCACGCCGATCCGCACCCGCAGCGTGGGCCAGCGGGCCAGCGCCTACTGCCCGAGCTGCCAGCGCTGACCCGGCTCAGCGGCTCAGCGGCCGAAGACGCGCGCCTCGCCCTCGCCGCGCGGATCCGAAGCCGCCTCCAGCCGTCCGGCCTCGCGCTCCCACAGCACCGCCTGCATGTCGCCGAACGGGCGCACCTGCGGGGTCAGGCGATGGCCGCGCTGCACCAGCTTGCCGCGCAGCTCGGTGTCGAAGGCCCCGGTCTCGAATTCGACCCGGTCGGGCAGGTACTGGTGGTGCCAGCGCGGGGCCTCCACCACCTCGTCGATCGACTGACCGTCGACCACGCCGAGGATGCCGTGCAGCACCATGGTGATGATGCGGCTGCCCCCGGGCGTGCCGAGGATGGCCACGCGATCGCCCGTGTCCACGAAGGTGGGGCTCATGGACGACAGCGGCCGCCGCTGCGGGGCGATGGCATTGGCCTCGAAGCCGATCAGGCCGTAGGCGTTGGGCTCGCCCGGCTTGGCGGAGAAGTCATCCATCTCGTTGTTCAGCAGGACGCCGGTCCCCGGGACCACATAGCCGGAGCCGAACGGGTAGTTCAGTGTCAGGGTCGCGGCCACGCGGTTGCCCTCGGCGTCCATCACCGAGAAATGCGTGGTCTGCGGGCTCTCCGCCGCGCCATCGGTCCCGGGACGGTTCTCCGGCTCCACCACCGGCGGCAGGCTGTCGCTGGGGGTCGCCTGGTCGGGGTGGATACCGGCGCGCAGGCCGGCCGCGTAGTCGCGTGACAGCAGCCGCTGCAGCGGCATGTCGACATGATCCGGATCGCCCAGGTACTCGGCGCGGTCACGGTAGGCCCGGCGCATCGCCTCCAGGATCAGGTGGATGCGGGCGTCCTCCTCCATCGCGTCCAGATCGTGGAAGGACAGGATGTTGAGGATCTGGCCGATGGCCACACCCCCGGAGGACGGCGGCGCGGCGGTCACGATCTCGGTGCCGTTCCACTCCAGGCGCACCGGTTCGCGCTCCACCACCTCATAACCCGCGAGGTCCTCGGTGCTCCAGATCCCTCCGGCCTCGCGCACGCCCTCCACCAGGGTCTGCGCCAGCTCGCCGGTGTAGAAGCCGTCGCGGCCCTCGGCGGCGAGGCGCCGCAGGGTATCGGCCAGATCCGGCTGCACCAGCTCCGTGCCGGCCTCCGGCGGCCCGCCGTCGCGCAGGAAGATCCCTGCGGCATCGGCGCCGTCGCGCAGCGCCTGATGCCGGAACTCGGCCATCTGCTGATAACGCGGCCCGACGGTCACCCCTTTCTCCGCCAGGCGGATCGCCGGGGCCAGGCTGCGTTCCAGCGACAGCGCACCGTATTCCGTCGCCAGATGATCCATGCCCGCCGGCATCCCCGGGATACCCGCGGCCAGCACCCCGTCCAGCGACAGCCCGTCGATGACCTCGCCGTCCTCGTCCAGGTACATGTCGCGATCGGCCGCGGCGGGCGCGGTCTCGCGCGCGTCCAGCATCAGCGTGCGGTCGCGGTCCGCCTCGTACAGCAGAAAGAAGCCCCCGCCGCCCAGGCCGGAGCCATAGGGCTCCGCTACGCCCAGCGCCGCGGTGATCGCCACCGCCGCGTCGAACGCATTGCCGCCGTCGGCGAGGATCGCCTCGCCGGCCGCGGTGGCCTCGGGATGGGCGGTGGCGACGGCATGTTCGCCGGGCGTATCGGCAGACGTGTCGGCGGGCCCGGCAACAACCGGGGAGGCCAGCGGGGCCGCAAGCAGCCCGAACAGCGTGACGGTCAGGAGGTGGCGCCGCATGACAGGCCGCCCCGGCTATTTCGCCGCCATCAGGGCTTCGTATTTCGCCATCAGCTGCTCACGGGTCTCCTTGTGGTCCGGATCCAGGGGGATGCAGTCCACCGGGCAGACCTGCTGGCACTGCGGCTCGTCGTAGTGCCCCACGCACTCGGTGCACAGGTTGGGATCGATCTCGTAGATCTCGTCGCCCGGGTAGATGGCCTCGTTCGGGCACTCGGGTTCGCAGACGTCACAATTGATGCATTCGTCGGTGATCATCAGGGCCATGGCTTTTCCTCCTCGGGCCAGGAAGGGGTGCGAGCGGTCAGTCGGCCACCCCGGGATCCCGGGCCAGCATGCGCGCCACCCCGGGGCTCACGAATTTTGAGACATCGCCGCCCAGGCGCGCGATTTCCCGTACCAGACTGGACGAGACAAAGCTGTATTCCTCGGCGGGTGTCAGGAACAGAGTTTCGACCTCCGGCGCCAGCTGACGGTTCATGGCCGCCAGCTGGAATTCGTGCTCGAAGTCGGAGACCGCGCGCAGGCCGCGCAGGATCACCGTGGCCTGCTGTTCACGCACGAAATGGGCCAGCAGGGAGTCGAACCCGATCACCTCCACCCGCGGAACGTCCTTCAGCGCCTCGCGGGTCTGTTCCACGCGGGTCTCCAGCGGGAACGCCGGGCTCTTGCCGGGGTTCGCGGCCACCGCCACCACCACCCGGTCGAACAGGCAGGCGCCGCGACGCACGATGTCGGTGTGCCCGTGAGTAACGGGATCGAAGGTCCCGGGATAGATGGCGGTAATCGGCATGCGGCTCGCAGACAGTCCGGTTCGGGGGCGCCATTACACCGCAACCCGCCGCCCGAGGGAAACTCGCCGGTCGCCGGCGGGCCGACAGACGCCGGGCAAAGGGCTACACTGCGGCCCACATTCACGCCGGGCCGACCGGGAGACACGCATGACCGACGACTACCGCCCGCCGCTGGCCGACTACTGGGACGAACTGGAATCCCGTTACGGCGGCGGCTTCAACTTCCAGCAGATCAGCCGCGAGGAACTGGATCAGCTGATCGGGCACCTGCGCCAGGCCGTGAACCAGGATCCGCAGGTGACCGAGGTGGAAAAACAGAACCTCGCCCTGGTGCTCAAGCACGCCGAGGAAAGCCGCAAGCGGCGCAAGGGCTGAGCGCCCCGACCCCGAGGGTTCGCGTGCGAGCACGCTCCCACAGATGGATTGATGGGGCGACGGGGTGATGCAACCAGAAAGGTGGGAGCCTGCTTGCAGGCGAACGGGACAGGCTCAGCGGTCGATCAGACTGCGAATCACCTCGCCGGCTGCGGTCAGGCCGAACAGCGCCGGCAAATAGGAGATGGTGCCGTTCACCGAGCGCGGCCGCCCGCCCAGCGGCCCGTCCACCGGCCGGTGCTCGGTGCCCTTGCTCGGGTTCTCGATGGAGAACACCACCGGATAATCCAGCCGCGCATCCAGCCGGCGCAGGCGCTTGCGCATCTGCCGCGCCAGCGGGCACACCCGGGTGCCGTCCAGCGGCCCCACGCGCACCGCGCGCGGGTCGATACGGCCGCCGGCCCCCATGGCCGAGATCACCCGCACCCCGCGGGCCTGCGCGCCGGCCACCAGCGCCGCCTTGCAGGCGATGGAATCGATCGCGTCCAGCACGTAATCGGCATCCTCCGGGATCAGCTCCGCGACCGTGTCCGGGTTGAGGAATTCGCGCCGCACGGTCACCGCGATCCCCGGATCGATGTCGCGGATGCGTTCGGCCATCACGTCGGTCTTGGGATGCTGCACCGTGGAGCGCAGGGCCACTAGCTGGCGATTGAGATTGGACGGCGCGACCACATCGTGGTCGACCAGGGTCATGCGGCCGACCCCGGCACGGGCGACGGCCTCCGCGGCATAGCTGCCAACCCCGCCCAGCCCGGCAATGAAGACATGCCGGTCGCGCAGGCCGGCAGTGACATCCGCCCCCAGCAGGAGATCGGTGCGTTCGGTATAGGCGTCGTGTGGCAGTTCGTCAGTGCCGCTCATTGGTCCGGACCGTATCCAGCCGGAAAACCCGGCGTGCATTCCGGGTTGTGAGTATAGCGGTACTGACCGGATCCGTGTTGCGCAAACGCGCCACGGCCGCGTTGACCCCGGCGACCATCGCCGGTTCGTTGCGTTCGCCGCGATGCCCGGCCAGCGGCTGGTCCGGGGCGTCGGTCTCCAGCACCAGGGCCTCCTCCGGCAGGTCGCGCACGATCCGCTGCAGGCGCCGCGCACGATCGAAGGTCACCGGCCCGCCGAACCCCAGCACGCAGCCCAGATCCACCGCCTGACGCGCCTGCTGTTCGCTGCCGGAGAAGCTGTGCAGGATGGCGGTCACGCCCGGGTACTGGCGCAACCCCTTGAGGATCGCATCCACCGCGCGCCGGCAGTGCAGGATCACCGGCAGGTCGTGGTTATGCGCGATGGCCAGCTGCGCGGTGTAGAACCGCCACTGGGTGTCGAAGTCGAGCCCCGGCACGAAGCCGTCGAGCCCGGTCTCGCCGACCGCCACCGCGCGCGGGTCGGCGTCCAGCGCGGCGTCCAGTGCCTCCAGGTCGGCATCGGCGTGCTGTTCGAGAAACACCGGATGCAGGCCGCGGGCCACATACAGCCCCGGCTCGCGGCGAGCCAGGGCATCCATGTCCGCCCAGCGGTCACGGGTCACGCCGGGCAGGACCATCTGCGTGACCCCGGCGGCGCGGGCGCGATCCAGCACCGCCGGGCGGTCCGGATCAAACGGATCCAGATCGAGATGGACGTGGGTGTCGAACAGTTCCACGCCGCCGCCCCCGGGCTATGGGCTGGGGTAGGTGTAGCGGGCGTGGATGTCCTCGATGGCCTGCAGGATCTCGTCGGACAGGGCCACGTTCACCGAGTCGATGTTCTCCCGCAGCTGTTCCATGGTGGTCGCACCGATCAGGTTGCTGGTCACGAACGGCTGCCGGTTGACGAAGGCCAGCGCCAGCTGGGTCGGCGTCAGGCCATGGCTCTCGGCCAGCCGGGCGTATTCCTCGGTGGACGCCAGCGCCTGCGGGTTGCTGTAGCGCTGGAAGCGCTCGTACAGCGTCAGCCGCGCCCCCTCGGGCTTGCGCCCCTCGCGGTACTTGCCGGAGAGCATGCCGAAGGCCAGCGGGGAGTAGGCCAGCAGGCCCGCATCCTCGCGGATCGCCATCTCGGCGAGACCGGCCTCGAAGCTGCGGTTCAGCAGGCTGTAGGGGTTCTGGATGGAAACGATGCGCTCGGCCAGCCCGCGCTCGTGCTGGCGCAGCCATTCCATGAAACCCCAGGGCGTCTCGTTGGAGATGCCGATGTAGCGCACCCGCCCGCTGGCGACCACGTCCTTCAGCGCGGCGGCGGTCTCCTCGATCGGCGTGGCCCGGTCGTCCGGATCGTGGACGTAGCCCAGCTTGCCGAAGAAATTGGTCGAGCGCGCCGGCCAGTGCACCTGATAGAGGTCGATGCAGTCGGTCTGCAGGCGTTCGAGGCTGGCATCCACCGCCTGTTCGACGTGCTCGCGGGTCAGCTGCGTGCCGCCGCGCAGATAGTCCATGCCCGGCCCGGCGACCTTGGAGGCCAGCACCACGCGGTCGCGGCAGCCGCGCGAGCGCAGCCAGTTGCCGATGTAGCGCTCGGTCAGCCCCTGGGTCTCGGCCCGCGGCGGCACCGGGTACATCTCCGCCGCGTCAATCAGGTTGATGCCGCGCTCCAGCGCATAGTCCAGCTGCTCGAAGGCTTCAGCCTCGGTGTTCTGCTCGCCCCAGGTCATGGTGCCCAGGCCGATCAGGCTCACGTCGATGCCGGTGCGTCCCAGCTTGCGGTATTCCATGACCATCCCCCTGCGACGGATTCAAGTAAACAGTGTCAGCACGCCTGTATAGGCGTACAGACGGTTGGAAAAGATTTCACCGTTGGCGAAGAAGCCCACCAGCGGCACGCCCCCCAGGGCCCGCTGCACGGTGCCCAGCTCGACGTCCGCGTGCACGAACTGATGCCGTCCGCGCCCCAGACAGGACACGTAGATCGCCCCGCGGATCCCTTCCGGGCACTGCTCACGGATCTGCTGCAGCATGCGCTCCAGGTCCTCGTGCGCCGACTGGCCGTCGCGGCGCACGAACAGCACCCGTGACCCCTGCTCCAGGGTCTCGCCCACGGCCAGTAGCTCCTGGTCCATATCGACGCCGGTGATATTGCGCACGCGATAGTCCCCGGTATCCGATCCGGGGATGGGGAACCCGATCTGGATGTACCCCAGGGCCCGCTTCAGATCGCGCGAAAGCACGTCGCCGATGATCCGCCGGAACGCCGGCAGTGCCGGTTCGCCATTAAGGCGGACGATGATGTTGCGCCAGGTCTCGGTCAGTTCGTGCTGCCCGGGCAGCGGCGTGCAGCCCTGGGTGTGGCGGGCCACCAGCGGCACGTCGTCGCGCAGCACGAGGCCGGTGATGCCCGAGCTCATCACGCCATCGGCGATCTGGACCGCGTCGTCCGCGCCGGAGTTGATCCCGCCGGTCGCGAACCATGCGGTCTCTTCGCCGATACGGGTCAGGATCCCCTCGACGTCTTCCAGGCGCGGATCGGCGTTGAGAATCAGTCGCGCCGGCGTGGCCGGATCGACAAAGCCCTCAAGGGCCCGGGTCAGTTCATCGAAGGAGCGCACCGGATGCCGGATCAGGCGCACGGAGTCCGCCGGCAACTCCCCGACCATCAGGGTGACGGCGGGATCGTCGTAATACTCGTGCTCGCGGCCCATGACCGCGATCCCCATGCCGCCGACGAAGTGATCGATGGGGGCCTTCTTGCGCAGCTCGCGCAGCAGCAGCCGGGCGTTACGCGCGATCTCGTCGGAGATGCAGATGAAACCCACGCGCACGCGGCCGTCCGGGGCCGGCGACAGCTCGCCAAGCTGACCGGCGAGTTCGGCGGCCAGTGTCCGGGGCTCGTCGCCTGTGGCACTGGCACAGAGGAAAGGTTCGGTCGCGCTCATAGTCCGAGATGCTCCAGCATGCTGAGGGCCTCGTTGTCCTCGACCGGAATACCGACCTCCGCCCGCATGTCTTCGTTCCCGACAAACTCCAGACGTGCATGATGACGCTCGTCCAGCTCCTCCAGGAACCAGGCGATCTCCGAGGGATGGACCACATGTTCGCCACGCACCAGATGCCGCGCCAGCACCACGTCCTCGCGAATGTCCAGGAACAGCGGCTGCGGCAGGTCCAGCGGCAGGATATGGGTCTGCACCAGCCATTCCACCGGAGTCGGCCGCTGGCCGGCCGGCAGGCGACGGCTGTCGATGCGGAAATGCCCGCCTCCTCCGGGCTGCTTGAGCAGCTCCTCCAGCCAGTCGCCGGAAAATCCCCGGTGCACGATCAGCGAGCGCCCGGTGTAGCGGGCGCGGAAACGCTCCATCTGGCGCGCCGGACGCGGGCCGAACAATCCGAACACGGCAACTCCGTAATCTCGGGAACAGGCAGGCAATCCTATCCGAAACCGGCGGCGCGTTGAAAAAGAGCGCCCCGGCACCGTGCGATCCGCAGCAACAAAAAGGGCCGCGCCCCGAAGGTCGCGGCCCCTGCAACGGGCCCGCAGCCCGCGCCATGCACTCGCGATCAGCCGCGACGCGCCAGCATGTCGTGGATGATCGGGGCGAGGATGACTTCCATCGCCTGGCTCATCTTGCCGCCCGGCACCACGAGGGTGTTGGTCCGCGACATGAAGGAGTCGGGGATCATGTTCAGCAGGTACGGGAAGTCCACGCCGAACTTCTTGGGGTCCTTGAAGCGGATCACCACCATGCTCTCGTCCGGGGTGGGGATATCCCGGGCGATGAACGGGTTGGAGGTGTCCACCGTCGGCACCCGCTGGAAGTTGATGTCGGTGCACGAGAACTGCGGGGTGATGTAGTTCACGTAGTCCGGCATGCGGCGCAGGATGGTATCCACGATCGCCTCGGCGGAATAACCGCGCTCGTCATTGTCGCGGAAGATCTTCTGGATCCACTCGAGGTTCACGATCGGCACCACGCCAATGCCCAGATCCACGTACTGCGCCGCATTGACGCTCCCGTGCTGCACCAGACCGTGCAGGCCTTCGTAGAACATCAGGTCGGAACCCGGCTCGATCTCTTCCCACGGGGTGAACTCGCCCGGGCCGAGGTTGGTGCCGAGGCGCTGGTTGTGGTGCTCGGCTTCCTCGTCGGAATGCAGGTAGTAGCGCTTCTCGCCCTGGCCGGTCTCGCCGTAGGTCTTGAACAGATCCTCGATGCGGTCGAACAGGTTGGCCTCGGGGCCGAAGTGGGAGAAGTGCGGGTTCCCCTCGTCGGCGGCCTTCTGCATGGCTTCCTTCATCGCCTTGCGGTCATAGCGATGGAAGCTGTCACCCTCGATCACCACGGGGTTGATCTGCTCGCGGCGGAAGATCGACTCGAACGAGCGCTTCACGGTGGAGGTGCCGGCACCCGAAGAACCGGTGACGGCGATCACGGGATGTTTCTGGGACATGAGAGTCTCTCCTTACGCAATCAAGCGTTACAAACGTCAGCAAATCGGGGTCAGAAGACCAGATTGATCATGAACATGGCCACCACGCCGAACAGGATCGTCATGATGCTGCCGGCCTTCATGTAGTCCTTCACCCGGTAGCCACCGGGGCCCATGATCAGGGCGTTCACCTGGTGGGTCGGGATCAGGAACGAGTTGGAGGTGGCGATGGCCACGGTGATGGCGAACACGCGCGGGTCCGCGTCCATGCCCGCGGCCTGGGCCGCGGTGGCGAAACTGATCGCCAGCGGCACCAGCAGCACGGTCGCCCCCACATTGGACATAACCAGGGTAAAGAACGTGGCCAGCGCGAAGATCGTGGCCTGCAACACCCAGGGTGGCACGGTTCCCAGCATGTCCAGGGTGTTCTGCGCGATCCAGGCAGCGGTCCCGGTATTCTCCACCGCCATGCCCAGAGGTATCAGCGAGGCCAGCAGGAACACGGTCTTCCAGCTGATGGCGTTGTAGGCGTCGTCCAGGCTCAGCACGCCGGTCAGGATCATGCCCATGGCCCCGGTGAGCAGGGCGATCGACAGCTGCAGATCGGTGAACAGGATCAGCGACACCGCCACCACAAGGAAGGTCAGCGCGTGCGGAACCTTGCTCGGGCGCAGCTCCTCGCGCGGGTAGTCCGAGGTGATCACGACGAAGTCGCGATCCTTCTCCAGGCGCGCCAGTGAAGTCCAGTTGGTGTGGACCACCAGGATGTCGCCCGGCTCCAGCGGGATGTCGCGCAGCCCCTCACGGTAGACCTCTCCGCCACGCTGCATGCGCATCACCGACAGGCCGTAGGTCTGGCGCATGGCGACTTCGGTCACCGTCTTGCCGGCCAGGTTGGACCCCGGCGAGATCGCGACCTCGGCGATCCCGGACTGGGAGGAGTCCAGGGCGCTGGCAAACACGTCCAGGTCGGTGGAGGGCCGGAACTTCAGGTTCTGGCTCAGCTCTTCCATGCGCCGCGGGCTGGCCAGCACCGCCAGGCGCGAATTGGCCTGGATCTCGTAACCGGTCCAGGGGGCGATGCGCATCTCGTCGCGCGCATGCGAGCCCACGATCGCCACGCCGGTTTCGCGCTCGACATCGGCCACGGTCCGCCCCACCAGCGGGTCGTCATCCGCCACCCGCACTTCGTGGATCTCGTAGGACAGGCCGTAGACCCGCTGGAAGTAGTCCCGGGTGCCCTCGGTCGCGGTGGGCTGAGCCCCTACCGACGGCAGCACGTAACGCCCCAGCAGCACGAAATAGACGATCACCGTGGCCAGCAGCGCCAGGCCGATGGGCGTGACATCGAACAGCTCGAAACGCTCCATGTCGTCCGGCAGCAGATCGTTCAGCAGGATCAACGGGCTGGAGCCGACCAGGGTGATGGTTCCACCCACGATCGCGGCGAAGCCCATCGGCATCAGCAGGCGCGACAGCGGGATACCCAGACGGCTGGAGATGCGGCTCATCACCGGCATGAACAGCGCCGCCGCACCGATGTTCTGCATGAAACTGGAGATCACGCCGACCGTGCCGGACACCGTGGGGATGATGCGTTTCTCCCCGGTGCCGCCCACGCGCATGATGAAACTGGCGACCTTGTGCATCACGCCGGTCTTGTCCAGCCCCGCACCGATGATCATCACCGCGATGATCGAGATCACCGCATTGGAGGCAAATCCGCTGAACAGCTCGTCCTGCGCCACCAGCTCGCCCAGCTCGGGCAGCAGCGGCACCACGCCGAACACCAGCGGGAGCAGCCCGATCAGAACCATCACCAGGATCGCGGCCAGATCGACCCGCACGATCTCGGAGACGAACAGGAAGATGGTGAAGGCGAGCAGGCCCAGCACCACGATCATTTCGGTGGTCAGCGTCAGATTTTCCATGAACCGCCAGTCCTGAAGGAGCAAGGCCGGCGGAATCAGTCCGCCGGCACGGGAAGCACGGGTGCGTCGCCCGGTCACGACACCGCGCAGAGCACCGGGCCACGCAGGCCGGGCAGAACTCCGCAGACAACACCCATTGAAAGCGCGCGATTATTCCATCCCGGCGGGCCGGACGCAAAAACGCGCCCGAGCCGAAGGCGTGCGCAGGCCGCGTCCCCTCCGGTATGCTGGGAAAATCAATCGAGAAGGAGAAACCGCCATGGCCGAAGCGGCGTCCACCGGCAACCAGCCCCAGTTTCGCACCATCGTCGTCGCCACCGACGGCTCGGAATACAGCACCGCCGCCGAGAACGTGGCCCTGGAGCTCGCCGGCCGCTGCGGGGCACGCCTGCGGATCGTGCGCATCATCCCGACCGACACCCAGCACGACGCCCTCTCTCCGCGACGCAGCCACGATGCCAGCGTCGCGGCCCAGGGTGACCTGGATACGCTGGAGAAACGCGCCCGCGAGGCAGGCCTGGAAGTCTCCGCCATCCTGCGCCACGGAGTCGACCGGCATCAGGAGATCGTCAGTGTGGCGGAAGAGCACGAAGCCGACCTGATCGTGATCGGCCGGCGCACCCGCGGCGAGATGGCCCGCCTGATGGTGGGCGACGCCACCGCCAAGGTGATTGGCCTCGCACCGTGCAACGTGATGGTCGTCCCGCGCGACACCGAAGCCCCGCGCCAGGGCCTGCTGGTGGGGACCGACGGTTCCGAACTGGGTGACAAGGCCGCGCGTGCGGCCGTGGAGCTCGCGCAGCACTGCAGCCTGCCGCTGACCGTGGCCTCGGTCGCCGTACCCGGACAGAGCGAGGCCCGGCGCCAGGAGGGCGTGGACGCGATCCAGCGGCTGCAGGGCGAGGCCCGCGAAGCGGGCGTGGAAACCGACGCGCTGTTCGAGGAAGGTCGCCCGGAGGTCACCCTGATCGAGATCGCGGAGCGCCAGCATCGCGACCTGATCGTACTGGGCAGCCACGGCCGCACCGGGCTCAAGCGGCTGCTGATGGGCTCGGTCTCCGAACGCGTCGTCGGTCAGGCGCGCTGCCCGGTCCTGGTGGTCAAGAAGAAGGGCTGAGCCGCCGCCTCACTCCGCCGGGGCGGGGGCCTCGGTGCGCCGGTAGACCAGATCCGCCACCGCATGCCCGCGCTGCAGCCCGCGGCGCTCGAATTTGGTCTCGGGGCGCCAGGCCGGGCGTTCCGGACGCGGCACCGGGCCATCCGGCGCGAACCATTCGGTCGCCCCGGCCATCACCTCCTGCATGTGTTCGGCGTAATCCGCCCAGTCGGTGGCCAGGTGCAGCCAGCCGCCCGGCCGGATCCAGCCCGCCAGCGCGCGCACGAACCCGGGCTGGATCAGGCGGCGCTTGTGATGGCGCTTCTTGTGCCAGGGGTCGGGGAAATACACCTGCACGGTGTCCAGACTGCCCGGCGCGAAATGCGCCTCCAGCAGCTCCACCGCGTCGCGGTCGGAGACCCGCAGGTTGGTCAGCCCCCGGCGCTCGATCTCGCCCAGCAGATGCCCCACTCCGGGGCGATGCACCTCGGTGCCGATGAAGTCGCGATCCGGCGCCGCCGCGGCCTGTTCGGCCAGGCTGTCGCCGTCGCCAAAGCCGATCTCCAGGGTCACCGGCGCCTCACGGCCGAAGACCGCTGCCAGATCCAGCGCCCCGGCGTCGGGCGCCGGATCCAGGCCGAAGCGCGGCCAGAGCTCATCCAGTGCGCGCTGCTGGCCCGTGGTCAGACGCCCCTCGCGGCGCACGAACGAGCGAACCCGGCGATGGTGCGCCGGGCGCCCCCCGTCCCCGTCAGCGGGCCGGTTGTCGTGCGATTCGTGCGGGGCCGTCATGAGCCGGCGAAGAACAGTCCGGTCTCCGGCGAGGAGGCCGAGGCATAGCGCCGTGCCGGCATGCGCCCGGCGCGCCAGGCCTCGCGGCCCGCCACGATCGCGTGACGCATAGCACGGGCCATGCGCACCGGATCGTCGGCCGCGGCGATGGCGGTATTCATCAGCACGCCGTCGCAGCCCAGCTCCATCGCGATGGCCGCATCCGACGCCGTGCCCACACCCGCGTCCACCAGCACCGGTACCGACGCGTTTTCCACGATCTCGCGGATGTTGTAGCGGTTCTGGATCCCCAGACCCGAGCCGATCGGCGCGGCCAGCGGCATGATCGCGCGGCAGCCGATATCCTCCAGACGTTTCGCCAGCAGCGGATCGTCGGTGGTGTACACCATCACCTCGAAGCCGTCGTTAACCAGCGTCTCGGCGGCCTTCACCGTCTCGAACACGTCCGGGTACAGGGTCTTCTCGTCGCCCAGCACCTCCAGCTTGACCAGGTTGTGCCCGTCGAGCAGCTCGCGCGCCAGCCGGCAGGTGCGCACCGCGTCTTCCGCGGAATAGCAGCCGGCGGTATTCGGCAGCAGGGTGTAGCGATCCGGCGGAACCACGTCCAGCAGGTTCGGCTCGTCGGGGTTCTGGCCAATGTTGGTGCGGCGGATGGCCACGGTCACGATCTCGGCACCGCTGCCCTCGATCGCCTCGCGGGTCTGCTCCAGATCGCGGTACTTGCCCGTGCCCACCAGCAGACGGGACTGGAAACGGCGCTCGCCGACGTGAAACGGATCGTCGGCGGATCCGGCGGCCATCTGGCTCATGCATGCTCCTCGGTTAACGGTTGCGGATGCGGATACGACTGCGGGCAAGAATATCAGCCACCGCCGATCGCCTGAACGACCTCGACCCGATCACCCTCCTGCAACCGCCGCTCGGCGTGCTCGCTGCGGGGCACCAGGGTCTCGTTCACCTCCACGGCCAGTCGCCGGCCGGCAAAGCCGCGCTGTTGAATCAGGTCCGCCACTGTCGGCGGCTCCTGATCCGCAGGGATTTCGCAGGTTTCTCCGTTCAACTTGATCTGCATGGGACATACCGTTGGTGATTCGGGCATTGAGCCGGGGCGCGTACGCGCATACAATTCGTGGCCAGGCGGGTGTAGTTCAATGGTAGAACATCAGCTTCCCAAGCTGAGAACGTGGGTTCGATTCCCATCACCCGCTCCATCCCTTGCTCGTTCCCGGCTTCGTTCTGTTGGCGGCATTCTATCAGCTTGCCGCGCAGGATCCCCGGATGCCCTTTTCCTAAAACAGAACTGGACTCTGTCCAATTCGCTGTTATATGTTGGAAGCATGAGCACCCGAATCCCCCAACCCGATCTGCTGGGAATCGACGAAGCGCGCGCCCTGCTGCGCGATTACCGCATTTCGCCGACCGAGCAGCGGGTGGAAATCGTACGCGTACTGTTTGCCCGCAACCAGCATCTCAGCGCCGACCACATCCTCGCGCAGCTCACGCGCCAGCAGTCGCGCGTGTCCAAGGCCACGGTGTACAACGCCCTCAAGCTGTTCGCCGAGAAGGGCCTGGTGCGCGAAGTGATCGTCGACCCGTCGCGGGTCTTCTACGACTCCAACCGCGCCCCGCACCACCACCTGTTCCACGTGGACAGCGGCCAGCTCGAGGACGTGGAACCGGCCCAGGTACAGGTGAACGACCTGCCGCCGCTGCCCGAAGGTACCGACGTGCTGAGCGTGGACGTCATCGTCCGGGTCGGGTCCGGACAGAAGTCCGGCGACAGCTGATCCCCGAAAGCGGGCCCTCACCCGGGTTACGGCCCGTTGCCCGCCCGGGCATTGTTGGCGAAGCCCCGCTTCGCTATGATGTCGTGCTCAGCCGACGTAGCTCAGCAGGTAGAGCAATCGATTCGTAATCGATAGGTCGGGGGTTCAATTCCCTCCGTCGGCACCAGACCAGAGAAAAGGGCCGGCACTGCGTGTGCCGGCCCTTTTTCGTTCCAGCTTCGTTCAGCGGATTCCCGCCGGCAGGGACTACCCCCCCGCGGCACGCTCGGCGAACCGCGCCAGCAGGGCATCCATGGTGGTGAAATGGCGCTGGTACCAGGGGATGATCTCGTCATCCAGCGCCGAGACCAGATCCGCGCCCAGCATCGACCCGTCCTCCAGCCCCGCCAGCAGGGCTTCCCAGCGCGCCAGATGGGCCGCATGTTCCTGCCGGTGGTAGTCCTTCTGCGGAAAACCGACCCGCTCCATCAGCTCGTCCTCGCGCGCGAAGTGCTCGCGATTGAACTCGACGAAGGCCGCGAACGCCTCCCGCACGGCGTTGTCGTCGCCCTCCTCCCGGGCCCGCCCCACGGCTTCCAGCAAACGGGCGGCCTCGTGGTGATCGTCGTTCATGAAGGCCTGTTCCAGCTCCGGGACCGTCAGGCTGCGCTGTACTTCACTCATGGCTCACTCCGGGTTCTGCAGCAGGTTGTCCGTTCTCAGTTCGTATCAGCGCGGGCAGGCACCAGCAGGGTCAGACGCCGCGCATGGCGACAGACCGCCTCGGCGGTACTCCCGAGCAGCAGGTCCGCGACCGGGTTGCGGCCCCGCTTGCCGACGATCACCAGATCCGCGCCCCGCTCCTCGGCGATCCGGCCGATCTCGACGGAGGGCCGGCCCTGACCGGGCAGTACGGTATCGAATGCATCCTCCCCGCCTCTTTCCGCCAGTTCCCGAACATGGGCCGCGATTTTACGGTGCTCCTCCTCGCGCGAGGGGTCGCCCTCCCAGCGGCCGACGGAGACCACCACGCCACGCCCACACGCCGGCAGCAGCTGCACGAAGACCTCTTCCGCGGTTCGGGCCGCGTTCGAACCATCGGTGGCCAGCAACGGCCGGCAGACCGGCTCGGTGCCCGGCGCCACCTCGCTGTGGACCGGCGCCAGCAGCAGCGGGCGCCGGGCACGCCGGACCAGATCCCGCACGGTGCTCCCGAGAAACAGGTCGCGCAGCGTACTGTGGCCATGCGTTCCGGCCAGGATCACCCCGGCACCACGTTCGGCCGCCAGCCGCTCCAGCTCGGGCGCCACGGCCCCGACACGCACTGCGGTATCGGTCTCGAACCCCTGCTCGCGCAAGTGCGCGGCCAGCTCTTCCAGCCGCTGTTCGTAATGCCCGGCGTGACCCGACTCGGGAGCCCGGGTATAGCCCTCGACCAGCACATGGGCCAGCGTCAGGCGCCGGCACCCCAGTGCCCGCAAGCGTTCCAGCTGGCTCTCCAGCCGGGTCCACGCCGGAGAAAAATCCGCCGCCACGAGAATATGCTCGAACATCGTCTACTCCTGCACCTGGCCCATCTCGCCTTCCACCACCAGACGCCGCCAGCGGAAGAAGCCCTCGAGGCCGACCCGGTACGGACCCGGGCCCATGTCTTCGGCCACGTACACGTGGATGCCCTCGATCTGCGTCCTTGCGTACCCGTCCTTTGAGCGCGGCGCGCCCGGCTCGGCCACCGGCACGCCCGCCTGGCCACCGCAGCAGCCGTGGCGGGCGGACAGCCGCAGCGTCATCTCGGCACTCCGGCCGGCGAGCCAGTCGCGCGCCGCGTCACTGAGGGACACGGAGGTCACGTGCCCGGCGCCTCGTTGTTGGTCGGGAACCAGTGGCGCGTGCGATTCGCGATGCGCACCAGCGCCAGCATCAGCGGCACCTCCACCAGCACGCCAACGACCGTCACCAGCGCCGCACCGGACTGCAGGCCGAACATCGCGATCGCGGCCGCCACGGCCAGCTCGAAGAAGTTACTGGCGCCGATCATCGCACCGGGGGCCGCCACCGCGTGGCGCACACGCCACGCCTTCGCCCAGTAATACGCAATGTAGAACACCAGGAAGGTCTGGATGATCAGCGGAACGGCGATCAGAGCGATATGCCCCGGATTCGCCAGGATGCGCTCGCCCTGGAACGCGAACAGCAGGACCAGCGTCACCAGCAACCCGATGGGCGTGACCGGGCCGATCCGTTTCATGAAAACGTTGTCGAACCACTCGATGCCCTTTCTGCGGATCAGCCAGATGCGCGACAGATAGCCGGCGGCGAACGGGATCACGATATACAGCAGCACCGACAGCGCGACCGTGTCCCACGGTACGTAGATATCGGAGATTCCCAGCAGCAGGACCACGATGGGCGCGAAGGCGAACAGCAGGATGATGTCGTTCACCGCCACCTGCACCAGGGTGTAGGCCGCATCGCCGCGAGTCAGGTAACTCCAGACGAAGACCATGGCGGTACACGGCGCGGCCCCCAGCAGGATCGCCCCGGCCAGGTACTCGCGGCCGAGGTCCTCCGGGATCCAGGCGGCGTAGACCACCATGAAGAAGAACCAGGCGATCGCGAACATGGTGAACGGCTTGATCAGCCAGTTCACCGAGGTGGTGATGGCCAGCCCTTTCGGCTCCCGGCGCACGCCCAGGATGGCCGAGAAGTCGATCTGCACCATCATCGGGTAGATCATCGCCCAGATCAGGATGGCCACCAGGATCGAGACCTGCGCGTACTCCCATTGCGACAGCGTCTCCGGCACCGCGGGGAAGAACTGCCCCAGCGCG
This sequence comes from Thioalkalivibrio sp. AKL17, assembly GCF_000377885.1. Classification (NCBI taxonomy): domain Bacteria; kingdom Pseudomonadati; phylum Pseudomonadota; class Gammaproteobacteria; order Chromatiales; family Ectothiorhodospiraceae; genus Thioalkalivibrio; species Thioalkalivibrio sp. AKL17. The sequence continues at coordinate 124,068 of NZ_KB898767.1, forward strand.
ACGCCCGCCACGATGCACAGCGCCACCCACACGCTCAGGTAGCGCTCGAACAGGCCCATGCCTTCTTTCGCCGAGATCTCGCTGGTGGAGTCCTTCTGATCGGTCATGCGTTCGTTCACCGTTGGTCGGAAAGGAGTGACGCCGGAGGGCGCCGCCTCATGCAGTCGCCTGCGAGGCGGTGATCTCGGTCAGCGCCAGCAGGCGTTCGGCGCCAACCGGTTCGTCACGCAGCAGCGGCACCACGGCGTAGCGGGCGGCGTGTTCTTCTGCCACCGCGCGGATCTGCGGCCGCTCGGCGCGTGCCCGGTCGCGCAGCAGCCCGGAAGCGGCTCCGGCCGCGGCGATGCTGTTGTTCACCACCCAGGCCCAGGGCTCGATCCCTGCGCGGCGCAGATCCTCCTGCAAATCCCGCGCCTCCAGCACCGGCGTGGTCTCGGCCAGCGTCACCAGCAGCATCTTCGTACGCTGCGGGTCCTGCAGCTGCATCATCGGGGTGGTGTAGTGGGTACCCGTGTCGCCCATCTGGCGCACGATCTCGCGGTGATAGGCGCCCGTGGCATCCAGCAGCAGAAGCGTGTGGCCGGTGGGAGCGGTATCCATCACCACGAACTTGCGGCCGGCCTCGCGGATCACGCGCGAGAAGGCCTGGAACACCGCTATCTCCTCGGTGCAGGGCGAGCGCAGGTCCTCCTCGAGCAGGGCACGGTCCTCCTCGTTCATGTCCTTGCCCTTGCTTTGCAGGACTTGCTCGCGATAGCGCTCGGTCTCCACCGTCGGATCAATGCGGCTCACCGTCAGGTTCTCGACCTCATCCGACAGGGTTTCTGACAGATGAGCGGCCGGATCCGATGTCGTCAGATGGACGGGGAAGCCGCGCCGCGCCAGGGACACCGCGACGGCAGCGGCCAGGGTGGTCTTGCCCACTCCACCCTTGCCCATCAGCATCACCAGGCCCTTGCCGTCGGTCGCGATATCGTCCACCAGCTCGCTCAGCGAGGGCGCCTCGAGTTCGGCGGTGTCCTCCCCGGCCATGTCGTCTCCCGGCACGGCAGCGGTCGCCGATTCCGGCGTCCCGAACAGCTGGCGCAGGCGATCCAGGCCCACCAGATTGAACGGCTTCAGTTCGATATCGTCGCGCGGAAGGGCCTGCAGGACCGGAGCCATTGCCTCCAGGGCGGCGCGTTCACGCTCCAGGATACCGCGCGCCAGGTCGTCGCCCCGGGTCTCGGCCTCCGGCATCCGGCCGTTCACCACCAGGTACTGCCGCTGCAGACCGATCTCCGCCAGCTCGTCATGCGTGCGCGCCACCTCGTCGAGGCTGCCGCTCTGCGCCCGGGCCACCAGCACCAGCCGGGTGGCATCCGGCGAGGCCAGCGCATCAACGGCCGCCCGGTACCGCTCCTTCTGCTTTTCCAGCCCGGCCAGCGGACCAAGACAGGAGGCATCGCCCTGCCCCTTCTCGAGGAAGCCGCTCCAGGCGCCGGGCAACTGCAGCAGGCGGATCGTGTGTCCGGTGGGCGCGGTGTCGAACACCACGTGGTCGAAGCCCTTCACCAGATCCGAGCCGGTCAGCAACTCGGTAAACTCGTCAAAGGCGGCGATCTCGGTCGTACAGGCACCCGAGAGCTGTTCTTCGATGCCCGCCACCACGGTATCCGGCAACACCCCCTTCACCGGGCCCACGATCTTGTCGCGGTAAGCCTCGGCGGCCGCCTGCGGGTCGATCTCGAGCGCGGACAGCCCGGGCACGTCGGCCACCGGGGTGACCCGATTGCCGATCGAGACCCCGAACACCTGATCCACGTTGGAGGCCGGATCGGTGCTGACCAGCAGGACCCGGCGCCCGGCCTCGGCCAGGCGGATGGCACTGGCACAGGCGATGGAGGTTTTGCCGACGCCGCCCTTGCCGGTAAAGAACAGATAACGCGGCGCGTCATCGAGGAACCGCATCAACAGCACCCCGTGTCGCGAGCCGGGCCGCAGCAGCCGTCCCCGGCTTGCGGGCTTCCGGAGACCTCTTCCGGAGCCGGGATGCCGGCCAGATGCGCCAGCTCGGCCCGATCCGGGTAACGCCCCGAGATGGCCGCTTCTCCGTCCACCAGGATCAGCGGCAGGCCGCCTTCCCCGTGCTCCTCCAGGAACGCGCGGACCTTCGGGTTTTCCGCGAACGCGGTCGGCTGCTGAGCCAGGTTCATGCGCTCGACATCGGCGCCACGGTCCTGTGCCCAGCGGACATCCGCGGCGAAGTCCACCAGCCGCTGGTCCACGTCGGCCCCGCAGACACCGGTGTTGCAGCACATGGAGGGGTCGTACACTCGAATCGCGGTCATGAAACACTCCTGGTTGTGGAGACAGTGGCAGTGGGTTCCGGACAGACGGATTCACCCGCCAGGTCGCAATCCGACCCCTCGGCCGCGCAGCAGTGCGCGGTCAGGTAGGCCACCAGATCCTGCATCGCGGCCAGATCCGCCCGGTAGCGCTGGTAACGCCCCTCCTGGGTCACGGTGACGAGGCCGGCCCGGGTCAGGGTCTTGAGGTGAAACGAAAGGTTGGTACGTGGCAGCTCCAGTTCCCGGGCGATCTCGCCGGCAACCAGCCCCTCGCGTCCGTAACTGACCAGCAGGCGCACGATGTCCAGACGGACACCGGAGGCCAGCGACTCGAACATGGTGGTGGCGGTGAGCTTGTCCATGGTTCAACTATTCAATATTTCTTGAATTGTTGTCAAACAGCCCCGAGGCCCCACCATCGCCCCCCCGGAAACAGAACGGGGCCCCGCAGGGCCCCGTGATCCTTCGGCCTGCCCGGACGGATCCGGGGCCGGCACGAAAAGGAAGAATGGGGGTCAATCCCCCGCGCCGTAATAGGCCTCCAGCGGGATCTCGCCCAGCACCTCGTGGCTGCCGAATCCTTCGGGACGCACGACGACCAGACTGCCGGGCTCCACGTTCTCGAAAACCACGGTGTTGATATTCCCCCGGTGGCTGATCAGGAACAGGTTGCCTTCGCCATCGAAACCGCCGATGCGGTCACGTACGTCTTCCATCAGCCAGTCCTGCTCGCCCTCCGGCATGGTCTGCAACAGGTTCAGCGCATCCCAGGTCTCGAACTCGCCGAACGCACGCTCGGCGGTCTGGCGGGCGCGGCACAACTCACTGCTGAGCACCTCTTCGGCCCGGATTCCCCGGTCCTCCAGTGCCCCGCGCAACGCCTCGGCCTGGGCCTTGCCCGCTTCGCTCAGCTCCTGTTCTTCGCCGCAGTCGCGCTCCGGGGACAGATGCATCGACACCTCGGGGTCAGCCTCGGCCGACTCCGTGTGCCGCATCATCACGACCTTGCCGCCCTTGCCCAGGGCTTCCCACAGGGTTTCCTCGTCGGCCGCGGCCTGGGCGACGGCCGGGCCGCCCAGGCCGATCAGGCCCGCGACCAGCAGGCTACCCAGTCGACCGGGAAACGGCCGCCCACTCATCAGACTCTTCACGTAGCTCTCTCCTCAGTTGCGATAGGCATGCATCACCGCATACCCGTCATGATGCAGGTCTCCCAGCTGAACGATGCCTGAATCCACCCGCTCGATCGGCTGGTAGAACGCATCCATGTCCAGCCCCACGGCGGCGCGGGTGCTGTCACAAAGCTCCAGGCTCACGTCGTGCATGTTCACCAGCTGCATCAGACGCGAACGCAGTTCCTCGCGCTCTTCGGCGAATTCGCCATCGGGGTCCACCTCGAACGGCGAGCCTTCCAGATTGTCGTCGGTCACAAAACGGATGCCCTGCGCCCGGAACACCAGCCGGATGTCGTAGTCGATCAGACGATTCTCGTAGGCCTCCACCATGCTGTTGATGCTGCCCAGCATGGAACTGAACTGGGACGGGTCATCGAAGCCCACGTGCCAGGCGATATTGCGCTCCTCGCCAAAGGCCTGGGCCTGCGAGGCCGGCAGCGCCAGCAGCAGCACGGAAAACAGCAACCCCGCCGTGCAGCGACGCAGCGGACATATTTCCCCGGTTCGCGAATTCGTCATTTGCACCCTCCAGCGCAAGCGCGCATTTACCATCATTCCACGCGAAAGGGCCCATGCCTTTCCTGCTGGATACATAGACCATGACGGTACCCGCGCGCGATGTAATCCTTTCCCGCAACGAACGGGCGAACGCGAGAGCGACTTCGGGAAACGATTCCGGGAGAGGGGCCGGGAAACGGCGGGGGAAACAGGGCTCAGCGGGCGTCGCCGCGGACCACGGTCACGGGGGCGGCCGCCTCGACCAGCACCCGGCCGGGATGCCCGGCGTCGAAGCGCACGCGGATGTGGCGATCGATCAGCAGCTCGTTGTCGACCCACTGCACGCGGTGGCCCGGGGCATTCGCGACCAGGCGTGTCTGCCCGTCGCACCCGGCCTGTACCACGACCACCTCGATGTCGTCGCCCAGGCGGAAGGAATCCCCCACCCGAAGATCCAGGGTCTCCATCGCAGTGCTCCGGTTCGGTTTCAGCGGCCGCGGCCGTTGCCGCCACGCGGACCGCCACGTCCGCCGGGCCCGCCGCGCGGCTTGCGCTCGCGAGGTTTCGGGCGGTTCGGGTCCTGCGGCAGGGAGGCGCGGTCAATGTTCTCGGTGGGGATGCGTTCGCCCAGATAGGACTCGATGTCCGGCAGGTAGAACGCCGAGTCCTCGCAGCCGAAGCTGATCGCGTCGCCCTCGGCGCCGGCGCGCGCGGTACGCCCGATGCGGTGCACGTAGTCCTCGCCCGACTGCGGCAGGTCGAAGTTGAACACGTGCGTCACCTCGGGGATATGCAGGCCGCGGGCCGCCACGTCGGTCGCCACCAGGAAGGTGTATTCACCCGCGGCGAAGCCCTCCAGCAGCTTCGAGCGCTTCTTCTGCGGCACGTCGCCCGAGAGCAGCGCGGCGGCGTGGCCGTTGGCATTGAGCCAGTCGGCCACCTTCTCCGCTCCGTGTTTGGTATTGGAGAACACGATCGCCCGTTCCGGCGCCAGATCCCGCGCCAGCGCCAGCAGCAGCGGGATCTTCTCGTCGTTGGCCGGATAGTAGATGGTCTGACGCACCCGGTCGGCGGTCAGGGTCTCCGCTTCGATCTGCACCTTCTCCGGGTTGTCCATGTGCTCGTAGGCCAGCTCCATCACCCGCCACGACAGGGTGGCGGAGAACAGCATGGACAGGCGTTCCGACGGCGGTGCGCAGCGGCGCATCAGAAAACGCACGTCCTTGATGAAGCCCAGGTCGAACATGCGGTCGGCCTCGTCCAGCACCACCACCTCGGTGTGCTTCAGGCCGAAGACCTTCTGCTTGAAGTAGTCGATGATGCGCCCCGGGGTGCCGATCAGCACGTCGGCGCCGGCGGCCAGCGCTTCCCGCTGGCGATCGTAGTCCGTGCCACCGTAGGCCAGAGCCAGCCTCAGGCCGGTCTCGCCCCCCAGCAGCTCCGCGTCGCGGTGGATCTGTACCGCCAGCTCGCGCGTCGGAGCCAGGATCAGGGCGCGCACGTCGGTGGGCCGGCGGTGCTCCGCAGGCGCCTGGCGCAGCAGGCGGTTGAAGGTGGCGATCAGGAAGGCCGCGGTCTTGCCGGTTCCGGTCTGTGCCTGCCCTGCCACGTCGCGGCCCTCCAGCGCGATCGGCAGCGCCTGCGCCTGAATGGGAGTACAGGTATCGAACCCGGCCTTGCGCAAGCCCGCGCGCACCGTCTCGGGCAGATCGAAACGGTCGAATGCGGGTACTGAGGGGTCTTGCGCGGCGTCAGTCATGGGGCTCCCGGGCGGGCTTCGCTGTTTTACTTGAACTTTGCCGTCATCTTCGTCGATAGTACGGCGTACGCGGCCCTGAAGAAGGCCGGTGCCAACCCAACGTCATGAGGACGCGGAGTGAGCGACAAGATCATTTATACATCGGACGCCAGTTTCGACGAGGACGTCCTGAAGTCCGACCAGCCGGTCCTGGTGGACTACTGGGCGGAATGGTGCGGTCCCTGCAAGATGATCGCGCCGATTCTGGACGAAATCGCCGAAGAATACGCCGGCAAGGTCAAGGTTGCCAAACTGAACATCGACGAAAACCCGTCGACGCCGCCCAAGTTCGGAATCCGCGGCATCCCGACGCTGATGTTGTTCAAGAACGGGGACGTCGAGGCCACCAAGGTGGGCGCGCTGTCCAAATCGCAGCTGACCGCCTTTCTCGATCAGCACGCCTGATCGGCTGCACGGTCGAGCGCCGTAACGGGGCGGGCTTGCAACAGCCGCCCGCCCCGCTTAACATTCAAGCGTTTCGTCGATACCGGGTCTCTCCCGGAGTCGTCCCCTGCCCCGTCATCATTGCAATCCTGCGGCTATCCCCGGCCGCCGTTCATCCACGTTGAGCACAGCGCCCCACGCATGAATCTGACCGAACTGAAGCGGATGACCGCCGCCGACCTCGTTGGCCTCGCCGAAAACCAGGGCATCGAGAACATGTCCCGTGCCCGCAAGCAGGACATCATCTTTGCCCTGCTGAAGGCCCACGCGAAAAGCGGCGAGGCGATTTACGGCGACGGCGTACTGGAGATCCTCTCCGACGGCTTCGGCTTTTTGCGCAGCCCGGACGCCTCCTATCAGGCCGGCCCCGACGACGTCTACGTCTCCCCCAGCCAGATCCGCCGCTTCGGCCTGCGCACCGGCGACACGGTGGCCGGCAAGATCCGCCCGCCGAAGGACAACGAACGCTACTTCGCGCTGCTGAAGGTCTCGGAGATCAACTTCGAGCCGCCGGAAAATGCCAGACACAAGGTCCTGTTCGAGAACCTCACGCCGCTGCATGCCAACCATCGCATGCGCATGGAGCGGGGCAACGGCTCCACCGAGGACATCACCGCCCGCGTCATCGACATCGTCGCGCCGTTCGGCAAGGGCCAGCGCGGCCTGATCGTCTCGCCGCCCAAGGCCGGCAAGACCCTGATCCTGCAGAACATCGCCCAGAGCATCGCGACCAATTACCCGGAGTGCTATCTCATCGTCCTGCTGGTCGACGAACGGCCCGAGGAAGTGACCGAGATGGACCGCATGGTGCAGGGCGAGGTCGTCTCCTCCACCTTTGACGAACCGGCCCAGCGCCACGTGCAGGTGGCCGAGATGGTCATCGAGAAGGCCAAGCGCCTGGTGGAGCACCGCCGCGACGTGGTCATCCTCCTGGACTCGATCACCCGACTCGCCCGTGCCTACAACACCGTTGCCCCCAGCTCCGGCAAGGTGCTCACCGGCGGCGTCGACGCCAACGCCCTGCACCGGCCCAAGCGTTTCTTCGGGGCCGCGCGCAATGTCGAGGAAGGCGGAAGCCTGACCATCCTCGCCACGGCCCTGGTGGACACCGGCTCCAAGATGGACGAGGTGATTTACGAGGAATTCAAGGGTACCGGCAACATGGAGGTGCACCTGGAGCGGCGCATCGCCGAAAAGCGCATCTACCCGGCGATCAACGTCAACCGTTCCGGCACCCGCCGCGAGGAACTGCTGACCGATCCGGAGGAACTGCAGAAACTCTGGATCCTGCGGAAGTTCCTGCACGGCATGGACGACATCGAGGCGATGGAATTCCTCCTCGGCCGTATGCAGTCGTCCAAGACCAACGGCGAGTTCTTCGATCAGATGAAGCGTTCCTGACGTCGCGCCCCGGCGTCAGGCGCTGGCCGCCAGCGGCTCGAACTCCAGCATGCGGTCCAGCCGCCGCCACTGACGCCGCCCGCCGGGATCCAGCAGGATCAGGTACTCCGCCCCGCGGCGCGTGCGCAGATCCAGCGGCGTCACCCGGGCGACGTAATCCAGACCCGCCCGCCGCCAGCGAATCCGCAGCGGCCGACCGTGCATGATGCACAGTTCCAGCTCCGAATACCGCTCGCAGGGGATGGGCCGGTATTCGGGCGGGCGCATCAACCACCCTCCCGCTCGGCTTCCACCTCGGGGACGTCATCCCCTCCGCACTCGGCAGGCTTGCGGCAGCGAAAGACGATCGGCGAGCAGCAGACCGCGCAGTCTTCCACCCATTCGCCTTCATTGCTCACCATGTCGATGGTGGTCTCGCCCGGCTCGCCGCACCAGGGGCAGGCAAACGCCACGAATTCGATCGGTCGGCTCATTCCGACACCTCCTCCTGTTGGCCATCGGCTTCGGACTCCGCCAGAAAGGCCTCCAGCACCTCATTCAAGAACTGCAACCCCTCCGGAGTTGCACGCAGCACACCACTACCGGCGGGCTCCAGCAGACCCCGCCCGCGCACCCGATCCAGCCCGGGCTGCAGGGCCGCAAGCGGCAGCCCGGTACGTTCGCAAAAAAGCTCCTCCGGCGCACCCTCGACCAGGCGCAGGGCATTCAGCATGAACTCGAACGGCCGCTCGCCGGGTACGACCGGTGTATCCCGCCCCCCGGCCGGGGCGTCGAGATAGGCCTGCGGCTGGCGCGGACGCACGCGGCGGATGATGGAGCCGTCGTGGACCCGCGTGAGCTTCCCGTGAGCACCGGCCCCGATGCCGAGGTAATCCCCGAAGGTCCAGTAGTTGAGATTGTGCCGGCACCTCTCATCCGCCCTCGCGTATGCGGACACTTCGTAGCGAGTATAGTCCGCCTCCGCGAGAAGCGCCCTTCCGGCGGCAAAAAGCTCGCCCACCGCGTCGTCTTCCGGCAACACCGGCGGCCGCGCGGCAAACAGTGTATTGGGCTCCAGCGTGAGCTGATACCAGGAGATGTGCTCCGGCTGCTGCGCGATCGCCGCCTCCAGATCCGCCACCCCCTGCGCCACCGACTGCCCCGGCAGGCCGAACATCAAGTCCAGATTGATCCGCTCGAAGCCGGCCGTCCGCGCATGAGCCACCGCCTCGGCGGCCTCCTCCGGTCCGTGGATGCGCCCCAGACGCTGCAGCATGTCGCCGTCAAAGCTCTGCACCCCCAACGACAGCCGGTTGATCCCGGCCTCGCGGTAGCCACGGAAATAATCCCGGTCGGCAGTCCCGGGGTTCGCCTCCAGGGTGACCTCCACGTCCGGCCGCAAGGGCAGCAGCGCGCGCAGTCCCGACATCAGCTCCGCCATGGCTTCGGGCGGGAACAGACTGGGGGTGCCACCGCCGATGAACACGCTCTCGATGCGACGCCCCCACACCTCCGGCAGCTGCGCTTCCAGATCGCGCAGCAGCGCGGCCACGTAGGCGTCGAACGGGGGTTCGCCGCCTCGCGGCTCGTGCGAGTTGAAGTCGCAGTACGGGCACTTGCGCACGCACCACGGCAGGTGGACGTACAGCGCCAGCGGGATCGGGGTATCGAAGCTCGGGGTCATGCCGGGAGCATAGCCCGCGGCTCAGCGGCCGGCACGTTCCCGCAGGGCTTCCGCCAGTTTCTGCAGGGCCTGGCCGCGGTGGCTCAGGCGGTTTTTCTCCGCCGGCTCCAGTTCGGCCGAGGTGCAACCGCGTTCCGGCAGCTCGAACAACGGGTCGTAACCGAACCCGCCGCCACCCGCCGGCGCGGCGGCGATGCGTCCGCGCCACACCCCCTCGGCGATCAGCGGGGCCGGGTCGTCCGCATGGCGCAGGAACACCACCACGGCCCGGAAACCCGCGCCACGGCGCTCCGGCGGCACACCCTCCAGCGCCGCCAGCAGCTTCGCGTTGTTGGCGGCATCGGCGCCGTCGCCGCTCTCCCCGGCATAGCGCGAGGAATAGATCCCCGGCTCGCCGCCCAGGGCGTCCACCTCCAGCCCGGAGTCGTCGGCCACCGCCGCCAGCCCGGTGTGCCGGGCCGCATTGCGCGCCTTCAACAGGGCGTTCTCGACGAAGGTCAGGCCGGTCTCCTCGGCCTCCGGCACATCCAGTTCGGTCTGCGTGACCACCTCCATGCCCAGCGGCTCCAGCAGCGCCGCCAGCTCGCTCCGCTTGCCCGGATTGCCGGTGGCCAGGACCACGCGCTGCGCCGCCATGCCGCTCAACCCTCCCCGAGCACCGCGCGCTGCGCGTCGATGATGGTGCCGATGCCCTTCTCGCCGATGTCCAGCATGGTGTCCAGCTCGTCGCGCCGGAAGGCGTGACCTTCGGCAGTGCCCTGGATCTCGATCACCCCGCCGGCCTCGTTCATCACCAGGTTCATGTCGGTCTCGGCGCTGGAATCCTCGTCGTAGTCGAGATCCAGCACCGCCGAGCCGTTGAAGATGCCCACCGACACCGCGGCCAGATAGCCGTGCAGCGGGTCCTTCTTCAGCAGACCGGTCTCGCGCCCGTGCGCCACCGCGTCGCGCAGGGCCACATACGCGCCGGAGATGGAGGCCGTGCGGGTCCCGCCGTCGGCCTGGATCACGTCGCAGTCGATGATGATCTGGCGCTCGCCGAGCGCCTCCATGTCGACCACGGCACGCAGGGCGCGACCGATCAGGCGCTGGATCTCCATGGTGCGCCCGCCCAGCTTGCCGCGCGCCGCCTCGCGCGCCATGCGGTCGTGGGTGGAACGCGGGAGCATGCTGTACTCGGCCGTGACCCAGCCCTTGCCCTTACCCTTGAGCCAGGGCGGAACTCGCGGCTCGATGGTGGCGTTGCACAGCACCCGGGTGTCACCGAACTCCACCAGAACCGAACCCTCGGCGTGGCGGGTGAAGTGCCGGGTAAAACTGACCGGGCGCATCTCGTCGGGCTGTCGGCCGCTGGGGCGCATGGCGATTCCTTGCTAAATTTGTCGGGCGCGCAGTATACGGGACACCGGGGGTCGCGGGGCCACCCCCGCCCGGCCGATCCCGCCCCGCGCGCTCCGCCCCATCGGACTGACCCGCCATGCAGCGTTTCCGCATCCGCCTGGACATCTCCCCGGACATGATGGAGCAGTACTATTCCGGGCGCTCCACCACCGTATTCGCGATTTCCGAGGCCGGGGTCAGCGTGCAGTTCCCCGCGCGGCTGCTGCGCCCGCATATGACCCACGACGGAATCCACGGGCTTTTCGAACTGGTTACCGAAAACGACTACCGCCTGCGCGATTTTCGTCGCCTGACTTGAAATCGCGCCTGAACACCCCTATTTCGGTTATTGAGTCAAAAAGACACCCGAACGAGGAGGGTATAGTCATGAACATGATGCGTTACGAACCCTGGAGCCTGCTCAACCAGCTCTCGCGCGAACTCGGCCGCCTGCCCGACGTGCCCGGTGGCGAGGACTCGGTGAGCGCGGCCGACTGGAGCCCTGCGGTGGACATCCGCGAGGAAGACGATGCCTACGTGCTGCATGCCGACGTACCCGGCGTGGACCCCAAGGACATCGAACTCCACATGGAGAACGGCGTGCTGACGCTGCGCGGCGAGCGCAAGTACGAGCACGAGGAAGAGCAGGAAGGCTACAAGCGCGTGGAGCGCATGCGCGGCACCTTCTTCCGCCGCTTCTCGTTGCCGGACACCGCCGATGCGGAGAACATCTCCGCGCGCAGCCAGAACGGCGTACTGGAGGTTCGCATTCCAAAGCAGGCCAGAGTGCAGCCGCGCCGGATCGAGATCGAGAGCTGATCCGCAGCCGGCAGCGTCCCCGGCCACGGCCGGGGCGCGGGCCTTCCAGCGGGCGCTGCCGGCGCGAGCGGGCAGCGCCTTTTGATTGGTGCCGGTAGCACCCGAATCCCGGGTATGATGGCCCGGGATTCGGGTGGTACCCGAACGCATACACACCGGCTTCGCCGGTCGCCGAAAGGGTTCCGACTCGAGGCAGGAGATGGAATACAAGGACTACTACAAGATCCTGGGCGTGGACCGTAACGCCAGCCAGGACGACATCAAGAAGGCCTATCGCAAGCTGGCGCGCAAGTACCACCCCGACGTCAGTGACGACCCGCAGGCCGAGACGCGCATCAAGGAGGTCAACGAGGCCTACGAGGCCCTCGGGGACCCGGAAAAGCGCAAGGCCTACGACCAGCTGGGCGCCAACTGGCGCCAGGGGCAGGACTTCCGTCCGCCGCCGGGCTGGGACGGCTGGACCGGTGCGGGTACCGGCGCGGGTGCCGGCGGCCGCGCACGGGGCGCCGGACCGGGTGCCGGCGGAGCCGATTTCGGCGGCTTCTCCGACTTCTTCGAGTCGATCTTTGGCGGCGGCGGCATGGGTGGCGGCGGTCGCCGGCGCGGCTTCGACGTGCGTGGTGCCGACCGCGAAGGCGTCGTGGAGGTCTCGCTGGAGCAGGCCATGCACGGCGCCGAGCTGTCGGTGACCGACCCGCGCGGGCGCCCGCAGCGCGTGCGCATCCCCGCCGGCGCCAAGGACGGCTCGCGGGTCCGGGTACGCGGCCAGGGCGACCCGGGCGTGGGCAACGGCGCCCCGGGCGACCTGCTGCTGGAGATCCGCATCAAGCCGGACCCCAACTACCGGGTGGAAGGGCGCGACCTGTACCGCGACATCCCGATCACCCCGTGGGAGGCCGCGCTGGGCGCCACGATCGAGGCACCCACCCCGCACGGGGCGGTCAACCTGAAAGTGCCGAAGGGCTCGCAGTCGGGCAAGCAGGTGCGGCTGAAGGGCAAGGGACTGCCCGGCAAGACCCCTGGCGATCTGTATCTGCGGCTGATGATCCATGTGCCGCCGGAAGACGAAGCCGGCGACTGGTACGAAAAGATGGCGGAGTCATCCAGCTTCAACCCGCGCGAGCTGCTGGCCGGCTGATCCCGCTCGCGCGCGACGCGCGGGATTCAGCCGGGCGTGTTGCGCTCCACCCAGCGGCTGCTGCCGTCGGCCAGGCGCTCGCGTTTCCAGAACGGGGCCTCGTGCTTGAGCCGCTCCAGGATGTCGCTGCAGGCATCGCGGGCGGCCGCACGATGGGCCGACCAGGTCGCCACCAGCACCAGCGCATCGCCCGGCCGCACCTCGCCCACGCGGTGCGCAACGTGCACGCCCAGCAGGGGCCAGCGCTGCTGGGCGGCCTCCACGATGCGCTCCAGCTCCTGCTCGGTCATTCCCGGGTAGTGCTCCAGAAACAGCCCGGTGACCGTGTCGTCCTCGTTGAAGTCGCGCATGCGGCCGACGAACACGCTGGCCGCGCCACGTGCTTCGGCGGGAATGTCCTGCTCCGCCGCGCGCAGCGCGTCCCAGGGGTCGAAGTCCTCGTGATGGATCATCACCGTCATGCTCAGCCTCCGGTGACCGGCGGAAAGAAGGCCACCTCGTCGCCGTCGCGCACCGGGGTGCCCGGGCCCGCCTGGGACTGGTTGACCGCCGTCATCAGGCGCTGCGGCGGGGGTTCACCGTGCAGGTTTTCCCACAGACCGGCCACCGTGCACCCTTCGGCGGGCAGCTCGGCCTGCTCGCCATCGCGGCCCAGTTCCTCGCGCAGCCGCGCGAAATACAGCACTTTTACCGTCATACGGCCCCTACACGTGTGTCGCTCAAACAAGCATTATAGCCAGCATGAACAATTTCACTCATTTTGACTCTCAGGGCCACGCGCACATGGTGGATGTCGGCGACAAGGCCGTCTCCCACCGCGTGGCCATCGCCGAGGGCCGCATCCGCATGCAGCCGGAAACCCTGCAAAAGGTCCGCGAAGGCAATCATTCCAAAGGGGATGTTCTGGGCATTGCCCGCATCGCCGGTATCATGGGTGCCAAGAGAACGGGTGACCTGATCCCGCTGTGCCATCCCATCGGACTCAGCCGCGTGGCGGTCGAATTCGATCTGGAAGATGACGCGGTCGTGGCCCGGGCAACCTGCGAAGTACATGCAGTCACCGGCGTGGAGATGGAGGCCCTGACCGCCGTCTCCACCGCCCTTCTGACCATCTACGATATGTGCAAGGCCGTGGACCGGGGCATGGTGCTGGAAACGGTCCGGCTTCTGGAAAAACACGGCGGTCGCAGCGGCAGCTGGAAGGCCCCCGACCCGCAAGGAGATTCCCGAACATGAAATGGATCAAGCGCCTGTTTGGCCTGATCGGCATCCTGATCCTCGTGGTGATCGTCGTCGCCGCGTATCTGCTGGTGACGTTCGACGCCAACGATTACAAGGAGCGCATCGAGGCCCAGGTGCACGAACAGACCGGGCGCGATCTGGAACTGGCCGGCGATGTCAGCCTGACGCTGTTCCCCACCCTCGGCCTGCGCCTGGAAGACGTGCGCTTCGGCAACGCCGAGGGCTTCGGCGACGAACCCTTCGCCGAGCTCGACGTGGTGGACGTGGCCGTCGCGGTCATGCCGCTGCTGCGCCGCGAGCTGGAAGTGCAACAGGTTGAAGGCGACGGCGTGCGCCTGAACCTGGCGCGCGACGAGGACGGCCGCAACAACTGGGACGACCTCGCTGCGCGCGCCGACGAAGCCCGCGACGAGGCCGTGACCGGCGACGAGGACGAAGAACGGACCGCCACCGAATCGCGCCTGGCCATGGAGCGGATCGATATCGCCGGCATCAGCCTGACCAACGCCCGCGTGGTGTGGGACGACCGCGAGACCGGGATGCGCGCCGTGCTGGACCCGTTCAGCCTGCAGGTGGGCCGCTTCCAGCCCGGCGTGGAGACCCGGCTGGAAATGTCCGCCGCGCTGGAGGCCGAGGGCGGCCCGCTGGAGCAGCCGCTCAGCACCACCATGGACCTGACCGGACTGGTCAACCTCGACCTGCTGAACAATCGCTATGCAGTGCGTCGCCTGGACCTCAACCTCGACGTGGAAGGCGGCCCGGTGCCGCAGCCGATGGCCGTCGTCTTCCGCAGCGACGTGGCGCTGGAGGTGGACGAAGACGACACCCGCCTGCGCATGGAACGCCTGACGGTGGAGGCCTCCAGGGTAACCCTCACCGGGTTTGCCGAACTGGGCAACCTGCAGGGCGACCAGCCACAGATGCGTGGCGAACTGCGCTCCAACACCTTCAACCTGCGCTCGGTCATGGACGACCTGGGGCTGGAAGCCCCGGCCACCGCGGATCCGGATGCCCTGCAGCGGGTCGCGTTCGACCTTTCCGCGGCCGGTACGCCGGGCAACCTGGAACTGTCGCCGTTCCTGTTCACCCTCGACGACACGACCCTCAGCGGTGACGCCACGCTGGACACCACCGGCGAGCGTCCGCATTTCGGTTTCGACCTGCGCGGCAACGAGCTCAACGTCGACCGCTACCTCCCGCCGGAGGTCGAAGAGGCGCGCACCGGCGAAGCCAACGGCGCCCCCGACGAGGAAGAAGCCGAGGAGCTGCGGGTCGAACTGCCTATGGAAGCCCTGCGTTCCGTCGACGTGGACGGCAGCCTGGCCCTCGATGGTCGCCTGACCCTGATGGGCCTGGAACTGCGCGACATCGCGCTGGACATCCGGGCGCGCGGCGGCGACTGGGTGATCGACCCGCTGTCCGCCACCGGCTACGACGGCGAACTGACCAGCCGCATCCAGCTGGACGCCTCGGGCAGCCAGCCGCGCTACGGCCTCACCACCGACCTGGCCGGCCTGGATATCGGCGCCCTGCTGGACGACCTGCAGGGTGACGACGCCATGCTGCTGGGCACCGGCAACCTCACGCTCGACATCACCACGCAAGGCGAGGCGCTGTCCGACCTGCGGGCCAACCTCAACGGCGACGGCGACATGCGCTTCGAGGACGGCGCGGTGCGCGGCATCAATGTCGCCGACATCATCCGCCGCGCGGAGGCCCGCATCCGCGGCCGTGAATACGAGTCGGACGAGCCGCGGCAGACGGACTTCAGCGAGATCTCCGGCAGTTTCGACATCGAGAACGGCGTGGTCTCCAACAACGACCTGGAAGGCAACTCCCCGCTGCTGCGCGTCCGCGGCCAGGGCTCGGCCGACCTCAACGACGAGTCGCTGGACTACCGCGTGGACACGACTCTCGTCGGCACCCTGGAAGGCCAGGGCGGACGTTCGCTGGAAGACCTGCGCGGCGTCCGCCTGCCGATCCGCATCAGCGGCACGTTCGACGACCCCAGCTTCCGCCTCGACCTCGAGTCCATCCTGCGTGAACGCGCCGCCGAAGAGCTGGGCGTGGACGAGGACGAACTGCGTGACGAGGCCACCCGGCGCCTGATGGAGCGCCTCGGCCTCTCGCGCGACGAAGCGGACGAGGAAGAAGCAAACGACGAACAAGCCGAAGAAGCTGACGAAGACGAGGAAGACGAGGAAGACGAAGAAGACGAAGAGGCCGAACGCAGCCTCGAGCAGGAAGCGGAAGACCGCATGCGGGAACTCCTCGAGTAAACCGGGGAACCCGGGTCACCCGCACTCGTTAAACCCGACCGCGAACACCGACGCCCGGGCACATCGCCCCGGGTGTCGGCGCCTCCTCCCCCGCCATCATGCAACCCTTCGCCCAACGCCTGCTGGACTGGTTCGACCGCAACGGTCGTCACGATCTCCCGTGGCAGCACCCGCGCACGCCCTACCGCGTATGGGTCTCCGAGATCATGTTGCAGCAGACCCGGGTCGAGACCGTCATCCCGTATTTCGAGCGGTTCACCGCGAGCTTCCCGGACGTGCAGAGCCTGGCCGCCGCCCCCGTGGACGACGTCCTCGCCCTGTGGGCCGGCCTCGGCTACTACGCCCGCGCCCGCAACCTGCACCGCTGCGCCCGGACCATCGTGGAAGACCACAACGGCCATTTCCCGCGCGAACGCGTGGCGCTGGAGGCCCTGCCCGGCATCGGCCGCTCCACCGCCGCCGCCATCGTCGCCCAGGCACACGACGCCCCCGAGGCCATCCTCGACGGCAACGCCAAGCGCGTGCTCGCCCGCCACGCCGCGGTGGACGGCTGGCCCGGCAGCACCGCCAGCCAGAAGACCCTGTGGCGCGAAGCCGAGGCCCGCACGCCCGCCAGCCGCTGCGCCGACTACACCCAGGCGATCATGGATCTGGGCGCGCTGGTGTGCACCCGCAGCCGCCCCGACTGCCCCGCCTGCCCGGTGGCCGAGGACTGCGGCGCCCGCCTGCAGGAACGCACCACCGAGCTGCCGCACCCGCGGCCGAAGCGCGAACGCCCGACACGCACGCGCTGGGCCGCCCTGCTGCACGCCCCCGAAGGGATCTACCTGGAACAGCGCCCGCCCAGCGGCATCTGGGGCGGACTGTACACCCTGCCCGAGGCCGAAGACCCGGAGCATCTGGAGGCCTGGGTGCACACCCACTGGCCACACGCCGAGGCGCTGGAAGGCGATGCGCTCAGCCACGGCTTCAGCCACTACCAGCTCGACCTGCGCGTGCAGCGCTACCGGCTCCCGGCGGGCGAGTGCGGGATCATGGATGCCCCCGGGGTGATCTGGTATAAACCGGGCCAGTCGCGGCCGGCAGGCATCCCGGCCCCCATACAAGGCTTACTGCAAAGCGAAAAGGATTCCGGCCATGGCACGAACCGTTAACTGCGTAAAACTCGGCAAAGAGGCCGAAGGCCTGGACGTCCCGCCCTACCCGGGCGAGATGGGCAAGAAGATCTACCTCAACGTCTCCAAGGAAGCCTGGAACGCCTGGCTGAGCCACCAGACCATGCTCATCAACGAGTATCGCCTGACCCCGGTGGACCCCAAGGCGCGCAAGTTCCTGGAAGAGGAAATGGAGAAGTTCCTGTTCGGCGACGGCTCCGAAAAACCCGAAGGCTTCGTCGACCCCAACCAGTCCTGAAGCCGGCCCCGGGGCGCGCCCTTGACGTGAGCGCCCCGGACCGCTTTAATACTGCTCTTCGCCTCACGGCGAACCCCGCAACAAGTCAGTACTGGCCGGGTAGCTCAGTCGGTAGAGCAGGGGATTGAAAATCCCCGTGTCGGCGGTTCGATTCCGTCCCCGGCCACCATTTCCCTGTCCGCAGTCGTCCTCTCGCGTCCGCATGCCCCGTTCGGCGAGGGCCAGCGGCCCCATCAATCGCGCTCAATAGTGGTATCTGCAGGAGATGATGGTGATGGACGAACCGTCCACGGCATAGACCAGGCGATGGGTGTCATCAATACGGCGCGACCAGAAACCAGCCAGGTTCTCCTTGAGAGGTTCCGGCTTGCCAATGCCTTCCAGCGGTGACCGCTTCACATCCGCGATCAACTTGTTGATCCGCCTGAGGGTCTTCCGGTCCTGGGCTTGCCAGTAGATGTAGTCGTTCCATGCTTCGTCCGTCCAGCAAAGGAGCCGACTACTCATCCCCGTCTACCAGCTCACGCTCGGTGGCCTTTCCTGCCTTGTATTGCGCAATGGACTTGTTGAGATGCTCGGCATTCGCCGGGGAACGCAGAAGATGCACGGTCTCCATCAGACTGTTGTAGTAATCCAGCGACATTACCACGGCGTCTTCCGAATCGCGGCGCGTAATCACCGTGGTGTCGGCATCATCGACCACGCCATCGAGTACGGCTTTGAGGCCGTTGCGAGCCTCAGTGAATGACACAATCTTCATGGAGCCCTCCTGTACAGTCACCCGTACAAGTATAGGGCGAGCAGCCCAAATGTACAATTTACGGGACAGGCCACGGCATCGACTCGCCGGGAAGCCCCGTTTGCACTGTGGCACCATCGATGCCATGAGCGTTCGTCGAATCCTGCGTATGGGGCACCCCGACCTGCGTCGCGTCTGCGACCCGGTGGCCGATGGCGACTTCGACAGTGCCGGGCTGCAGGCCCTGGTGGACGACCTGGTGGACACCATGCACGCCAGCGAAGGGCTCGGCCTCGCCGCCGCCCAGATCGGTGATACCCGACGCGTGGCGGTGATCGAAGTCCAGCCCGGCAACGCGCGCTACCCCGATGCCGTGCCCACCGGCCGCCTGGTGCTGGTGAACCCGGTGGTCACCGTGCTGGACCCGATGCCGCAACGCTACTGGGAAGGCTGCCTGTCCGTGCCCGGCCTGCGCGGCGAAGTCGCCCGGCCGCGCCACATCGCCGTCGACTACCACGAGCCCGATGGCACGCCCCGCCGCCTGGAACCCGAAGGCTTCCTCGCCACCGTGTTCCAGCACGAGATCGACCACCTCGACGGCACCCTGTTCATCGACCGGGTGACCGACACCACCCGCCTCGCCTTCCTCGAGGAATACCGCGAGTTCCACGCAGAAGCATAGGGCTCACGCCCGGCACAGGGCCGGTCAGTCGTGCACGATGATGCGGGAGCCAGCGGCGTCGATGTCCACGCGGGAACTGGAGTAGTCGCAGGCCTTCGCGATGTCCTCCAGCGCCGGCATGTCATTGAGCTCCGCCAGACGATGCAGCAGGCTGCCGCCCTCGCAGTCACGCGGCATCCCGCCGTCGTCCAGCGTGCAGCCGAACTCGTCCCCGTTCACCGACCAGTCCATGTCGGCGGGCATCTTCAGCACCACCGGTTCTTCGTGCATCACCTGGAACTTCGCCCGCATGGCGTTCCTGCCGTTTTCCCAGTCCAGGGCCGGCATGTTGTCTACGCTGCGCATGGTATGCCTCCTTCGCGATTCCGCGAGGTTGCAACGGGTTTGCCGGAGCCGTTCCCTGCCCCTCTCCTTTGACGATAGACGCCGTCCACGAGGCGGTCAAAGGTGACCCCGGCGGCGATGGGGAAGGATTCGTGTGGTCCATTACCGTTTGGTGGACTCCTTCAACAGGTGGCACACCGCAGGGCAAGCGGCAATTGCCCCCGAAGTTCTCGCTCCCGATCAAGCTATTTGGCGGTCCAGGACGTCGGTTCAAGGGCCCGCCCACGCGCATGGAGAGCCGTAGGTCCCTGACTACGGTGAAAAACTGGAGTCCGGACCGAGCATCAGCTACACAACAGCTTGACGACTCGTACACAAATGTACGAGTCTATGGGCAAGGGATTAGTGGGCCGCAACATGAATGGAAACGAATACCTGAAGCGGCTGCAGAAGCTGGGAAAGAAAACCGGCACGCCGGTTCAACTGGTCGAGCACCAAGGGAAAGGGAGCCATGGCCGAATCTACTACGGTGACCGCTTCACGACCCTGAAGGACCGTAAGAAGGAGATCGGCCCCGGGCTGCTGAAAGCCATGTGCAAGCAGCTCGGTATCGACCCGAACGACATTTGAGGACAGAGCCATGCGCTACGCATACCCCGTACAACTCGAACGCGACGAAGGCGGCCACTACCTGGCGACGTGCCGGGACGTGCCCGAGGCCCTGACGGACGGGGAATCTCAAGAGGAGGCGCTGCGCGAAATGGGCGAGGCCCTGGGCGCGGCGCTCGCTGGCTACGTCATGGAGGGGCGCCCCATCCCCTCCCCCACCGACGCGGAACCGGGCGAGGCAATCGCGCCGGTGTCGCCCCTGATCGCCGCCAAACTCGCGCTCCGGGTCGCCATGCGGGCGGAAGGGGTCAGCAACTCGGAACTGGCACACCGAATGGGCAGCCATGAGGGTGCGATCCGGCGGCTAATCGACGTGGATCACCGCTCCAGGATCGAGGCGGTCCACGCCGCGATCGCCAGTCTGGGTCATGGTCTCGTCGTGGAGGATGCTCGCCCCTTTAAACCCGTCGCAGCATAGAGGGTAACCGCCAGCGCCCGCCCGGGCTCGCGGGTTCAGGCCTGCGCGGCCTCGCCGATGCGGCGGAGGAAGGGGGCCTGCGGCGGGCCGGTGACGATCAGCTCGTCCATGGCCCGGGTCATGGCCACGTAGAGCAGGCGGGCCTCTTCGGCCTCGCGCTCCTCGGCGGTGTCCATCTCGCCCAGGCCGGTCAGGGCCACCACGGGAAACTCCAGGCCCTTGCTGGAGTGCATGGTCACCATCTTGACCGTGTCGGCCGGGGTGGCCGACTTCTGGCGATTGCGGTCCCCGAGGTTTTCCAGCGGGATGCCCGCACGCTCGAACACCGCGCGGATCTTGCCGGCGGCGGGCACGCGGCGGTGCAGCACGGCCATCTCGCTCCAGGGGCGGCCCTGTTCGTGCAGCCGCTTGAAGTGCCCGGCGATGTATTCGATCTCCTGCGGCTGGGCGGGCAGGGGGATGATCGCGGGCTCCGGGCCTTCGCGGCCCGCGCTTTCCGGCGGCACGAGCGGGATGCCGTCTTCCTCGGCCTCCTGCGGGTCCAGCAGTTCGCGGGCGAAGCGGGTGGCCAGGTCCAGCACCTGGCGGGTGTTGCGGTAATTCACCCGCAGGATGGTGGTGCGCCCGCGGGCCTCCACGCCCACGCTGGAGAAGCTGAACCGGCTCTGGCTGCGGCCGTAGATCGACTGAGCGTCGTCGTACAGCACGAGCACCGAGTTGGTGTCTGGGTCGACCATCTGCGTGGCCAGCCGGAACCAGTGCGGCTCGAAGTCGTGGCCCTCGTCGATCATCACCGCGCCGTACTGCCCGCCGGGGATCTGCCCCTGGTCGACGCCGCCGATCACCTGCTGCACCAGCTGGTCGAAGAACGCCCGCTTGTCCGTGTTATTCGGCGGTGGGGGCACGTTGTAAGTGCGCAGCTGCGCGTGGCACCAGCGATGGAAGTTGTACACCACCACCTGATCGCCCGCGCCCTTCTCCGCCAGGATGGCCTGCAGGCGGTCGGCCAGGGTGCGGTTGTAACACAGCACCAGGATCGGCTTGCGCAGCGCCCGCGCCAGATGCAGGCAGCGGTAGACCAGGATCAGCGTCTTGCCCGCCCCGGCCGCGCCATGGATCACCCGGTGCCCGGTTCCCAGGCTGCGCGCCAGCTGCTCCTGCTGCAGGTCCATCACCCGCATCAGGTCCGGGAGCACTTCGGCCGGGGATTCGGTCTCGTCCGCGTCGGACGCATCGTCGAACAGACTGCCCTGGCGGATGCGGATCTCGGGGAACAGGTGCCCGCGGATCCGGTCGATCTGCGGCAGCGACAACCGGTGCGGGAACTGCACCGTGAACATGTCCCACAGCCGCTTCTGGAAATCCTCCGGATCCTGGGACTCGGTCATCTCGTCGCGACAGATGACCCGATTGCCCGGAATCACCTCGCCCAGCTCCTGCTGCTCGAACTGCGCGCGGGTAATGTTGGCCAGCACCACCCCGTGCCCGAACGGCAGCATCAACCGCCCCTGCAGCGAAGATCCCGGCGGATGCACCAGCTGCGGATCGCGCTCCAGTGGCTTGATCACCTGATAGGCATATTGCCGCGCCTGCTCCAGCGGGTTGGGCACCACCTTCAGGCCCCGGTCCGTCAGGATGGTCGCCTCCTGGCGATCGATCTGCCGGATGGTCTCCAGCCGCCAGTCCTTCACCTCCAGGATCAGCAGCCCCCGCTGCGGATGCAGCACGATGAAATCCGGATGCTCCGACCGCCCGCCCACCGGTACGTCGTACCAGCACAGGTAGTCATCCTCCAGGAAGTGCTCCAGTCGCCGCGCAAAGCGCTTCTCGCCCGACGTCATCCGCGGCAGGCAGCTGTTCAGCGAAGGTATGAGTGTTGTCACTTCCGGGGCTCTCCCAAAGTTGCGCGGAATGGCCCCCGCTTGTCGCGAAAGCCCCGCCACCGCAATCGATCTCTATCCCCCACTCCGGCCCGAAAGGCCCCACTGACCGGCCCGCCGGCAAAGCGCCACTAGCGAAATCGACGCTGAACCACACATAGGCTATGGTTTCCACAAGCTGGCACGCAAGGATGCCGCGTTACCGATTCGCCCGGAGCCAGGAGGAACCAACCATGGCCGAGCTACCCGAGTTCATCGAGTCAGGCGAAGCTGCCCGGCTGATCCCCGTCACCGCCGACTCCAACAAAGAACAACGAGCAGCCTCCATCGTCCTGGCAGCCATGCGAAGCATCTACGAGCTCCGCCAATCCATGCTGGGCTCCCTGGGCGTCCGTGTAGGCAACCGTGCAAGGCTCGGCGCCTGGACCGAAGTCACGTTCAAGGAAGAGAAGAGCGCGAAATCGAGCTCCAAAAAGAACGACCGCCCCGACGGCCTGCTGGTCCTCGATACCGGGAAGAAGCGTTGGACCGCCCTGATCGAAGCCAAGATCGGCAATGCCGAAGTGGACGAGGAACAACTCCAGTCCTACGTCCAGCAGGCCCGCGCTCACAAGATCGATGCGGTGATCACCATCACCAACCAGTTCGTGGCCCAGCCTACCCACCACCCGATCAAGCTGCCGAAAAACCAGACGCGCAACGTCGAGCTCTATCACTGGTCCTGGATGTACATCCTCACGCAGGCCACCCTCCTGTTGGAGGCCGACGGGATCAGCTCACCCGACCAGCGCTTCATCCTCGCGGAAGTGACCCGGTATCTGAATCATGACTCGAGCGGCGTCAGCCGCTTCGACAGCATGAACCGGGAATGGAAGGACGTCGTCGCCAAGGTCAAGAATGGCGCGAAGCTGAACAAGAACTCCGAAGAGGTCGAAAACACGGTTTCCAGCTGGCACCAGGAACAACGCGATCTGAGCCTGGTTCTTTCACGGAAACTCGGCCAGGCCGTCAAACTGCGCCTGAGCCGAACCCACCGCACCGACCCGCAGGCCCGCCTGAAAAGTGATTGCGAGCTCCTCGCCTGCGAACACGTACTGCGCTGCGAACTGGACATCCCGCACGCCGCGGCAGAGCTCCACGTGGAAGCGAACCTGGAGAAGCGCGTGATCGTCACGAGCATGCGGCTCGACGCACCGAAGGACAAAAAGAAGACCAGCGCCCGCGTCAACTGGCTACGCCGCCAGCTCGACAACGTCGAATCCGAGGGCTTCTTCGTGAAGGCGATCCGTCCGGGCAAGGCCGAATCCACGCAGGCCCCTCTCGGCCTCGTACTGGAAGACCCTGAATACCTCGAGTCCGAGAATACCGACGCCGTTCCAACTGCCTTCGAAGTGCGCTATGTGGCCGATCAAGCCTCCCGCTTCTCCGGCAACAAGGTGTTCATCGAGGAACTTGAGCGTGCCGTGCCCCATTTCTACGAACAGGTTGGCCAGCGACTCCGGGCATGGGTGCCACCGCCGCCGAAAATGAAATCTGACCCAGTGAACACGGCATCCGAGACCGAACAGGAAGAAGAGGCCACCCCGCCAGACGACAGGCCGAACTGAGGCAAGATGGCTCAATGGCCCTGCCCATGGCACCGTCACTGCGCTCTTGGGCTGCTGTAACGTTCGCCATAACCGGCGGGCGAAAGCAGAGCGAAGCGGCGCTTTTGCACGTCCGAGTTGATGGCGTGGTTATGCAATTTTTTTGCGCGGGTCATTTTCGAAAATGGAAGACGGCAAGGCCAACATACTGGGTTCGTAGCCAATAAGATTCGAAAAGTTACTGATATTAATTCGACCCCACAATCGCTCGCCTTGTTTGTTTTCTCGGACAAGCAGGTAGTCATCGGGTGGCCCCATAAGGTAATCAGTTCCCGGCGGCCAATGTTCTAACCAGACAGCGTTGAGGTCGGGAAGGAGCCTATATGGATGGTATGACTCTCGGTTGAGGCGCGAGGACAATTTTTCTAATGCCCATACTGCAAGAGCTGTAGTTATGCTCTTACTTGATTTTACCGCATCCTTCACACGGTCTATTTCGGCTATCCGACTATTTGGATCTTGATACTCAAGGCGCGTCGTAACAATACCCCAAACATGATCCTTTATGATTTTGTATGCATTTTGAGCAGAGGTGCCTGCACCGAAGAGTGGTTGCGAGCAAATAACAACGAAGGGCTTACCTTGCTCGTGAACAAGCCGCAAATGCACTCTGGATGGAACATTGTTCCAACCTGTAAACTCCCAAAAATAGTCTTCCTTATAGAGATGCAAGGCTAATCCCCTTGAATTGCATAACGCCACAGACGAGCCGCGTGGCAAAGCCGCCGCTTTGCCACGTCGGATCGATCTGATTGTTAGGCGCCGGCGAGCGCATACCTCCTACTTGAACAATCTGCGATTTATCTGACTCACGAGGTTCTTAGGCGCTCTATGGTCACTTGCCGTCTTGTGCAGAGTGAAGGTGTATCTCGGATCATCCCGAAAAACCGCCTTATAGTGCTTACCCTCATCCGTGACTGAAAAGCCGAGCCCTTGGAGCTCGCTTATTTCTCGCGCACCTATATTCATCTGGTCCTGGAGGGCGGCTCGAACGGATTCTGCGTGGCTTCCTCGGGCTCGTACTTCCTCATTTGATACAAGGTCGCTGAGTATGTGTGCTGTTCGCGTATCCTCGCCTACGTTGGAAAGTGCCTGACGTAAAGCATCCTGCACGACTTCCGCCCGTTCCCCTGGGAAAAGATCCTGCTCTGTGCCCGCGGATACCAGACCACTAGACTCACCTGAGTGGTATGCACCGCGAAGTTGCGCGGACAAGCTGGCGATTTGCGACTTCGCTTCCGCTAGCTGGCCCTCCAAGCTCTGACGCTCCTCATCGAACGCTTCGACCCAGTCATCGATATCCTCTGTTCCCGACGACCGAAGAGCGTCGAACCGTTCTCGAGCTACCAGAGCCCGCACAGCCATCCACGTAGAAAGATCTGTAGGTTGCGACTGGCAAAGCGCTGTCTGCACGCGCATCTCCAGGAAGCGTGCGGTTGCTTCCGGCCCACGCGCGCCGACGAAGGTACGATCGAAAGCAGCACCGTCTGGCCAATACAAGCCTATAGCACCGCCATAGGCATTGCTCCGATCTACCTTGTGCATAAGCTGAAACGAAAAGTCTCTAGACGGCTCAACGAGAACATGCGCCATCCCAGAAAGCCGTTTCGCAAGGCTCCGCACATTGAGGTGCGGTTTGTTATCCGGTCCGAGGCTTACATATACCACCGGTAAACGGTTTCCAAGATCCCCGGTGATTGCGGCCGCCGCAAGATCCACGTCGCCCTCTGAAAGGTAGTAAGGAACCTCGCCAACGGTCAGTCCGCCATCAATACCGCCGCCCAATTGTTCGATCAGTTGTCTGATAATGTACGGCTTTCGGGCCCACGGCACCTCAACGCCGGTGACCATGGATGTGCAGTGGACGCGGACCGATGCAAGTAGCCCCTCGGGCATTTCGCGCCCGACCAGCTCGGTCACCCATTCCAGATGATTTTCGCCGCGACACCTGTGCTGCATTGCACTCGTTCGCGTCCCACCGCTCTCGGCAATAGCAAAATCTACTCGGTTGACCCCACGCTCCGACTGATAGAGCGTATTGATCTCCGCCGGTGTCCCAAGGTCATCTTCCATCCAAGGGTACTGCGGACTCCCGATCAACCAAGTTCGACATATCTCAATGAAGTCCACAGCCGAAGCCTCGGTAGCAGTCCTAAACTCTGTCGCAAATACAAGCATTGGATTCCCTCATCGCCTAACGCCCGGCTCACGCGCCGGTTTGGAGCCGCGAAGCGGCGGAAAATCGGTCGCCGTGAAGCCGATTGTTAGGTATGAATGATGTAGGCATTCCGCTCAACTTCACTGTCTAGGTACTCTTTAAACCACCACCACTTGTACCTGACTGGCTCTGGATGATTAGCTCTCAAATTGCTTTCGATTATGCGAGAGTAATTTTCAAAGGCCCGCTCCGCCGCGCCATGGGAGTTGTCCTGTATGTAGTAGTCATGCAACACGTTGACTATGAAGCGACTCATGTACTCAAGGCACATCGTGCTGGAACTACCCTCAGTGCTAACCCAATGGTTTTTGGCATTCGGTGACAGTTCGACCCGGGGGACAAGGGTTTTTGTCTCTATCTGATATGCCTCCTGATAAGCAGGCCCTACGATATTTGAATCAGTGTGCCAAACGGGGCCGACCGATATGCCTCCTCGGAGCAGGTATCCCTTGGACAGCAAGATATGACTGATCTGAATAACGCGCATCACCAGAATCGACAATCCGCGGTAACTTGGCATTTGGCTTGAGGTCAGCGGAGCACTCAGAATAATGCTGTCTGATATGTAGAGATGTTTCGGAATTAAATCCCTGGGCACCGTGTGATCTACTGTTCCATCCAGCTTTGGAACAGCACTCTCCAACACGTCAATTAATGACTCTAGCTCCGTGTGCTTGGGGCCGCCTTGGCCCGCCGCGTCGACGACCTGCTTGAAGCCAAGAACGTCAATGAAAGCTACGGCTCGATCCTCAAATCTGATCTTCGGCACTACCCTCTCCCTTCATACCTAACAGTAGATTAGACAGAATCTGTCATATTGGTGATATACAGATTCTGCATATCATCCTGGCGTTCTCCTCTCGGTGGCACACCACCACAGGTAAACCATGCTTTTATCATGGTAGTGGACGTGGCGTCGAGTGGCAGGGGGCCCCACGCGCTGGGACGAACGATTTTCGTCTCTTGGTCAAAGTCTTACAGCGGCCCTATCGGTCAACGTAGGGGAGACGCAGGGGCCCACGTTAAAGGCTTGCGGGTGGACTGATTCGGGGCGAGACGTGGAAAGCGGCGGCTCGAGCGTGACAGAGCGCGGTGCTATACAGAATCGGTATATCACCGTTAGCGCAGTGTGGGGTGACGGGAGGAGCCACCACGCGGGGCCCGAGAATCGGGCTTCCGGCGGGAGCTGTGGCGGCGTTCCCTGGTACGATCCGGCCAGAGGTTAACGGAGAGCCGGTGTTGGAAACGCTCATAGAAGCGAATCAGGCGGTGGTGGTCTGCGGCATTCTGGAGGACGCGCAGGGGCGGATCTTTCTGGCGCGTCGTGGGGCCGATCAGGCGCTGGCGGGGTATTGGGAGTTCCCCGGTGGCAAGGCGGAGCCGGGTGAGAGCCTGGAGGCCGCGGTGTGCCGCGAATTCCGCGAAGAGCTGGCGCTGGAGCTTCGAGTCGGGGAAGAGATCGGGCGCACGCCGATTCCGGGTAATGGGATCCTTGAGTTGGTGGCGCTGCGGGCGTGGACGGATGACGAGAGCCCGGTGCTGACGGTGCACGATCGCTGGTGCTGGGTGTCGCCGGCGGAGGCGCGCGGGCTCGAACTCGCGCCCGCGGACATCCCGTTGCTCGAAGCCTTTGTTGCGGGGCGTTCCGTATGAGCCGGAATAGCGCCGCCAAGTCCCTGCCCGGGGCCGAATGGGTTGGCCTGCATGAACGGCTGGATACGCCGCGGGTGCGGCAGGCGCTGGAAGCCCTGGGGCTGGAGGACCATGCCCGCTGGAGCCAGGGGCTGGAAGGCGACGATCTGGCCATGACCCTGGCGGCGGAACTGGCCCAGCGCCTCGCCGAGCGCGCCGGGGAACTGCGCGAGAAGGGGCATGAAGACTGGACCCGGGCCGTGCAGATCCTGGCGGATGCGCTGGCGGCGGCTGGGCATCCGCTGTCGGGCATTGAGGAAGACCTTCCGCTGCCGCCGTTTCGGCAGTTGTTGGAGGTGCGCTCTCCGACCGCCGACCAGGTTGGGCAGCAGGAGACACCGCGGCCGGATATACCGTTGGCGCTGTCCAGCCTGCTCACCGGGTCCGATCGCACGCCGAGTCTGGTGACGCAGATCGAGAAGGAACTGGCCAGTGCGGAGCGGGCGGACTGGCTGGTGTCGTTCATCAAGTGGAGCGGGATTCGCGCCCTGCGCGAGACGCTGAAGCGCTTTACCGAGACCCCGACGGCCGATGGCTCGCCCAGGCTGCGGATCGCGACGACCTCGTACCTCGGGGCCACGGATCTGAAGGCGATCGAGTTTCTGCTGGGCCTGCCGAACACCGAGATTCGGGTCTCGTACGACACGCATCGCACGCGCCTGCACGCCAAGGCCTACCTGTTCCATCGGAACACGGGGTTTGGCAGTGCCTACATCGGCTCGGCGAATGTCTCGCGGGTGGCGCTGGATGAGGGGCTGGAGTGGACGGCCAAGGTCAGCGAGTACGAGCTGCCGCATATGTGGCGCCAGATCGAGGCCTCGTTCGAGGCGCACTGGGCAGACCCGGCCGAGTTTGAGCCTCTAACCGCGGAAGACCTGCCTCGCCTGCAGCAGGCGCTGGAGTCGGAATCCAGCGCAGGGCCAGCCGCGCAGAAAGACGCTGCCACATTCTTCGATCTGCGGCCGTATGCCTTTCAGCAGGAGATCCTGGAGGACATCGAGCGCGAGCGCCGTTCGGGGATCGACCGCCATCTGGTGATCGCCGCCACCGGGACCGGCAAGACCATGATCGCGGCGTTCGACTATCGCCGGTTTGCGCGCGAGCAGGCGGACAAGGGGCGGCCGTCGCTGCTGTTCATCGCCCACCGCGAGGAGATCCTGCGTCAGGCGATGGCCAGCTTCCGTCAGGTGCTGCAGGACAACGAATTTGGCGACGTGCTGGTGGGCGGGGCGCGCCCGAGTCAGGACCGCCACCTGTTCTGCACGGTGCAGAGCTGGAACGCGCGGGACCTCGATCGCCTCGACCCGGCGCATTTCGATTACGTGGTACTGGATGAGGCTCACCACAGTAGCGCCGGGAGCTATCAGCGCATCCTGGACCATGTGCGGCCCCAATGCCTGCTGGGCCTGACGGCGACCCCGGAGCGCACGGATGCCGACGACATCCGCCAGCACTTCGGCCAGCGTTACACGCACGAGATCCGCCTGCCGGATGCGATCGAGCGTCGCCTGCTGGTGCCGTTCCATTACTTCGGCGTGGCCGACCACGAGTCCGTGGACCTGAGCCGGGTGAGCTGGCAGCGCGGGGGCTATGACGCGCAAGAACTGGAGGGCGTCTTCACCGGCAACCAAGCGCGCGCCGACTGGGTGTTGCGGCAGGCCCATGAACACGCGACCGACCTGGGCTCGGTTCGGGGTCTGGGGTTTTGCATCAGCCGCGCCCATGCGCGGTTCATGGCCGAGCATTTTTCAGCCAAGCAGGTGCCCAGCGCGGTGCTGACCGGCGAGAGCCCGGACCACGAGCGCGAATCGGTGCAGCGCGACCTGCGCGAGGGGCGCATCCGCTTCATCTTTACCGTGGACCTCTACAACGAGGGCGTGGATCTGCCGGAGGTGGACACCCTGTTGCTGCTGCGCCCGACCGAGAGCCTGACGGTCTACCTGCAGCAACTCGGGCGCGGGCTGCGGCTGCATGAAGACAAGCCGCACCTCACGGTGCTGGATTTCGTCGCGCCGCAGGATCGGCGCTTTCGCTACGCCGCGCGGTTCCGTGCGCTCAGCGCGCGGCCGGAGAAGCGGGTGGATCACCAGATCGAGGAGGGCTTCCCCTGGCTGCCCAGCGGCTGCCTGATCCACCTCGACCGGTTGGCCACCCAGCGGGTCCTCGACAACATCCGCGCGCAGATCAACCGCCAGCGCCCGCAGATCGTGCGCGAGCTGAAGGGCTGTTTCCAGGAGGACATCGACTCCGCCAGCCTGCCCAAGATGCTCGACTGCCTGCATATGGACGACGCCGAGGACCTGCTGCGCAAGGACCTGCCCTCACGGCTGCGCGCGGACTGCGGTGGGGAGTCGACCGAGGCACTGAAACCGTATGCCAACGGCCTCAAGCGCGGGCTGCAACGCCTGGTCCGCTGTGATGACCAGCAGTTGCTGGAAACCCTGCAAAGCCATCTGGCGGAATCCGCGTCGAACGTGGATGAGCTCAGCGAGGAAGAACGACTCCGGCTGGCCCTCATCCACAGCACGCTATGGGGCAAGTCGCGCCCGGGGAACGGCGACCTCTCGTCGGTGGACCGCTTCGTCCGCGAACAACGCCCGCTCTACCGGGATCTTCAGGAGGTCGTCGAATGGCGGCGCGAGCGCATGGTGCCGGCCAGCGGCATCACCTTCCCGGAGCAGACCGGGCCACTGGAACTGCACGCGTCCTACACCCGCGAGCAGATCCTGCTGGCGCTGGGGCTTGGGAGCCTGGAGAAGCCCATCACTCAGCAGGAGGGTGTGCGGCATGTGCCGGAACGGCGAGTGGATGCGCTGTTCGTGACCCTGGAGAAATCCGAGCAGGAGTTCTCCCCCACCACCATGTACGAGGACTACGCTCTCAACGAGCGGCGGTTCCACTGGCAGTCGCAGTCCGCCACCTCGCCCAGCTCGGAAACCGGGCAGCGCTACATCCACCACGAACAGCTCGGCTACATCCCCATGCTGTTCATACGCCCGGCCAAGCGCGACACCACCGGATTGAGCCAGCCATTCACCTTCTGCGGCCCGGTGCGCTACCAGCGCCACGAAGGCAGCAAGCCGATGAGCATCGTCTGGGAGCTGGATTACGAACTGCCCGCCCGCCTCCTGCACCTCGCCCGCCGCACGGTCCTGTAGCGCTCAGCGGCGAGTTCAGGTGGTGGAAAGCGGGCAGGTGATCCG
This sequence comes from Thioalkalivibrio sp. AKL17, assembly GCF_000377885.1. Classification (NCBI taxonomy): domain Bacteria; kingdom Pseudomonadati; phylum Pseudomonadota; class Gammaproteobacteria; order Chromatiales; family Ectothiorhodospiraceae; genus Thioalkalivibrio; species Thioalkalivibrio sp. AKL17. The sequence continues at coordinate 155,119 of NZ_KB898767.1, forward strand.
GCAGCCGGGAGCAGTTCTGTTCGACTGCTTTGCTCAGAGGGCCTGTCCGTGGTCTTCGACGTCGCGGCGCAGTTCGTCGCTGGCCTCGGTCAGGTCGACCAGATCGAAGGTGTAGAGCGTCCGCAGGTCCTCGATGCGGCCGCGCAGCCGGCCCCAGTCGCTGATGGCAACGTCCCGGGCCGGCACGATCGCCAGGTCGATGTCGGAGTTCCAGCGCGCCGTGCCACGCGGCCAGGAGCCGAACCAGATTACCCGGGCATCGTCGCCGAATTCCTCGCGCACGATGGCGGCGGCGTCATGCTCCAGCCCGGTCACCCGCTCGCGCGGCGACTGCGCCCCTTCGGCATTCGGGATGTTGGCGTAACCCGCGGTTTCCATGCTCTGGCCGTCCCCTGAGTACAGGAGAACTATAGCATCCGGTGTTGCTGACAAGCCTCGGGTCCGAGCGTACGGTTCGATGTAAAGCGCACCCCCGCATGAGGAGCCACCCCATGAGTCGCCCGTCAGCAAGCATGCCGTTGCGCCATGCCTTGGCAAAGGCGCGTTTTACCCCCGTTCGCGCGATGGCCGAATACGCACCATTGCTGCAGGGAGAGACCGGCACCATTGCGAACGAAGCGCGGGACGCTCCTCGGGTCCTTGCCGCGTTGCGCGAATCGCTGGGATTGTCGATCACCGGCCTTGCTCGGGCGTTCGATGTCTCGCGGCCCACGGTCTACGCCTGGATTAAGGGTGAAACCGAGCCGCGCTCCGAGCTTTGGCCCCGCCTGCAGGAGATGGAACAACTGGCCAGCCGGGCACAGCGATATTCGCTTTCCCGCCCGGCACGCCTGGTGCGCCGGCCGGTTCTGGACGGAACCAGCCTGCTCGAACGGTTGCTGGCAGGACAGGAGATGGGGAGGAGCACTTGCAGACTCTGGCCGATCTTTCCCGTGACGAGGAGACAAAGCGCGCAAAGCCCCGGGGTGGAGCAGCACGCCCTGCCAAGAATGTGGCAGCGGAATACGGTCGCCCGACCGGATAGGGAGGTAAAAGGCGGCCTCCGTGCGGGCACGCTCTCCGATGACCAGGTCGCCGCTACCATCGATTTCACTCGGTGTTGGGCGTCCCGGTCTCGGAAGCCCGGATGCCGACAAGCATCTTTTCGAGCAGTCTGAGAATGCTGGCGGTGCCCGCAGGATCATGCGGCAGGTTGGCGACCATGTCGCCGACAAGCTGAAGCCGCCCGTCCGGTGCTGTCTCCTGTTCCAGGATTTTGATGACACTGGCCCGGGTTGCCTGCGCCATGATCGAGGCCAGATCCCCACCGAGAATGCACGCTCCGGCTTCCAGATAGTCGAAGTCTTCGTGATCAAGCAGGCCGACATATTCACGGAACAACCGATCACGATTGCCGGCATCCAGATACGTCTCGACAAGATACCGGAGGTCTTCCGCGTCGCGCCGTCGACGGCCATCCTGCCGGCCGTCATCCCAGGCGATGAGTTTGAGCAGGGCCAGACCCGCTGGAGAGATGCATTGCGTGTCAGTTGGTGGGTCGCTCCTGACCCGCACTAGGCGGGCTGTCCTGGAAGCATCGGCGAACCCCTGCACATTCAGATGGAACACGTGGTCGGGTGGCCAGCTGATGGTATGAACCGGCCTTTCGATCCCGCCAAACGGGATAAGATCGACCCGAACAGGTTGTTGCGCAGCAATGTACAGCAGGCGCTGCGCGGCACGATCCGTGCGGAAACGACCAGTGGCCAGGAGACCTTTTTCGAGACCCTGGAATGTATCCCAGTGTGCGATCTCCAGCGCGAGATCGATGTCCCGAGTGGCCCGCCGGACCTCGAGGCCAAAGCCATGATGGAGAACCATGTCCCGCGCGGTGGCCCCGACCACTACAAATGGGATACCCAGCTCGGCGGCCAGGCGATCCACCTCACCCAGCACTTCGGCTAGTAATGGGTCAATCCGGTTCGAGACGTCCAGCCAGACCGTGCTCATACAGCATCCTTGCAGTTTCAATGTTGCGTTCGTCACCGCTCGCCATGAGTTCGGCATGGACGAGCAGTCGCGGCGCGAGTTCCGGGCCCTCGGTGTGACATTCCGGCGGCCAGAAGGTCTGATGGAGTTCGATGTCTCCATCCGGATCCTTGCGCAGGCCGAAGGCGGCCATCAGCCGGTTGGGGGTCATGCGAGTGTGGATGGAAACCCGCTCCGGGATCAGGTATCCGGTCAGCCTTGCGGCCGCGACCTCCCCTCCCCAGACGGCACCGTACGGTTCCAGGTCGGCGTGCTCCCACCACCCGGGCCCGGGGGCGCGGTAACGCCCGAGTAACGTCCTGGGCCGCAGTTGTTCCGGGTATGCGAGGGTCCACCGTTGAATCAGGGCATGATGGTTGTGCAGACGGCGGGTTCGCGATCCCGTTTCGAGGAGAAAGCCCTGGTCGCGCAGTGCCTGAAGACTGCGGCTGGCACTGCCGAGCGAGACGCCGGCGGCATCGGCAATCTCGCGGTAGGTCGCGTGGAGAAGACGGGGAGCGCACAGCAGGGCGAAGACGACGCGCAGGCCGGCGCTCTGGAAGGCAGCGCGGCCTGCCGGGTCGCGGTCCACCGACTCCGCGGCCACCGGCTTGTTGCCCCGGACGTAGACGTACACCGGCGGGGCATTGATGTAGGCGTTTCCGGCCAGGTCCAGATAGCCGATATCCATGCTCTTCAGGCGTTCGGCCAGGCGCGGGTTCACATACTCGCTGACGATCAGTACGGGGTATTCGGGCTCGAGACGGGCGGCGATCCAGCTCACGCTGGCCGGGGTGAGACGGGGCACGGTGTGGACCTCGAAGCACCGCTGGGTGCGTTCCGGGGCAACCCGCAGGTAAAGGGATGATGCACGTTCGATCTGCGGGTGCAGCCCGGTCGCGCCTTCCAGGCATTCGCATGCCTGTTCCAGAAGCTGTTGTTCCTGTAAACCATCCATGACCGGGCGCCTGTTCAAAGATCAATCTTGTTCAATATTATTGAACAAAACAAGAAAATGAACAACGCGAGGATGGGCACTCAGTCGAAGACGACGGTCTTGTTGCCGTGGGTGAGCACGCGGCCTTCGAGGTGGTAGCGCAGGCCGCGGGCGAGGACCCAGCGTTCCACGTCGCGGCCCTTGCGGATCATGTCCTGCACGCTGTCGTCGTGGCGTACGCGGGTGACGTCCTGTTCGATGATGGGGCCGGCGTCCAGTTCTTCGGTCACGTAGTGGCTGGTGGCGCCGATGAGCTTGACGCCGCGGGTGTGCGCCTGGTGGTAGGGGCGCGCGCCGGAGAACGAGGGCAGGAAGCTGTGGTGGATGTTGATGATGCGCTGCGGGTAGCGCTCGCACATCCACGGCGGGAGGATCTGCATGTAGCGGGCGAGGACCACGGTGTCGGGCTGCAGGTCGTCGAGGCGTTCCTGCAGTTGGGCGAAGGCGGTCGCGCGGTCGTCGCGCGGGACGGGGATGTGCTCGAACGGGATGCCGTAGCAGCGCGCCAGGGGTTCGTGGTCGGTGTGGTTGGAGAGGATGGCGGGGATATCCATGGGCAGCTCGCCGGCGTGCCAGCGGGCGAGCAGGTCGCTGAGGCAGTGGCCTTCGCGGCTGACCATGAGCACCACGCGCTGGCGGCTGCACGAGTCGGCCAGGACCCAGTCCATGCGCATGTCTTCGCCCAGATGCAGCAGGCGGTCGCGCAGTTCGCCCTCGCGCACGGGGTCGAGGGCGAAGACCCAGCGCATGAAGAACCAGCCGGCCTCGGCATCGGTGTGCTGGGCGGCTTCGGTGATCCAGCCATCGGTGCCGGCAATGGCCTCGGCCACCCGGGCCACGATGCCGTGCTGGTCGGGGCAGACGATGCTGAGGCGGAAGTCGTGGCGCGCGGGCGTGGTTTCGGTCATGGTCGAGATATTCCGGGGAGATTGAAGCGGTCAGGGTACACCGGGGCGCCCGGGAGACCGATACCCGGCAAGAATGACTACGGGCTCGACCGGACGCGCTCCCCGGCCCAGCTGGCAAAGGCGGAATACACCTCCAGGGCGTCGGGCACGGCGCCGATCACGCGATCCAGATCGATCGTGTCATAAAGATGCGTCAGTACGTTGCGCATCGCGCAGGCGTCCACCAGCTGATCGGCCAGCCCGGCATCCAGGCCATGGCGGTCGCGCAGAGCGATGAAAACTTCGCGATAGGCCGAGGCCAGCCGGTCTCCATCCCTGCGCAGGAGTTGCAGCCCGATATCGGCCGCCGATTCACACAAAAGCTGAAGCAGGCGTTCGATCGCATAGTGCTCCTGCCTCTGCACGGACACGTCCAGAGCTGCGTAATACTCCATGTCCGTCAGGAAACGATGGAGCATGTCGAGCTTGCGCCCGATCACCTCGGCGGTATCAGGAGGCATCCGTGCCCTCCATCCGGTGTTGCTGGAAGAGTACGGAGTCGGCGTGCAGGAAGAAGGCCCGGTCCTGCTCGGCGTGGAAGCGCCCGGCCTGTGCTTCGTACAGGCAGACGCCATCCCGGAAGACCTCGAACCGGGTCAGCGGGGAAGTACCCTCGCTCAGGACCAGCAGATCAACCGGGCAAGGCTCCAGGATCTCTTCCAGTTGCCGTTGCCAGCGGCCCTGGGTCATCAGGCCCGGCATCTCCGCCGGCTGAACGGCAAGGTCGATGTCCCGGCCGGTGCCGTCCCGCGCCGTGGAGCCGAACAGGACCAGCAGCTCCCAGCCATGCTCTCTGGCGAGGTGCTCGAGCTGCGAAGTTTGTTCGGGAGAAAGCATGGGGCACCGCGGCAGCGAATCCGAAAGGGTCCAGATTAGGACAACTCCAGTTCGCGGCCAAGGCCGCTCCTGCGCGGGATCAGGCGGTGTCGCGCAGGCCGGGGGGGATGGAGAAGGTGATGGTCTCTTCCTGGCCGGCGACTTCGCTGACCTCGCTCACGCCGCGCTCGCGCAGGTAGTCGATGACTTCCTGCACCAGCAGTTCGGGGGCGGAGGCGCCGGCGGTCACGGCGATTCGGTCGCGGCCTTCGAGCCAGGCGGGGTCGATGTCGGTGGCTCCATCCACCAGATACGACGGCACGCCGGCGCGCGCGCCGATCTCGGCGAGGCGGTTGGAGTTGGAGCTGTTCTTCGAGCCGACCACCAGCAGCAGGTCGCAGTCGTCGGCGAGGGTCTTCACCGCGTCCTGGCGGTTCTGCGTGGCGTAGCAGATGTCCATCTTGCGCGGCCCCTCGATGTTGGGGAAGCGCGCGGTGAGGGCGTCGATGATGTGGGCGGTGTCGTCCATCGACAGCGTGGTCTGCGAAACGAACGCCAGGCGGTCGGGCTCGCTCACCTCCAGGCGTTCCACGTCTTCCACGGTTTCCACCAGCATCATGCGCCCGCCCTTCGAGGTGTCGAACTGGCCCAGGGTGCCCTCCACCTCGGGGTGCCCGGCATGGCCGATGAGGACCACTTCGCGCCCCTCGCGGGCGTGCTTCGACACCTCGAGGTGGACCTTGGTCACCAGCGGGCAGGTGGCGTCGAACACGGTCAGGCCGCGGCGCTCGGCCTCTTCCTCCACGCGGCGCGGTACGCCGTGCGCGGAGAAGATGACCACGTTCCCGTCCGGCACTTCGTCCAGCTCTTCCACGAACACCACGCCGGCGTCTTCCAGGCGCCCGACCACGTGGCGGTTGTGCACCACCTCGTGGCGTACGTACAGCGGGGCGCCGTGGATCTCCAGGGCGCGTTCCACGATCTCGATGGCACGTTCGACGCCGGCGCAGAAGCCGCGGGGGTTGGCGAGCCGGACCTGCATGTTCATGCCCTGTTCTCCTCGCGGATCACTCGTCCGCCGGGTGCACTTCCAGGATCTCCACCTCGAAGGTGAAGTTCTTGCCCGCCAGCGGGTGGTTGAAGTCCACGGTCACGGTCTCCTCGCTCAATTCGCTGATGCGGCCGGGCACGGCCTCGGCCGAAGGACTGGTGAACTCGTAGATCTGACCCTCTTCCAGCTCCGCCTCGGGCGGGAACTGGTTGCGGGGCACCGACTGGAAGGCCTCTTTCTCGGGCCAAGGAAACATGGTCCCGGCCTCGATCGCAAATTCCCGCTGATCGCCCGGCTGCAGGCCGATCAGCAGGTCTTCCAGCCCGGGCAGGATCTCACCGGCGCCGACCTCCAGCTCGGTGGGTTCCTCGCCGGTGGAATCCACCACCAGGCCGTTTTCCAGCACCAGCCGGTAATGCATGCGTACGCGCTTTTCTTTTACTACGGTCGTCATCTTTGCTCCAGTTCGCTTGCAGACGCGGGGCGGGTCAGTCGCGGCGGGTGGCCTCGCCTTCGGTAAAGGCGGCAACGATCAGCAGCACCGCGCCCACGGTGATCGCCATGTCGGCGACGTTGAATGCGGGCCAGTGATAACCGGCCCAGTGGAAATCGAGAAAATCCACCACCTTGCCGATGCGCAGGCGGTCCACCAGGTTGCCGATGGCCCCGCCCACGATCAGCCCCAGCGAGGCGATGGTCAGCCAGGCATTGCGCGGCAGACGCGCCAGCCAGACGGTGATCAGCACCCCGGCGGCGATCGCGATCCCGGACAGCAGCCAGCGGCCCCAGCCGCCGGCATCGGCCAGCAGGCTGAACGCGGCCCCCGGGTTGTACAGCAGGGTGAAGTTGAAGAACGGGGCCACTTCCACCGAGGCGAACTGGGTGAGCGCGCGCTCGGCCCAGAACTTGGTGATCTGGTCCAGGACCAGCACCACCGCGGCCAGGGCGAGCCCCGGCGCCAGTCCGGAATGCCCCGGCAGTCTCATGCGAACCGCCGGGTCTCGCCCGGCCCCTCCACGTTGGTCACACAGCGCCCGCACAGTTCCGGATGCGCCGGGTTCTCGCCCACATCGGGACGCAGGTGCCAGCAACGCACGCACTTGGCGTGTTCACTGCGGTGCACCACCACGCCGATCGCGGTGCCGTCCTCCAGGGTCGCGACATGCGCATCGGCCGGGGCGGGCTCGGTGCTCAGGCGCACCTCCGAGGTAATGAACACGAACCGCACCTCGTCACCCAGGCGTTCCAGCGGGGCGCGCACCGGGGCATCGGCAGGCACGTGCAGGTCGATCTCGGCGGTCAGCGAGGCGCCGATGCGCTGCTCGTTGCGGGCGGTTTCCAGCGCGCGGGCGGCGTGGGTGCGCATCTCCAGGATACGGTCCCAGTCGGCATTGCTGAACGTCGCGTCCTCCGGCAGCGGGGCCAGGCCCTCGTACCAGGTAGCGAACAGCACGGAGTCCGCGCGTTCGCCCGGCAGCAGCTCCCAGATCTCCTCGGCGGTGAAGGTCAGGATCGGCGCGATCCACCGGGTCAGGGCCTCGGCCACGTGGTACAGCGCGGTCTGCGCGGAACGCCGCGCGTGCGAGTCCGCCGGCGTGGTGTACTGGCGGTCCTTGATCACGTCGAGGTAGAAGCTGCCCAGCTCCACCGAGCAGAAGTTGTGCACCCGCTGGTAGATCGGGTGGAACAGGAACTCGTCGTACGAGCGGGTGACCTGTTCCTGCACCTGCAGCGCGCGGGCCACGATCCAGCGGTCCAGCGGCAGCAGTTCGTCCAGCGGCACGGCGTGCTCCTGCGGATCGAACCCGCTGAGGTTGCCGAGCAAAAAGCGCATGGTGTTGCGGATGCGGCGGTAGGCATCGGCGGTACGGTCGAGGATGTTGTCGGAGATCGCCATCTCGCCGGAGAAGTCGGTCGCCGCGACCCACAGGCGCAGGATGTCCGCGCCCAGGGTGGAGACAACCTCCTGCGGCGCGACGACATTGCCGCGCGACTTCGACATCTTCTCGCCGTTCTCGTCCACGGTGAAGCCGTGGGTCAGCACCCCGCGGTAGGGCGCCTCACCGCGCATGGCCACGCTGGTCAGCAGGCTGGACTGGAACCAGCCGCGGTGCTGGTCGGAACCCTCGAGGAACAGATCCGCCGGCAGGCCGCCCAGCTCGGGGCGCTTCTCCACCACCGTGCTGTGCAGCACGCCGGAGTCGAACCACACGTCCAGGGTGTCGGTGAGCTTGACGTACTCGGCGGCCTCCTCGCCCAGCAGTTCTTCCGGCTCCAGGCGGAACCAGGCCTCGATACCCTCCTCTTCGATCCGCCGAGCCACCTGCTCGGTGAGTTCGGGGGTCATCGGGTGCACGCGGCCGGTCTTGCGATGCAGGAAGAACGGGATTGGCACGCCCCAGTGGCGCTGACGCGAGATGCACCAGTCGGGCCGGTTGGCCACCATGCCGTGGATGCGCGCCTGTCCCCAGTCGGGCATCCAGCGGGTCTCGCCGATCGCGCGCAGGGCGTCGGCACGCAGTTCCTCGCGGTCCATGCTGATGAACCACTGCGGCGTGGCGCGGAAGATGATGGGGGTCTTGTGCCGCCAGCAGTGCGGGTAGCTGTGGTGGAGTTTGCGCGCCACGATCAGCGCGGCCTTCTCGTGCAGCACGTCGATCACGTGGCCGTTGGCCTGGTGCACGTTCTGCCCGGCGAAATACGGCGTGCCCTCCACGAACACCCCGTCGGGGCCCACCGGGTTGTCCACCGGCAGGTTGTACTGCAGGCCCACGGCGTAGTCGTCCTGACCGTGGCCGGGGGCGGTATGCACGCAGCCGGTACCAGCCTCGGTGGTCACGTGGTCGCCGAGAATCAGCGGCACCTCGCGCTCCAGGAACGGGTGCTGCAGCACCAGGCCTTCCAGCGCGGCACCCTTCACGCGTGCCAGCACGCGGCCTTCGCCCAGGTCGTAGCGGGCCAGGCAGTCCTCCAGCAGCCCCTCCGCCAGCAGAAGGCGCTCGTGTTCCAGTTCCACCAGCGCGTAATCCAGCTCCGGGTGCACGGCCACCGCCTGGTTGGCCGGCAGGGTCCACGGCGTGGTGGTCCAGATCACCACGCTCACCGGACCGTCGGCATCCGCCCCGGAGAAACGCCGCACCAGGTCCACGTCGTCCACCACGCGGAAGCGCACGTCGATCGCCTGCGAGATCTTGTCCTCGTACTCCACCTCGGCCTCGGCCAGTGCGGAACCGCAGTCCACACACCAGTGCACGGGCTTCTCGCCCATCTGCACATGGCCGCGTTCGTAGATACGGGCGAGGGCGCGCACGGTGTCCGCCTCGACCTGGTAGTCCATGGTCAGGTACGGGTTCTCCCAGTCCCCCAGCACGCCCAGGCGCTGGAAGTCGGCCGACTGCCCCGCTACCTGCTCGGCGGCATACGCCCGGCAGGCCTCGCGGAAGGAGGCCGCGTCCACTTCGTGTCCCGGCTTGCCGATGTTGTGCTCCACCTGCAGCTCGATCGGCAGGCCGTGGCAGTCCCAGCCCGGCACGTAGGGGGCGTCGAAGCCCGCCAGCGTGCGGCTCTTGACGATAATGTCCTTGAGGATCTTGTTGACCGCGTGGCCGACGTGGATCGAGCCGTTGGCGTACGGCGGGCCGTCGGCCAGCACGAACCGCGGGCGTCCGGCGCAGTGCTCGCGCAGGCGGCGATAACGGTCCTCCGCCCGCCACTGCTCCAGCCATTCCGGCTCGCGCTTTGCCAGGTTCGCCCGCATGGGGAAGGCGGTCTGCGGCAGGTTGAGCGTATCCTTGTAGGGATTCGGCGGTGCCTGTTTCTTGGCCATGGCTCTTCCGGATGGGCCCCGCGGGGCCGGTTGCTGTGGAGTTGAAGGATTCGGCAGTTTCGACCGGTGTCAGCAGACGGTACGGGGCACACGGCCCGGTTCATCGCCCGCCAGGCATTCACGCGCCGTGTCGGCGTCCCGTGCGATCTGCGCCTTGAGGGCATCCAGCCCGTCGAAGCGCTGTTCGCCGCGAACCAGCGCGCGCGGTTCGAACGCCACGCGCGCGCCGTAGAGCTCGGGGGCGGCGTCCAGCACATGGATCTCCAGGCGCTGTTCGGTGCCCTGCACCGTGGGCCGCCAGCCGATGTTCGCCACCGCAGCCAGCGGTTCGCCGCCCGCGCCTTGCAGCCAGCCGGCATACACCCCGCGCAGCGCCAGCGGCCAGCGGCCCAGGCGCACGTTGGCGGTGGGAAAGCCGATGGTGCGCCCAAGGCGATCGCCATGCGCCACCCGGCCATGCAGCCGGTACGGCCGTCCAAGCAGCCGCGCGACCTCGTCGAAGCCGCCCTCGCGCGCGGCGGCGCGCACCCGGGTGCTGCTGATGCGCCCGTCGGCATCGCTGACCGTGGGCGTGGACTCCACGCTGAAGCCCAGCCGCTCCCCTTCGGCACGCATCAGGGCGCTGTCGCCCTCGCGCCCGCGGCCGAAGCGGAAATCATCGCCCACCAGCACGTGGCGCGCGCCCAGCCGCCGATACAGGACCTCCTCGAGGAAGTCGCGCGCCGGCAGCCCCGCCAGGCGGGCATCGAAACGCAGCACCCAGGCGGCGTCCAGGCCGCGGCCGTCCAGCGCCACCAGACGGTCGCGCAGGCGCTGCAGCCGCCCCGGCGGCGTGGGCGCCCCGGCGTGTTCGGCGAAATATTCGCGCGGCAGCGGCTCGAAGGTCATCAGCACCGACGGCGCCGCATGCTCGCGCGCGGCCGCCAGCAGGCGATCCACCACCGCCTGATGCCCGCAGTGCAGACCATCGAAGTTGCCGATGGTCACCACGGCGCCACGCACCGCGGTCAGCCCGGAATCCGTACCGTCGGGCCTTCCCAGCCCTCGAATCAGCCGCATTGCCCCGTATCCAGGAAAAACGGCAAGTATAACCCGGCGTGCCCCGCGAGATCAGGCCTCGCGCAACAGGAAATGCCGCGGACGCAGCCCGGCCAGCCACAGCGTCACCCCGAGACTGGCCACCCCGGCGACGATCAGCCCGGTCAGCGCGGTCCCGCGCTCGGGGATGGACCAGTCCGTCCACGCGTCCAGCGCCGGCGACAGCACCACCAGCACCGCCACCATCACCGCCAGGGCCACGGGCAGCCCGTAGCGCAGGCGCCGCAGGGCCGGTCCCGGCCGGTAGATCCCTTCGCGCAGCAGGCCGCGGTACAGCAGCCCGGCGTTGATGTAGGCCGAGGCCGAGGTCGCCAGCGCCAGCCCGGCATGCGCACCCGGCACCCCGGACAGATACCACGGCAGCACGAACAGGCCGTTGAGCAGCATGTTCCACAGCATGGCAATGATCGCGATGCGCACCGGGGTTTTCGTGTCCTGGCGGGCGAAGAAGCCCGGCGCGAGCACCTTGATCAGGATGAAGCCCGGGAGCCCCAGCGAATAGGCGGCCAGCGCCAGTGCGGTCATGTGGGTGTCGTGCGGGGTGAACTCCTGATACTGGATCAGCGTCGCGAGGATCGGCACCGCCAGCACCACCAGCCCGGCCATCGCCGGCAGGGCCACCAGCATCGCCGTGCGCAGCGCCCAGTCCAGGGTGCGGCCGAAGGCCTCGGGCCGCTCCTCGTTGAACTGTTTCGCCAGGCGCGGAAGGATTACCGTGCCGATGGCGATGCCGAACAGCGCCAGCGGCAGTTCGACGAAGCGATCGCCGAAATACAGCCAGGAGATCGAACCCGCCACCAGGAACGAGGCGATCAGGGTGTCCACCAGCAGGTTGATCTGCACCACCGAGGTCCCGAGGATCGCGGGCAGCATCAGCTTGACGATCCGGCGCACGCCCTCGTGCGCCCGGCGGAAACGCGGCCGTGGCAGCAGCCCGGCCCGCCACAGAAACGGGATCTGGAAAGCCAGCTGCAGCCCCCCGGCGATGAACACGCCCCAGGCCAGCGCGACCACCGGTTCGGCGAACATCGGCGCCAGCCACAGCGCGGCGCCGATCAGCGCCAGGTTGAGAAACACCGGAGTGAACGCCGGCACCGCGAAGCGCCCGATGCTGTTGAGGATGCCCGCCGCCATCGCGGTCAGGGAGATGAACAGCAGGTACGGGAAGGTGATGCGCAGCATGTCCGCCGCCAGGTCCTGGCGGCCTTCCGCCTGCGCCAGCCCGGGCGCGAAGACCCAGATCAGGGCCGGGGCCGCGAGGATGCCCAGCAGCGTGATCACCGAGACTGCCGCCATCAGCGCCCCGGCGGTATGGTCCAGCAAATCGCGCAGGGCCTCGCGCCCGCGCTTCTCGCGGAATTCGGCAAACACCGGCACGAAGGCCTGGTTGAAGGCCCCCTCGGCGAACAGCCGGCGCAGAAAATTGGGGATGCGGAAGGCGACGAAGAAGGCGTCGGTGGCCGCGCTGGCCCCGAAGGTCACCGCCAGCACCATGTCGCGCAGATAGCCCATGATCCGCGAGATCATGGTCATGCCGCTGACCACAGCGGTGGATCGGAACAGTCGGTTCATGCGGAAGCCGGCACCACACAGACAATGAGCGGACCGGAGTGTAACCGACTCGCCCGTCGCCAGGCCCGGCGACGGCTGCCCCGGAGAACCGCGGGCAGCCGTCAGGAGGAAGGGAGGATTACTCGATCTTCAGGTAGGCGAAGCCTTCGTCGTTCTGCAGCTCGGTCAGGCGCACCACGCCGGAGGGCACCAGCTCGATGTCCACGCCATCCATCAGATCCTCTTCCGGAAGGCCGATGTCACCGCGGGTGATGTCGCACAGCTCCAGCGTCACACCATAGGTGTTGGCCAGGGTGCGCAGGCGGCTCTGCAGCCGTTCGCGCTCCTCCAGCAATTCCTCGTCGGCCTCGAACGGGGTGTCTTCGAGGTCATCATCGGCGATGAAACGGATGCCGTGGGACACGAACACGATCCGCACGTCCGCCTCGATGAACTCGCGCTCGTAATGGGTGACCATGTTGTTGATGCTGGTGAGCATTGCCGAGAAGCGCCGCGGATCGGCGAAATCGGCGTGGTAGGCGACCTTGGCCTCGGGCTCGAAGGCGCGCGCCTGCTGCGGGACCAGGACCAGGCTGGCGGCGAACAGGGCCAGCAGCACCAGCACGAAGCCGGGGACCAGGGCGTTGTTGCGGGCGGCGGGGTATTTCATCTCCATGCTCCTTTTTGTGTTGTGATGCCTGCAATGTAGACGCACAGGCTCCGGGATTCCATTCCGGGGGCGACCGGGGCCCGGTTCGCGTAGGAGCCTGCTTGCAGGCGAAGACGAGCTTGACCCTGACCGGCGCCCCGAGTATGCTTTGTCGCCTTTCAGAGAACCCGGCGAATCACGCGAGGGATAGAGTTTTGGCGAATATTGCTTCTGCCCGTAAAAGGGCCCGTCAGTCCATGAAGAACCGCGCCCACAACATGGCGCTGCGGTCGCGTTTCCGTACGTACATGAAGGCGGTCCTCAAGCCGCTGCGTCAGGGAGACGTCGAGGCTGCCCGCGAGGCGTATCGCCAGGCGGTCCCGATCATCGACAAGACCGCGAACAAGGGTCTGATCCACAAGAACAAGGCGGCCCGGCACAAGAGCCGCCTGAACCAGCGGATCCGCGCCCTGCAGGCGTAAGACCGTCGGGCCTGCGGGCCCGGCCGGCAGCCCGAGGACAGAACAAGCCCGCCCCTCTGCGAAGGGGCGGGCTTGTTTGCGTGCGCATGTCGTGCGCGTGTCGCTACAGCAGGACCATGTTATCGCGGTGCACGAGCTCCGGCTCGAACTGATAACCCAGCTCCGCCTCGATCTGATCGGCGCGCAGACCGCGGATGCGCTCCACCTCGGCCGCCGAGTAGTTGACCAGTCCACGCGCAACACCGGAGCCATCCGGGGCCACGCAGGTCACCACCTCGCCGCGGCGGAATTCCCCCTCGACCCGCGCCACGCCCACCGCCAGCAGGCTGCGACCGGATTCGCGCAGCACCCGCGCGGCACCCTCGTCGAGATGCAGCACACCGCGCGAATGCAGCTGGTCGGCGATCCAGCGCTTGCGCGCGGCCAGCGGCTCGCGGTCCGGCTGCAGCCAGGTCCCCACGTCTTCGCCGGCCAGGACCCGCGCCATCACGCGCTCCTCGCGCCCCGAGGCGATCACGGTATGAGTACCGGAACGCGCGGCACGCTCCGCGGCGTACAGCTTGGTGGCCATGCCGCCGCGTCCCAGCCGCCCGAACTCCGGAGCCACGAACTGCTGCAGCGTCACGTCGGAGGCGCGGCCTTCGGCGATCCGCCGGGCCTGCGGGTCACGCCGCGGATCGGCGTCGAACAGGCCCTCCTGATCGGTCAGGATCAGCAACAGATCGGCCACCACCAGGTTGGCGACCAGCGCCGCCAGGGTGTCGTTGTCGCCCAGCCGGATCTCCTCGTAGGCCACGGTGTCGTTCTCGTTGACCACCGGGATGGTGCCGAGGGTCAGCAAGGCCTGCATGGTCGAACGCGCATTCAGGTAGCGCTCGCGGTCGGCCAGGTCGTCATGCGTCAGCAGGACCTGGGCGGCGTGCAGCCCGTGCGCCGCGAATTCCTGCTCGTAGGCCTGCACCAGCCCCATCTGACCGACCGCGGCCGAGGCCTGCAGCTGATGCAGCTGGTGCGGCCGCTCGGTCATGCCCAGGCGATACATGCCTTCGGCCACCGCCCCGCTGGACACCAGGATCACCTCCAGCCCCTGCTCCCGCAGTTCGGCCATCTGCCGGGCCCAGGCCTGCAGGGCCGGGCGGTCGAGGCCGGTGCCATCGGCGGTAATCAGCGCGCTGCCGATCTTCACCACCACGCGCCGCGCCTGCGGCAGGGCGCGGCTCATGCTTCGCCCTCCGGCTCGCCCTCCGCCGGGTCGAGACGCCGGCGCTCGACTTCGCGCATCACGGCCTGCAGCAGACCGTCCACGCCGTCGCCGGTGGCGGCGGAGATGCGGTACTGCGGCACGTCGCCGCCGGGCGCCGCCTGCATGCGCTCGCCCAGCGCGTCCAGCGCCTCCGCGTCCAGCAGCTCGCACTTGTTGAGCACCAGCCAGCGCGGGCGCGCCGCCAGTTCTTCGCTGTGCCGCTGCAGCTCGGTGAGCGCGGTCTGCATGTCGGTGACCGGGTCCGCTTCGGGGTCCGGCGGGGCCACGTCCACCAGGTGCAGCAGCAGCTCGGTGCGCCCCAGGTGCTTGAGGAAGCGGGTGCCCAGCCCGGCACCCTCGGCCGCGCCCTCGATCAGCCCGGGTATATCGGCCATCACGAAGCTCTGCTCGGGCCCCACGCTGACCACGCCCAGTTGCGGATAAAGCGTGGTGAACGGGTAGTCGGCCACCCGCGGACGCGCGGCCGACGCGCGCGACAGCAGGGTCGATTTGCCGGCATTCGGCAGCCCCAGCAGCCCCACGTCGGCCAGCACCCGCAGTTCCAGCTGCAGGCGACGCTGCTCGCCCGGCGTGCCCGGCTTGCTCTGGCGCGGGGCCTGGTTGGTGGAGCTCTTGTAGCGGGTGTTGCCGAGCCCGTGATAGCCGCCCTGGGCGACCAGCAGACGCTGGCCGTCCGCGGTGATGTCGCCCAGCAGCTCGTCGGTTTCCGCGTCACGCACCACGGTGCCCACCGGCACCGCGATCTCGAGGTCTTCGCCGGACGCGCCGGTGCGGTTCTGACCCATGCCGTTTTTCCCGCGCGGGGCGTCGAAACGCTTCTGGTAGCGGAAGTCGGCCAGGGTGTTCAGGCGCTCGGTCCCGACCAGCCACACCGAACCTCCGTCCCCGCCGTCGCCGCCATCCGGCCCGCCGAAGGGGATGTACTTCTCGCGGCGGAAGCTCACGCAGCCATTACCGCCATCGCCGGCCCTGACCACGATGTTCGCCTCGTCGATGAACTGCATCCTTCGCCTCCGGAGGGGATAGAAACAAAAAAAGCCCCGCAGAACGGGGCTTTACGGCGATCCGCGTAGCGGTCAGCCGGATTACTGCTGCGGCTGGACCGTCACGAAACGGCGGTTGAAACGACCGCCCTTCTTGAACACGACCTCGCCATCCACCTTGGCGAACAGCGTGTGGTCCTTGCCGCAACCCACGTTCTCGCCGGGATGATACTGCGTACCGCGCTGACGCACGAGGATGTTGCCGGCGCTCACGATCTGGCCGCCAAACCGCTTGACGCCAAGGCGTTTACTCTCGGAATCGCGCCCGTTCTTGGAACTGCCGCCTGCCTTCTTGTGTGCCATGTTCTCGTTCTCCCGAGTACTGTCGTGCCGCAGCTCAGCCGGCGATGCCGGTGATGCGCACGGTGGTGTAGTGCTGCCGGTGGCCCGCCTGCTTCATGCTGTGCTTGCGGCGCCGGAATTTGATGATGCGGACCTTGTCGCCGCGGCCGTGGTCCTCGACTTTGGCGGTGACCTTGCCGCCATCGACCACCGGGGCCCCGACGCGGACATCGTCACCCGCACCCACCATCAGCACCTGGTCGAAATCGACCTCGGAACCGACTTCGGCGTCGAGCTTTTCGATGCGGATCACGTCACCTTCGGCGACGCGGTACTGTTTACCACCTGTTGCGATGATCGCGTACATTTCCCTGGGACTCCGTTGCGATGACCTGTATGGACCAGGTGCTGATGACTGGTCTCGCGAAAGGGCGGCAATGCTAGCAGCACCCCCGCCGGGGGTCAACGTTTCGGCCACCCGTATTGCTTGACACCCCGCCACCCCCTTTCTAGCATGCCGGGCTCTTCATTTGCTGGAGGCGGCGCGCGCGTGCGGGCCTGCCGAAACCGACCCCACCCTCACCGGCCTGCCGAACCGCATGTCCATAGACGCCATCCGAGAGCTCGCTGCCGACGACATGCAGGCAGTCGACGCCTGCATCCGCGACCGGCTCAGCTCCCCCGTGGTGCTGATCAACCAGCTCGGACACTACATCATCCACAGTGGCGGCAAGCGACTGCGGCCGTTGCTGGCGACCCTGTCGGCCCGGGCCTGCGGTTACGAGGGCGACAAGCACGTCACCCTGGCGGCGCTGGTGGAGTTCATCCACACCGCGACCCTGCTGCACGACGACGTGGTGGATGCCTCGGAAATGCGCCGCGGCAACGAGACCGCGAACCACATCTTCGGCAACGAGGCCGCCGTGCTGGTGGGTGACTTCCTCTACACCCGCGCCTTCGAGATGATGGTCGAGATCGACTCGATGCGGGTGATGGAGATCCTGTCGCGCGCGACCAACGTCATCGCGGAAGGCGAAGTGATGCAGCTGATGAACTGCCACGACGCGGATGTCGACGAGGCGCGCTACATGGACGTGATCCAGTCGAAGACCGCCAAGCTGTTCGAGGCGGCCTGCCAGATCGGCGGCATCCTCGCGCAGCGCGACGCCGCCGACGAGGCCGCGCTGGCGCGCTACGGCATGCACCTGGGCACCGCGTTCCAGCTGATCGACGATGTGCTCGACTATTCGGCCGACCCCGAGGTGACCGGCAAGCAGCTGGGCGACGACCTCGCCGAGGGCAAGCCGACCCTGCCGCTGATCCACGTGCTGCGCGAGGGCAGCGACGCCGAAAAGGCCGTGGTGCGCCGGGCAATCGAACAGGGCGGGCGCGAGGAAACCGACGCGGTGATCGCGGCGATGCACTCCACCGGCGCGCTGGAGTACGCCCGGGCGCGGGCGGAGGCCGAAACCGACGCGGCGATCGACGCCATCGCCGGGCTGCCGGACACCCCCCACCGCCGCGCCCTGGCGGACATCGCCCGCTTCGCCGTGGGCCGCGATCACTGACACCGCGTTCGCCCGGGGCATGGACAACCCCGAACAAACACGGCACAATATCGAGCTCAGCGTCGGAGTGTAGCTCAGCTTGGTAGAGCACTGCCTTCGGGAGGCAGGGGTCGAAGGTTCGAATCCTTTCACTCCGACCATTTCCCGATTTCTCCGGTCGGGCGGTGCATCCGGCACCGCCCGGTCCTTCCTTCGGCGGATGCCTGCATGAGCGTTTCTTCCCGGCCCGCACGTGGCACGCTGTACATCGTTTCCGCACCTTCGGGTGCCGGCAAGACCAGTCTGGTCGGCGCATTGCTGGACAGCGTCGAGGACGTCGAGGTCTCGGTCTCGCACACCACGCGTCAGCCGCGCCCGGGCGAGGTCGACGGCATCGACTACCATTTCGTTTCGGCGGAGACCTTCCTCGGCATGATCGAGGACGGCAAGCTGCTGGAACACGCCAAGGTGTTCGACAACTTCTACGGCACCGCACTGGCCAGCGTGAACGAACGCCTGGACGCCGGTTTCGACGTGATCCTGGAGATCGACTGGCAGGGTGCCCGGCAGGTCCGCGCCGCGGTGCCGGACTGCCGCTCGGTCTTCATCCTGCCGCCTTCGCGCACCGAACTGGAACGTCGGCTGCGCGGCCGTGGTCAGGATAGTGAGGAGGTGATCGAACGCCGCCTGCGTGATGCCGAGTCGGACTGCACGCATTACCGCGAATACGACTACACCGTGGTCAACGCGGAGTTTGATCAGGCTCTGCGGGATCTCGCCAGCATCTTCCGCTCCAACCGGCTGCGCACGGTGGAGCAGGAGATCCGCTCTGCGGACACCCTGAACAACCTGCTGGCCGGTGCCCGGGCATCGGCCTGACATACGCAACAGACGCAACAGCCGGAGCAAGACCATGGCCCGCATAACCGTCGAGGACTGCCTCGAAAAAGTCGACAACCGCTTCGAGCTGGTGATGATGGCCGCCCGTCGCGCGCGTCACATCGCCCACGGCAAGGAACCCCGAGTGCCCGAGAACAACGACAAGCCAACGGTCATCGCCCTGCGCGAGATCGCAGCGGGCGTGGTTGGGGCCGAGGTGTTCGACGAGCACGACGAGCGTCCGCAGAACCAGATGCTGGATTTCTCCACGATCCGGCACCTGGAACAGCTCGAAGCCGACGAACGGTAGGTGGAGCCCTTGGCCGCTGGGCTTTCAGCGCCCGGGGCCGTCTCCTCGGCTTCCTCGGGCTCCGCGCGTTTCCTGATCAGCGACCTGTGCGCTGAGCTGGAGGCGTACCTGGAGCCCGAGCAGGTCGAGGAGATCTATCGCGCGTATCTGTTCGGCGCCGAGGCCCACGAGGGCCAGACGCGCAAGACCGGCGAGCCGTACATCTACCACCCCCTGGCCGTGGCCCGCACCATGGCCGAGATGCGCATGGACCACCGCGCGATCTGCGCGGCCATCCTCCACGACGTGATGGAGGACACCCCCACCAGCAAGGACCGCATCCACGCCGAGTTCGGCGAGGAAGTCGCAGAGCTGGTCGACGGGGTCTCCAAGCTGACCCACCTGCAGTTCCAGTCCAAGGCCGAGGCGCAGGCGGAGAACTTCCGCAAGATGATGCTGGCGATCACCCGCGACATTCGGGTGATCCTGGTCAAGCTGGCCGACCGCCTGCACAACATGCGCACCCTGGGCGTGATGCGCCCGGACAAGAAGCGCCGCATCGCCAACGAGACCCTGGAGATCTACGCCCCCATCGCGCAGCGCCTGGGGATGAACGCCATGCGCCGCGAGCTGGAACACCTCGGCTTTGTCGCCAGGCATCCCTGGCGGTCCGCGGTCCTGGAACGCGCGATGCAGGACGCCCGCGGCAACCGCCGCGAGCCGATGCGCAACATCGAGCAGGCGATCTGCTCGCGCATGGAGGCCGCGGGCATCGAGGGCCGGATCTCCGGACGCGAGAAATCGCTGTACAGCATCTACCGCAAGATGCGCTCGAAGCGGCACACCTTCGAAGATGTGTTCGACGTGTTCGCGATCCGCATCGTGGTCGACGACATGGACACCTGCTACCGCTCGCTGGGGGTGGTCCACAACCTGTACAAGCCGGTGCCGGGGCGCTTCAAGGACTACATCGCGATCCCCAAGTCCAACGGCTACCAGTCACTGCACACCGTGCTGTTCGGCCCGCAGGGCATCCCGATCGAGGTGCAGATCCGCACCACCGAGATGGATCGTGTCGCGGAAAGCGGCATCGCCGCCCACTGGCAGTACAAGTCGGGGGGCGAGCTGGCGCAGACGGCGCAGAGCCGCGCACGCGAATGGCTCAAGGATGTCCTCGAAATCCAGAACAGCGTGGGCAATTCGATCGAGTTCCTGGAAAACGTGAAGGTCGACCTGTTCCCCGACGAGGTCTACACCTTCACCCCGGGTGGCGACATCCTGGTCCTGCCGCGCAACGCCACGCCCATCGACTTCGCCTATGCCGTGCACTCGGACGTCGGCAACCGCTGCGTGGCCGCCAAGATCGACCGCCAGCTGGCGCCGCTCTCCAGCCGGCTGCAAAGCGGCCAGACGGTGGAGATCGTCACCGCGCAGGGTGCCCGGCCCAACCCCGCCTGGCTGTCGTTCGTGGTCACCGGCAAGGCCCGCACCGGCATCCGCCACTGCCTGAAATCCATGCAGAAGGACGAGGCGCGGGCCCTTGGCCGCCGCCTGCTGGAAAAATCCCTGGCGGCACTGGATTCCAGCCTCGCGCGGATCTCCCCGGCACAGCTGGACCAGCTCCTGGACAACATGAAACTCACCGAGCTGGATGATCTGCTGGCCGAGATCGGTCTGGGGAATCGCATGGCCTCGCTGGTGGCACGCCAGCTGGTGGGCCTGGACGGCGAGGCGGCCGAGATCGAGGGCGAGACCGACGGCCACGAGACCGCATCCCTGGCGATCCGCGGGACCGAGGGCATGGTCCTGAACTATGGCCGCTGCTGCTATCCCATCCCGGGTGATCCAATCATCGGTCAGCTGAGCGCCGGGCGCGGCCTGGTGGTCCATCGCGAGAACTGCCGCAACCTGCACGAGGGCCGCGAACGCCCGGATCGCAGGATCGACCTCGAGTGGTCGCACGAACCGGGCCTGCAGTTCACCGCTGCGGTGCGCACGCGTACTGCCAACCGCCGCGGCGCGCTGGCCGAGATGGCTGCCTGCATCGCCGACCAGGGCTCCAACATCGAGCACATCTCGTTCAACGAGCAGGACGGCCACTCCACCGCCATGACCTTCCAGCTGACAGTGCGCGACCGCCAGCACCTGGCGCAGATCATGCGCGGCCTGCGGCGCCTGCCGGACGTGCTGCGGATCTCGCGCCCGCGCGGCTGACGCGGTATGGTTCCCGGCGCTGAATAACCAGGAGGTTCCATGTCCCGCGAAGTAATCCAGACCGACGCCGCCCCGGCCGCCATCGGCCCCTACTCCCAGGCGGTGCGCACCGGCGACACCCTGTACCTCTCCGGCCAGATCCCGCTGGACCCGGCCACCATGGACCTGGTGGACGGCGGCATCGAGGCGCAGATCCGCCGGGTGTTCGACAACCTGGCGGCGGTGCTGGATGCCGCCGGCGCGCGCCTGGGCGATATCGCCAAGCTCAACATCTACCTCGTCGACCTGACCCATTTCCCGCTGGTCAACGAGCTGATGAGCGAATACTTCAGCGAGCCTTATCCGGCGCGCGCGGCGATCGGCGTGGCCGCCCTGCCCAAGGGGGCACAGGTGGAGATGGACGCCATCGCCTGGTGTCCGCGGGGCTGAGGCCCCGCGCCCCGGAGCACTGCAGATGGACCTGCAGGCCCCGCTGACCGAACTCACCGGCGTGGGTCCGCGCCAGGCCGAACGCCTGGCGCGGCTGGGCCTGCACGTCTGCGGGGATCTGCTGTTCCACCTGCCGCTGCGCTTCGAGGACCGCACCCGCATCACCCCGCTGGACCGCCTGCGCCCGGGCCGCGCCGCCCTGTTCGAGGGCGTGGTCGAGCGCAGCGAGGTCGTGATCCGCCGTCGGCGCATGCTGGTGGTGACCCTGGGGGACGGTCAGGGCGTCATTACCCTGCGCTTCTTTCATTTCGGCAACGCGCAGCAGAAACGCCTGGCGAGCGGTACCCGGGTCCGCGCCTTCGGTGAACCGCGCGGCGTGCCCGGGGCGCTGGAATGCGTGCACCCGGAGACCGAGATCGTCGATCCGGACGCCCCGCCGGCGCTGGAACAGCGCCTGACCCCGGTCTACCCGGTCACCGAGGGTGTGTCCCAGCCGCTGCTGCGCAAGCTGGTGCGCCAGGCCCTGCCCGGCATCCGGCAGCTGCCCGACCTGTTGCCGGAACTGGAGCGTGACGGCCTGCCGCCGCTGCAGCAGGCCGTGCAGGACCTCCACCAGCCGCCACCCGACGCGCAGACCGCGACGCTCGAGCCTGGCATCGACGGACGCTCGGCCGCGCAGACCCGGCTTGCGCTGGAGGAACTGGTCGCGCACCAGCTCGCCCGCCTGCAGCATGCCCGGACCGAACCCGACGAACACGCCCCGGCGCTGGATCCGCCCGGCGATCTGTGGGAACGCCTGCATGCCGGACTGCCGTTCCCGCTGACCGGGGCCCAGCAGCGCGTGATCGGCGAGATCCGCGCGGATCTCGCCCGCCAGCAGCCGATGAACCGCCTGCTGCAGGGCGACGTGGGCTCGGGCAAGACCCTGGTGGCGGTGGCTGCGGCGCTGGCCGCGGTGGAGGCCGGCTACCAGGTCGCGTTCATGGCCCCCACCGAACTGCTGGCACGCCAGCACGCCCGCAACCTGGCGGCCTGGCTGGAGCCCATGGGCATCCCCATCGCCTGGCTGGGCGGGCGCCAGGCACGCGGGGAGCGCGGCCAGCTGCTGAACGAACTGGCCAGCGGCGACCGCCCGGTCGCGGTGGGCACCCACGCCCTGTTCCAGGAAGACGTGCGCTTCCACCGCCTGGGCCTGGCGGTGGTGGACGAGCAGCACCGCTTCGGCGTGCATCAGCGCATGGCGCTGCGCGAGAAGGGCAACGGGGGCACCCCGCACCAGCTGATCATGACTGCCACGCCCATCCCTCGCACCCTGGCGATGACCCTGTATGCCGGGCTGGAGACCTCGATCATCGACGAGCGCCCGCCCGGGCGCACGCCGGTGCGCACCGCGCTGATCAGCCACGAGCGCCGCGACGAGGTGATCGAGCGCATCCGCGTGGCCTGCGGCGACGGCACCCAGGCCTACTGGGTGTGTCCGCTGGTGGAAGACTCGGAGCAGCTGGAGGCCGAATCCGCCGAGGCCACCCGCGAGCGCCTGGCCGAGGCCCTGCCGGGGCTGCGCATCGGGCTGGCCCACGGCCGCATGAAGGGCAGCGAGCGCGATCAGGTGATGGAGGGGTTCCGGCGCGGCGAGATCGACCTGCTGGTGGCGACCACGGTGATCGAGGTCGGCGTGGACGTGCCCAACGCCAGCCTGATGGTCATCGAGAACGCCGAACGCATGGGCCTGTCGCAGCTGCACCAGCTGCGCGGACGGGTTGGGCGCGGCAATGCCGCCAGCGCCTGCGTGCTGCTGTATCGCCCGCCGCTGGGCGAGACCGCACGCGAACGACTGGAGGCGATGCGCCGCACCGACGACGGTTTCGAGATTGCCGAGGTGGACCTGAAGCTGCGCGGCCCGGGGGAACTGCTGGGCACGCGCCAGACCGGCGACCGCAGCTTCCGCGTGGCCGACTGGTCACGCGATCAGGACCTACTGCCACGCGCCACCCGGATCGCCGAGGGCCTGCTG
This sequence comes from Thioalkalivibrio sp. AKL17, assembly GCF_000377885.1. Classification (NCBI taxonomy): domain Bacteria; kingdom Pseudomonadati; phylum Pseudomonadota; class Gammaproteobacteria; order Chromatiales; family Ectothiorhodospiraceae; genus Thioalkalivibrio; species Thioalkalivibrio sp. AKL17. The sequence continues at coordinate 178,504 of NZ_KB898767.1, forward strand.
CAGGACCCGCCGCGCGGCGGCGCGCTGATCGATCGCTGGCTGGGGGATGCGACCCGCTACGGCCAGGTCGGCTGACGGCCGCTACCGATCGCCGCGCAGGTGGTCCTTCAGCCGCTGCAGCTCGTCTTCCGACCAGCCTTCGGGATCCGTCACGTGGCGCCAGGCGTAGACATAGTGTTCCGGGGCATACACATGGCCGTAGCCCACCGGGGCATCATCCGCGGCGGCCACGTCGATCGCCAGCTGCAGCATGGTCACCACCGGGTACCATTGCAGCTTGTCGGTCACGTCCGGGCCGCGCGGTTCTTCCATCCATTCCGGCTGGCGGTAGAAGGCCTCGGGCTCGAAGAAGGTGACGGGGTCGCTGGCGTACTGCAGGTACACGATGCGCATGCTCCCCCATTCGGCACCGGGGATCTCCAGGTGCGGATCCTGGTTGGTGAACCGCACGATGGAACTGTCGCGGAAACGCGGCAGCCAGGCCGGTGAATCCGCCTCCCGCTGCGCGGTGATCTCGCGCCAGGCCTCGGAGCGGAACGGCGGGCCGCTCCACAGGGCGCCGGAGAACGGATCGCCGACGATGTCGTAGAGATCCGCCGCGCGTTCGGAGTTCAGTGCCCCCAGACTGAGCCCGTAGAGATACAGCTCGGGGCGTTCGTCGACCGGCAGCTCACGCCAGTGGCCATAGACTTCGCCGAAGACCGCCTGCGCGGTCTCCAGCCCGTAGGACGACTCCGACATCAGCGACAGCCAGCTCGGCAGGTAGGAGTACTGCACCGCCACCGAGGCCACGTCGCCCCGATGCAGGTACTCCACCGCCTGCATCGCATCGCGATCCACCCAGCCGCGCCCGGTAGGGGTCGCCAGCACCAGCACCGAGCGGTCGAAGGCATCGGTACGCTTGAGCTCGTCCAGGGCCAGGCGGGCGCGTTCCTCGATGGTCTCCGCGGCGTTCAGCCCCACGTATACCCGCAACGGGGCCGGCGTGGGCTCGCCGAAGAACTCGCTCATCTGTTCGGTGTCGGGCGTGAAGCCGACGTAGCGCCGGCCGTGCTGCCCCAGCTCCTCCCAGCGGATGAGCGATTCCTCGCTGCCGGAGAGCTGCGAGTCACCGGGATGCTCCACGTCCGCTTCCATGCGCACGTCGAACTGGCGGAAAGTGTTGTCGGCGGTGCGCAGGCCGTATTCCAGCAGCACCCCGTCGATCACCGCCCAGAACAGTGCCAGCGCTACGATCACGCCGGTCACGTTCGCCAGCCGCCGCGGGATGAAGCGGCGCAGGCGCACGGCAACGAATCGGAAACTGAGCAGGAACAGCCGCCCCACCGCCAGCGCCGCCGCGAACACCGCAAGACCGATCACGCCCGTACGGAACGGATGGGCGCTGTCCACCGGGTCCATCTCCATCAGCTCGCGGATCGAGTTCTGCCACTGGGCGGCCTGCATCAGGAACCCGACGGCGATCACCGCACACAGCGCCGCGGCCACGATCACCATGATCCGGTGCACCCGTTCGCCCGCCTCCGGCAGCTCGAGGTAAGCCCACAGCCAGTGCAGGAAGACCCCGAGCAGATAGCCCGCCGACAGGGAGATCCCGGACAGGATGCCCTGCATCTCCCAGGTCCGCGGGATCAGGCTGGGCGACAGCGAGGCGGCGAAGAACAGCGTGCCCAGCAGCAGCCCGGGCACCGACAGCGAGGCGGCCAGGCGCCGCGCCCAGCCCGGCGCCAGCCAGCGGGACAACGGGATGCGGGCGGTCAGACGGGCCACGGAATCAGGGAACGACATGACGCGTCAGCGACGGGCATACACCGGGGGATGTCCCGGCGGCGGTGGGTGGAAGCGCTTGTAGGCCCAGTTGTACTGCTCCGGGCAGCGCCTTACCAGGTCCTCGACGATGCGGTTGACCGCCGCGGCGGCACGCACGAAATCGGGGTCGCGGACCTCGGGGCCGGCCTCGATCTCGTGGTAGCGGAAGCCGCGCCCGCGCGGCAGGCGCTCGGCGAACAGGAACACCACAGGGTCGTCGCGCCCGCGCAGCAGGCGCGGCAGCAGGGTCATGGTCAGGGCCCGGCGGCCGAAAAACGGCGCGTGCACGCCCGACGCCCCCTTCGGGCTCTGGTCGGGCAGCACGCCGATGATCTCGCCGGCATCGCGCGCCTTCTGCAGGATACGCAGCCCGGAGCGGTCGGCCGGCGCCAGCTTCGCCCCGGTGGCGGAACGGGCCTCGCGCACCCACCGGTCGATCTCGGGGGTCGGAAGCGGGCTGTACAGCGAGGCCATCGGCCCGTGCATGGCCGCGTGCAGGCCGGCGAATTCCCAGGAGCCCAGATGCGGCGTGGCCAGGAACAGCGCACGGCCGGGCTCTCGGCTCTGCAGCCGGGCGTAGCACGGCGGCGCCTCCGCCAGCCCCGCCAGGCGCTCGGGCCCGGCCCGCCACAGCCAGGGCGACTCGGTCAGCGAGCGCGCCATGGCCTGCAGCGAACGGCGTGCGGTGCGCCGGTGCCAGGCCGCGTCCTTGTCCGGAAAGCACAGCGCCAGGTTGATGCGCGTGAGCCGTGCGGAGCGCGTGGGCAGCAGCCACACCAGGGTACCCAGAACACCGCCCAGGGCGTGGTTGACCCGCAGCGGCAGGCGCCCCAGCACCCGCAGGATCACCCCGATCAGGCGGTCGCGCAGCTGCCGTCGCTCAGCCATCGGCCGTTTCCCCGGATGCCACCGGATCCACGGCCCGCGAAGCATCGGCGGCATCGGGTGCATCATCCGGCCCCGGGATCCCCCCCTCGGTCATCAGTGGCCGCAGGGTGGTGCGCAGGTTGCGAAACAGTTCGGCAAACTCGCCCTCCTCGCGTGCCAGCAGGGCCTTCATGTGCTCGCGCCGGGTGGGCATGGAGAAGCAGGCCGGGCAGTTGTCGAGGATGACCGGCAGTCCGGCCGCCTCGGCAAAGTCGCGGGTCTGGCGCTCGCGCACGTAGACCAGCGGCCGGATCACGCGCAGGTCGCCGGCATCGATGCGGTAATGGGCCTTCATGGTGCGCAGCTGACCGCCATGGAACGCGCTCATCAGGAAGCTCTCGGCGAGGTCGTCCAGGTGCTGCCCCAGCGCCAGCACGTTGTAACCGTGCTCGCGCGCGGTGCGGTACATCAGGCCGCGTTTCATGCGCGAGCAGAACGAGCAGAAGGAGTCGTTGTCCATGTGCTCGCCGGCCAGCTCGGCGATCGGCTCGGAGACGAAGTGGTACGGGATCCCGTAGCCACCGAGGTAGTCCTGCAGGCGCTCCGGGTCGAAGCCGTCGATCTCCGGGTCGATGGTCACCGCGCCCACCTCGAAATGCACCGGCGCGCGACGCGCCAGCTCGTGCAGCAGCCACAGCAGGGTCAGCGAGTCCTTGCCACCGGACAGGCCGACCAGCACGCGGTCGCCGTCGCGGATCATGTCGAACTCACGGATCGCCTGGCCGGCCAGACGACGGATGGAGCGGGGAACGGACGGTGTTTCCATGCCCGCAACATAGGGACGGGGCGCGGAAGGCGCAAGCCCCGACGCCGGCCGCGAGGGGATGCACCGGGGCGGTGCGATTGCCCGTGAGCGCGCGGGCTCCTGCACCAGCTCGATTCACCCGCGCGCTCCGTTATCGGGCACCCGGCCGTCATGAGCGGGACCGGTCGCCGTGGCATCGGGCTTGCATGCGCACCGGGACGGACACCGCGCGGAACTTCGACATGTACGACCGCAAGACCCTGACCCTCGCCGGCGAGCTCAAGCGTGCCCTGCGCAGCGAGTTCCCGGCGGCGGGTCGCCTCTCGTTCGCCGATCCGGATTTCATGGAGATTCTGCTGGACTATGCCGGCCGCAGCCGCTCGAGCATGGTGCAGGCTGCGGCGATGACCCTGCGGGGGCATCTGAACGCCCCGGCGGCGTCCCCGCGCCCCGCGGCCGATGCGGACGCCGACACCACGCAGGAAGAAGCGTCGGCCGCAGAGCCGGGGGAGACACCGGACGCCCCGGGTGCGACCGATGCCGCCGAACCCGAAAAGAAGAAGGGTCGCCGGGTCTATCGCGGAAGGGTGATCGACGACGACTGACAGCCGCGCCGTTTTTGGCCAGACTTGGGGCTGGTGTTACTCGAGGCCCGCCATGGACGCATTCTACCCCCCGACCGAACCCCATACCACCGGCACCCTGGAGGTCGGCGACGGCCACCGCCTGTATTACGAGGAATGCGGCAACCCGGAGGGCATCCCGGCGGTGTTCCTGCACGGCGGCCCCGGCTCCGGCTGCGAACCGTGGCACCGGCGGTTCTTTGATCCGGCGCGCTATCGCATCGTGCTGTTCGACCAGCGCGGCTGCGGGCGTTCCACCCCGCACGCCAGCCTGGAGGCCAACACCACCTGGCACGCGGTGGCCGACATCGAACGTCTGCGCGAGGAACTGGGGATCGAGCGCTGGGTGGTGTTCGGCGGCTCCTGGGGCTCCACCCTGGGGCTGGCCTATGCGCAGACGCACCCCGGCCGGGTGCTGGGCCTGGTGCTGCGCGGCATCTTCCTGTGCCGGCCGCGCGACATCCAGTGGTTCTACCAGTCGGGGGCCGACCGCCTGTTCCCCGAGGCCTGGGCGGCCTATCGCGATCACATCCCCACGGAGGAACGCGACGACCTGGTGGCGGCCTATCATCGGCGCCTGACCGACCCGGACCCGGCGGTGCGCGAGGCGGCCGCGCAGGCGTGGTCGGCCTGGGAGGGGCATGCCTCCTGCCTGATCCCCAACGACGACGTGATCGACCACTTCGAGGACCCCGAGGTGGCCCTGAGCCTGGCACGCATCGAGTGCCACTACTTCAGCCACGACACCTTCCTGGAGCCGGACCAGCTGCTGCGCGATGCCGGATGCCTGCGCGATATCCCGGGCTTCATCGTCCACGGGCGCTACGACGTGGTGTGCCCGGTGGAGCAGGCAGTGGCGCTCGCCGAGGCCTGGCCCGAGGCGGATCTGCAGATCATCCCGGACGCCGGGCACTCGGCCGCCGAACCGGGGATCGCGCGGGCGCTGGTCGCCGCCACCGATCGCCTGACCCACCTGGCGGGCGGGCTGGAACCGGGCAGCGGCAGGGCGCGGGCATGATCAGCCTGATCCAGCGGGTCAGCCGGGCGCGGGTGGAGGTCGCCGGGGAGATCACCGGCGAGATCGGCACCGGGCTGCTGGCGCTGGTGGGGGTGGAACCGGACGACGACGAATCGGCGGTCGAGCGCATGCTCGACCGCCTGCTGGGCTATCGCGTGTTCCCGGACGAGGAAGGGCGCATGAACCGCTCGCTGGGGGAGACCGGCGGCGGGCTGCTGCTGGTGCCGCAGTTCACCCTGGCGGCGGATACCGGCAAGGGCATGCGCCCCAGCTTTACCACGGCCGCCCCGCCGGAACGCGGCGAGGCCCTGTTCCACCACCTGCTGCAGCGGGCGCAGCGGCGCCACGAACCGGTCGCGACCGGGCGGTTCGGCGCCGACATGCAGGTGAGCCTGACCAACGACGGGCCGGTCACCTTCTGGCTGCAGGCGCGGCCCCGGGGCTGAACCGCGCTCGGACTCAGACGTCCAGCACCAGGCGCGCCGGGTCCTCGATGGCCTCCTTGATCGCCACCAGGAACTGCACCGCGTCGGCGCCGTCGACCAGGCGGTGGTCGTAGGACAGCGCGACGTACATCATCGGCCGGATCACCACCTCGCCGTCCACCGCCACCGGGCGTTCCTTGATCGCGTGCATGCCAAGGATGGCGCTCTGTGGCGGATTGACGATGGGCGTGGAGAACAGCGAGCCGAACACCCCGCCGTTGGTGATGGTGAAGGTGCCGCCGCGCAGCTCGTCGATATCCAGCTTGCCGTTGCCGGCGCGCTCGGCGAAGTCGCGGATGCGGCGTTCGATGTCGGCAATGGAGGCGTTGCCGGTATCGCGCAGCACCGGAACCACCAGCCCGCGCGGGGACGACACCGCGATGCCGATATCGGTGTAGTGGTGGTAGACGATCTCTTCGCCGTCGAGGGCGGCATTGATCACCGGGAAGCGCTGCAGGGCCCGGGTCGCGGCCGCCACGAACAGCCCCATGAAGCCGAGCTTGATGCCGTGGGTCTGCTCGAAGGTATCCTTGTAGCGCCCGCGCAGGGCCATGGCCTGCGACATGTCGATCTCGTTGAAGGTGGTCAGCATCGCGGTGGACTGCTTGGCCTCCAGCAGGCGTTCGGCGATGCGCGCCCGAAGCCGGCTCATGGGCACCCGCTCGGTGCCGCGCTCGCCGGCCGCACGCGGGCCACCGGCGGGCGGTTCCGCGCCAGCGGCAGCCCGCGCGCTGTCGCGTCCGGCGTCGCCGGCCTCCGGGCGACGGGGCGCGTCATCACCCTGGCCTCCGGCTCCGGAACCGGCCGCCGCCTGTTGCGCGCGTTCCACGTCCTCACGCTGGATACGGCCATCGGGCCCGGTGCCGCGCACCTGATCCTCGCGCAGGCCGGCCTCCTGCAGCAGGCGGCGTACCGCCGGGCTCGGCGGGGGCGGCGAGCCGGCATCCGCGGCCGGTTCGGGCTCGGGGCCTTCGTCCGCTTCGTCGGCCTCGGCCGAGGCGGGGTCGGGTTCGGGCTCGACGTGCTCCCCGGCTGCCGGGGCCTCGTCGGCGGGCTGTGCCGGGGCCGGGCCCAGATGGCCGAGGACGTCATCGGCGTGCACGGTGTCGCCTTCGGCCACGGCCAGGTCGACCAGCGTTCCGTCGGCGGGGGCGTTGACCTCCAGCACGACCTTGTCGGTCTCCAGCTCGGCGATCAGTTCGTCGCGGCGTACGGCATCGCCCGGCTTCCTGTGCAGGGCGACCACGGTGGCATCGGCCACGGATTCGGGGAGTTGCGGAACCTGGATCGGGGTCTGCTCGGCGGACATCGGGCTTCCTTGTTCGGCGGTTTTGCGGGTCGGACTCAGGGTGTCGGGTGCGGGAGATCCCGGGTACTCAGCGGCCCGAAGGCGCGCTCCAGCAGCTCCTCGTGCTGGGAACGATGGACCTCGGGATAGCCCACCGCGGGGGCCGCCGCCGGCGGGCGCGCAACCGCGTGCAGGGCATGACCGCGCTCGGCCAGCAGCGGGGCCAGGCGCGGATACACGAAGCCGAGATACCCCTGGTTTTCCGGCTCGTCCTGGATCCAGACGAATTCCTCGGCCTGCGGATAACGCTCCAGTACCTCGCGCATGCGGTCGCAGGGGAACGGGTAGCACTGCTCCAGGCGCACCACGGCGACATCCTCGCGTTCGTCAGTCTGGCGGGTGGAGACCAGATCGTAGTGGATGCGACCGCTGGTCAGCAGGACCCGACGGACCTGCTGCGGATCGGTCACCTCCGGGTCGTCCAGCACGGTCTCGAACCGTCCTTCGGCGAGGTCCTCCAGCGAGGACACGGCCTGGCGGTGCCGCAGCAGGCTCTTGGGGGTCATGACCACCAGCGGCTTGCGGTAGGGGCGCACCATCTGCCGGCGCAGCAGATGGAAGATCTGCGCCGGCGTGGTCGGCACGCAGACCTGCATGTTCTCCTGCGCCGCCAGCTGCAGGAAGCGCTCGGGCCGCGCGGAGGAATGCTCCGGTCCCTGGCCCTCGTAGCCGTGCGGCAGGAACAGGGTCAGGCCACACAGCCGCCCCCATTTCTGCTCGCCGGAGGAGATGAACTGGTCGATCACCACCTGAGCGCCGTTGACGAAGTCGCCGAACTGCGCCTCCCAGATCACCAGCGCCTCGGGGGCCGCGGTGGCATAACCGTATTCGAACGCGAGCACGGCCTCCTCGGACAGCAGCGAGTCGATGACCAGGAAGCGCGGATGGTCCGGGTCCAGGCGGCGCAGCGGGACGTAGGTGTCGCCGGTGTTGCGTTCGTGCAGCACGCTGTGACGATGGAAAAAGGTCCCGCGCCCGGAGTCCTGTCCGGACAGGCGCACGCGATAGCCGTCCTGGATCAGGCTGCCGTAGGCCAGGGTCTCCGCAGCACCCCAGTCCAGCGGCTGTTCGCCGCGCGCCATCTGGCGCCTCGCCTCGAGGATCTTGTGCACCCGCGGATGCGGCTCGAAGCCCTCCGGCGGGGTCGACAGGTGTTCCAGCGCGGTCGCCAGACGCTCGCGGTCGACGCCGGTATCGACCGGCTGATCCCAGGGCTGATGCAGGTACGGGCCCCAGTTGGTGCCGCCCGCGCGGGTCTCGCGGGTGCGATCGCGCAGCAGCGAGTCGGCCACCGCCTCGCCGGCATCCAGCCGGTCGCGGTAGGCGTCGAGGATCTGCTCCTGCTGCTGCGCGTCGGTCAGGCCTTCCTCGATCAGCTGACGGGCATAGCGCTCGCGGGTAGTCGGCAGGTCGCGGATGCGGTGGTACATGCGCGGCTGGGTCGCGGCGGGTTCGTCGGCCTCGTTGTGCCCCTGACGGCGATAGCAGACCAGGTCGATAACCACGTCCTTGCCGAACCGCATGCGGTAATCCAGTGCGATCTGGGTGACGAAGACCACCGCCTCGGGATCGTCGCCGTTCACGTGCAGGATGGGCGCATTCACCATCTTGGCGACATCGGTCGCGTAATGCGTCGAACGCGCATCCTTCAGCGTGCTGGTGGTGAACCCGATCTGGTTGTTCACGACCACGTGCACGGTGCCCTTGGTGGAGAACCCGCGGGTCTGCGACATGTTGAGGGTCTCCATCACCACGCCCTGCCCGGCGAAGGCCGCATCGCCGTGGATCACCACCGGCATCACCCGGTTGCCCTGCCGGTCGCCCAGGCGCACCTGGCGCGCGCGCACCGAACCCTCGACCACCGGCGTCACGATCTCCAGATGCGAGGGGTTGAAGGCCAGCGCCAGATGCACCGCCCCGCCGGGGGTCTCCACGTCGGAGGAGAACCCCATGTGGTACTTGACGTCACCGGTACCCCGATCGTCGCGCGGGCGCCCTTCGAACTCGTCGGCGAGCTCGCCCGGCGATTTGCCCAGCAGGTTCACCAGCACGTTGAGACGGCCACGATGCGCCATGCCCAGCACGAGCTCGGTCAGGCCGCGGGCGCCACCGCGCTGGACCAGGGCATTGAGCAGCGGGATCAGGCTCTCCGCGCCCTCCAGCGAGAAACGCTTCTGGCCCACGTAGCGCTTGTGCAGGTAGCGCTCCAGGCCCTCGGCGGCGGTGAGGCGCTCGAGGATCGCCAGGCGCGTGTCGTCGCCGAAGCCGAAGCGCCCGTGCGCCGATTCCAGGCGCTCCTGCAGCCAGCGCTTCTCGTCGGTGGCCGTGATGTGCATGTATTCCGCGCCGATGCTGGCGCAGTAGGTCTCGCGCAGGACCTGTTCGATGGTGTCCAGCGGTGCCGGACCGTCGAGGAACAGCGAGCCGGGGTCGAAGGTCATGTCCGGGCCCACGCCTTCCAGCCCGTGGTATTCGCGGCTCAGCTCGCGCGGCGCCACCGGGGCCTCGCGCTCCAGCGGGTCCAGACGCGCGCCGAAATGCCCGAGGTAACGATAGGCGTTGATGAACTGCAGCACGCGGATCTGCAGGCGCTCGTGCTCGAGGTCGGGGCGGTCGGTATGCCGGCGGCGCTCCTCGCCCCGCGCCGGCGCACGCGCCTGCGGTGCCGCATCCTCCAGGGCCCGGAAATAGTCGGCCCAGGCCGCCGGGACCGAAGACGGATCCTCGCGGAAACGCTCCAGCAGCGTCTCGGCAAACGCCAGATTGTCCGGGTGGGGGTCCTGTCCGGAAACCGGTTGATCCAGCCGATGGCGGGATGACATGTCGTTCATGGTGGTCCTGTGACGTCGGGCGTGCGCGCGAAGTTCTGCAGACCTCGACTGTACCGCGTTTGCTACCATGCGCGCATGGACGTTTCTCCCCTTCTTGAAGGCCTCAATCCGGCGCAGCGCGAGGCCGTGGCCGCGCCGTCGCAACCCGTTCTGGTGCTGGCCGGTGCCGGCTCCGGCAAGACCCGCGTGCTGGTCCACCGCATCGCGTGGCTGATCGGCGTGGAAGGCATCGCCCCGCACGGACTGCTGGCGGTGACCTTCACCAACAAGGCCGCCAGCGAGATGCGCGGGCGCATCGAGGAACTGCTGGACTATCCGGCCAGCGGGCTGTGGGTGGGGACCTTCCACGGTCTGGCCCACCGCCTGCTGCGTCAGCACTGGCAGGAGGCCGGACTGCCGCAGAGCTTCCAGATCCTGGATTCCGACGACCAGCTGCGCATGGTCAAGCGCGTGCTGCGCGGGCTGGAGCTGGAGGAGTCCCACTGGCCGCCGAAACAGGCGCAGGGCTACATCAACGCGCGCAAGGACGAGGGTTCCCGCCCGGAACACCTGCCGGACACCGGCGATCCGATCGCACGGCAGTGGGTGCGTATCTACACCGCGTATCAGCAGGCCTGCGAACGCGCCGGGGTGGTGGATTTCGCCGAGCTGCTGCTGCGCTCGCTGGAACTGCTGCGCGACAACCCGGGGCTGCTGGAGCATTACCGCACGCGCTTTCGCCACGTGCTGGTGGACGAGTTCCAGGACACCAACGACATCCAGTACGCCTGGCTGCGGCTGATCGCCGGCGGCAGCCCGGTGTTCGCGGTGGGCGACGACGACCAGTCGATCTACGGCTGGCGCGGGGCGAAGATCGAGAACATCCAGCACTTCCAGAAGGACTACCCCGGCACCCAGGTGGTGCGGCTGGAACAGAACTACCGCTCCACCGCCAGCATCCTCAACGCCGCCAACGCGCTGATCCGCCACAACAGCGGCCGTCTGGGCAAGGAGCTGTGGACCGAGGACCTCGAGGGCGCGCCGGTGCGGCTGTACACCGCGCTGAACGAGCAGGAGGAGGCGCGCTTCATCGCCGAGACCATCGCCCGGCACATCGAGGACGGCGGCCAGCACCGCGAATGTGCGGTGCTGTACCGTTCCAACGCGCAGTCGCGCGTGCTGGAAGAGACCTTCATCGCGCGGCGCCTGCCGTACCGGGTGTACGGCGGGCTGCGCTTCTTCGAGCGCCAGGAGATCCGCGACGCGCTGGCCTATCTGCGCCTGGCCGGGAACAGCGACGACGACCCGGCCTTCCTGCGCGCGGTCAACCAGCCGCCGCGCGGGATTGGCGAGAAGACCCTGGACGACCTGCGCGCGGTGGCCGCGGAACAGGACATCTCGTTGCTGCGCGCGGCGCAGCGCGCGGTGCAGGCGAACGCCCTGCCCGGACGCGCACGCAACGCAGTGGCGGGTTTCCTGCAGCTGGTCGAACAGATCCGCGAAGCCCTGACCGGGCGGCCGCTGGGGGAACAGGTGGAACAGGCCATCGCCCTGTCCGGGCTGCGCGAGCACTACGCGAAGGAGAAGGGCGAACGCGGCGAGGCCCGTCTGGAGAACCTCGACGAGCTGGTGGGTGCGGCGCGGGCCTTCGACATGGAGGAGATCCGCGACGAGGAAACCACCGGCGACCGCCTGACCGACTTCCTGTCACACGCCGCGCTGGAGTCGGGCGAGGGGTCGGCGGACCCCGACGAGGACGCGATCCAGATGATGACCCTGCACTCGGCCAAGGGCCTGGAGTTCCCCCTGGTGTTCCTGACCGGGCTGGAGGACGGACTGTTTCCCAACGCCCGCTCGGTGGACGAGCCCGGGCGCCTGGAGGAAGAGCGCCGCCTGGCCTACGTGGGCATGACCCGCGCGGAGCGCCAGCTGTACCTGACCCACGCCGAAACCCGCCGGCTGTACGGCCGCGAGGCCTCCAACCCGGCCTCGCGCTTTCTCAACGAGATCCCGGAAGACATGCTCGAGGTGCTGCGCCCGCAGTCCTCGCCGTTCGGCGCCGGACGCTTTGCCGCCGCGCGCCAGCGGACCAGCGGCATGGACGCACGCGCGGAATCGGCCCGCGAGGAGGGCCTGGCGATCGGCACCCGGGTGCACCACGCGCGCTTCGGCGAGGGGCTGGTCACGGCCTTCGAGGGCTCGGGGTCCTCGGCCCGGGTACAGGTCAACTTCGCCGACGCCGGCGCCAAGTGGCTGGTGGTCGGCTTCGCCAAACTGGACGTGCTGGCCTGACCCGGCTCAGACGCCGTATTCGGCGCGGTAGGCGCGCAGGGCATCCAGGTGTTCCGGCGCGCGGCCGGTCTGCTCCAGCAGGGTGACCAGGTCGGTCAGCCGCGCCACGCGCACCACCTGCATGCCCAGATCACTCTCCACCTCCTGGATGGCCGAGCGGTCGCCCGCACCGCGCTCCTCGCGGTCCAGGGCGATGGCCACCCCCACCGGCGCGGCGCCGGCGGCGCGGATGATGTCCACCGATTCGCGGATGGCGGTGCCGGCGGTGATCACGTCGTCCACGATCAGCACACGACCCTCCAGCGGGGCGCCCACGATGTTGCCGCCCTCGCCGTGGTCCTTGGCCTCCTTGCGGTTGAAGGCCCAGGGGCGGTCCATGTCGTGGTCGCGGTACAGGGCTTCGGCCACGGCCGCCGCCAGCGGGATGCCCTTGTAGGCCGGGCCGAAGATCAGGTCGAAGTCGATCCCGGAATCCACGATCGCCTGCGCATAGAACTCGCCCAGACGGGCCAGGTCGGAGCCGCGGTTGAACAGCCCGGCGTTGAAGAAATAGGGGCTGGTACGGCCCGATTTCAGCGTAAACTCGCCGAACCGCAGGACGTCGCGCTGCAGGGCGTATTCGAGGAAGGCGTGGGCGGTCATGACGGCTCCGTGGTCGATTGCGAGGGGAAACGGCCCCTATTCTGACACAGCGTCCGGGCGGGTCTTTTCGCCGGCCGCGCGCGCGGGTATCGTTGCGCGCCATGCGCATAATGTCCATGAACGCCAACGGCATCCGTGCCGCCGCCCGCAAGGGCTTCTTCGACTGGCTGCCCGCCACCGAAGCCGACGTGGTCTGCATCCAGGAGACCAAGGCCCAGATCCACCAGATCCAGGGCGAGCCCTTCCATCCGCCCGGTTATCACAGCGCCTACGTGGACGCGGTGAAACCCGGCTACAGCGGTGTGGCCATGTACAGCCGGATGCAGCCGGACGAGATCATCACCCGGCTGGGCTTCGAGGAGGCGGACAACGAGGGGCGCTACGTGGAGATGCGCTTCGGCAACCTGTCGGTGGTGTCGCTGTACCTGCCGTCCGGCTCCTCGGGCGACCACCGTCAGGATTCGAAATGGCGCTTTCTCGATTTCTTCCGCCCGTGGCTGGCGGAGCGCATGCAGGACGGACGCGAATGGGTGATCTGCGGCGACTGGAACATCGCGCACAAGGAAATCGACCTGACCAACTACCGTTCCAACCGCAAGAACTCGGGCTTTCTGCCCGAGGAACGGGCGTGGCTGGACCACCTGTTCGACGAGATCGGCATGGTGGATGTGTTCCGCCGGCTGGACGACCGCCCCGGGCAGTACACCTGGTGGTCCAACCGCGGTCAGGCCTGGGCGAAGAACGTGGGCTGGCGCATCGACTACCAGATCGCCACGCCGGGCATCGCCGCCACCGCGCGCGACCCGTTCATCTATACCGAGCAGCGCTTCTCCGATCACGCGCCGTTCTGGATCGATTATGACTACGCGCCCTGACAGCCGCACCGGGCTCCCGGTCCGGCACATGCCCCGTCGATGAGCGCCGCCGACGACGCGCAGGCCGCACCCCGTCGTGACTGGCGCGCGGCACTGGCGGTGTACCGCCACCCGCGCGTCATCGGCATGCTGTTCCTCGGCTTTGCCGCCGGCCTGCCGCTGCTGCTCACCGGTGGCACCTTCACCGCCTGGCTGCGCGACCTCGGGGTGGAGCTGTCGTCCATCGGCTTTCTCAGCTGGGTGGGCATGGCCTACAGCATCAAGGTGCTGTGGGCGCCGATCGTGGATCGCATGCCGCTGCCGCTGCTGACGCGGCTGTTCGGCCGGCGCCGCGCGTGGATGCTGCTGGCGCAGGCCCTGATCATCATCTCGCTCACGGGCATCGCGCTCACCGACCCCACCGAGCAGCTGTGGCTGGTCGCGGTGTGGGCGGTGATCACGGCGTTCGCGGCGGCGACCCAGGACATCGCCATCGATGCCTACCGCATCGAGGCGGTGAGCAAGGAACGCCAGGGGGCGATGGCCGCAGCCTACGTGACCGGCTACCGCGTGGCCCTGCTGACCGCCGGGGCCGGGGCACTGCACATCGCCGCGGTGGGGACCTGGGGCCTGGCCTACGGCACCATGGCCGCACTCATGCTGGTGGGCGTGATCTGCACCCTGATCGTGCGCGAGCCCGAGGTGGCCGAGCGCGACCGCAGGACCGCGCAGATCGAGCAGCGCGTGCTCGACTACATCAACAACACCTCGGACACCGGCTACTGGCGCGCCTTCAAGGCCTGGTTCATCGGCGCCTTCGTCTGCCCGTTCGTGGAGTTCTGGAAGCGCTTCGGCAAGATCGCCCTGCTGCTCATCGCGTTCATCGCGATCTTCCGCATCAGCGACATCTTCATGGGGGTGATGGCCAACCCGTTCTACCTGGACATCGGCTTCAGCAAGGATCAGATCGCCAATATCGCCGCGGCCTTCGGCCTGGCGATGACCCTGGGCGGGGCCGCCGTGGGCGGGCTGCTGGTCGCACGCTTCGGCATCATGCGCATGCTGATCGCCACCGCGCTGCTGGCGCCGATCACCAACCTGACCTTCTCCTGGCTGGCCCTGCTGGGGCCGGAGCTCTACGGGCTGGTGTTCGCCATCATGGCCGACAACATCACCGGCGGCATGGCGATCTCGGTGTTCATCGCCTACCTCTCCAGTCTCACCAACAGCGCCTACACCGCCACCCAGTACGCCCTGTTCAGCTCCTTGATGACCCTGCCGGGGCAGTTCCTCGCCGGTTTCACCGGGGTGATGGCCGAGTTCATGGGCTGGTTCTGGTTCTTCGTCAGTTCGGCCGCGATCGGCATCCCCGCGGTCCTGCTGGCACTGTGGATCGCGCGCGTCGCCAACCCCGACCGCTTACCCCAGCCCGGGCGCGAAGAGGCCCCCGCCGAACGGACCGACTGACCCCGTGGGAGCGGGATCGCACCCGATGCGGGCAGCGGCCTTGCCCCCGCGCACCAAACCCGGTTGTATACGGAGTAACGGGGAGAGAAACGGGGACGGCGAAGGAATGCGCTTCTTTGAATACCAGGACCGGGCACGCCGGCGGCTGGCGCTGCTGCTGGGCCTGTTCGTGCTGGTGGTGGTGCTGATGGTGGCACTGCTCAACATCCTGCTGCTGTATACCCTGGTCGAGCCCTGGCAGGAGCTCCGGCGGCTCATGCCCACCGCCGAAATGCTCGCGGAGCACCGTGGCTTTCTGCTGTGGACCACCGGACTGGCGATCGCGGTCATCGCCGGGGCCAGCCTGTGGCGCCTGTACCAGCTGCGGCGTGCCGGCGGCGGGCGCGGCATCGCCCGCGAGATGGGCGGCGATCCGGTGGATGCCGAGCCCGAGGACCCGAAGAACCGGCGGCTGCGCAACATCGTCGAGGAGATGGCGATCGCCGCCGGGCTGCCGGTGCCGGCGATCTTCGTGCTGGAACGCGAGCTGGGCATCAACGCCTTCGCCGCCGGCTTCACCCCGCATGACGCGGCCATCGCGGTAACGCGCGGGGCGATCGAGAGCCTCAACCGCCAGGAACTGAAAGCGGTGGTCGCCCACGAGTTCGGCCATATCCGTGCCGGCGACATGCGCCTGAACACGCAGCTGGTCGGCATCCTGTTCGGCATCGAGATGATCGCGCTGCTGGGCCTGGGCATGCTGCCCGGACGGCGCGCGCGCAGCGACCCGGGAGAGATGCGGGGGCCGGTGTGGTTCAACTTCGCGCTGGTGACCGCCGGTGGGATCGGCCTGATCGGCGGGCGCCTGATCCGCGCAGCCATCGCGCGCGAACAGGAGTACCGCGCGGATGCCCACGCGGTGCAGTTCACCCGCAATGGGGACGGCATGGCCGGCGCCCTGCGCAAGGTAGCCGCGCGCTACGCCGGGCTCAACGCCAGCCCGACGATGGTCGGACACATGCTGTTCGCCAACGGCGCCATTGACCAGCTGCTCGATACCCATCCGCCGCTGGAGAAACGCCTGGAGCGGCTGGGCCAGCCACTCGACGAGGAGGGTCTGGAACGCCTGGGCCGCGAGGCCACCGACCGGGTGCGCCGTGCGGTGACCGAACGCGAACGCCGGCGCCGCGAGCAGGAGGCTGCCGCCGAGCAGCAGCGGGAAGAGGAGGAGAACGGGCCGCTGGGCGAGGCCTTCGGGGCCGTGCCCGGCTCGCTGGCCGCCGCCCTGCTGGCCGCACTGCCGGGCGAGCTGGCACGTTCCGCTCGCAATCCGCACTGGGTCGCGGATCTGGTGCTCTACCTGATCCTGCATCCGGATCCGGAGATCCGCGAACAGCAGCTCCGCATGATCCTGGAGACCCGCGGCCCGGAGAGCGAAGAACGCGTGCGCCAGCTCCGTGCGATGGTCCCCGAACCCGCGGCCGAACACCGTCTTCCGCTGACCGAGATGGCTTTCCCTGCGCTGGCTCGGCTGAGCCGCGACGAACAACGGACCCTGGCCGGACTCGTGGAACGCCTGATCCATGCCGACGGCCGCCTGTCCGCCACCGAGTACGCCCTCGGCCGCATGCTGATCGAACACCTCGACCGGCGTCACGGGCACGGGGGCGAAAGGACGCACGGGCGCAAGGATCCCGCCGAGAAGAACGCCCGGCATCGCGAAAACGCGGCACGCTACCTGCTGGCGACCCTCGCGCTGCACGGCCACCCCGACGACCTCGAGGCGGCCGAGGCCGCGCTGATCGCCGGCCTGGGCCGCTTCACCGGCAGCCTGCCGTTCAGCGCCCCCATCCCCGAGGAACTGCGTCAGGCCAGCCAGTCCGCGGCCTGGGCACGCATCCTCGACCGCGCGCTGGAGCGCCTGGCGCGCATGCCGCGCCACGACCGCCAGCGGCTGCTGCAGGCCATGGACCACACCGTGCAGCAACGCGGCGACCCCACCGCGGAACAGCGCGAACTCGTGCGGATGATGGCCGCCTCGCTGCACCTGAACGTGCCGCTGCCGGATGCCGGCGAACTGTTCGACGCCGGCCACTGAAGGGGCTTCGGGGCACACTGCGCCACCGGCCCTGCCTCCAACGAAAGAAGGCCCGCATCTCGCGATGCGGGCCTTCCCGTTACAGCCGCTTGCTGAAACTCGCGCGATGCGCGATCAGAAGCTGTAGTGCATGCCGACCATGAAGACCTTGTTGGAGCCGTCTTCGGGGAACGGGATCGGATCCGTGCCTGTATCACGCGCACGCTCGGCCGGAATCGCACCGGTCGGCTCTTCCTCGTAATAGTACTCGGCGAAGAACTTCAGGGCATCGTTGACGTTGAAGTCGTAACCCAGATGCACGACATCTTCGCCGTAGTTGTCGACGTTGGCAAGCATGCCCTTGAAGGTATGCTGACCCCAGTCGTAGGCGGCGTACACGTTGGCGGCGATGTCTCCGTCATCACCGAATACGTCCTCATCCTGATCGCTGTCGATGTATTCGACCTTGGCGGACAGCGACAGGTCACCCATGCTGTGCATCGCGGAGAAGCCCCAGATACGGGTGTTCTGGGCGCCATCGACGTCGTCAACGCCCAGCGAGAGCGTGGTGTCCTGGAACGAGTAGGAACCGGTCAGCTGGTAACGGTCGTCCGGAGAACCGGAGCTGTCGGCATATCCCGAGTTGGCGCTGTAGGCCGCCCCGAAGGAGAAGCCGTTGAAGTCGGGGGAGTAGTACATCACGCTGTCGCTTTCGCGGAACGTGGTATAGGTCGCGAAGCCCGACTGGAAGGAGCTGAACATGTCGACCGGGAACGCGATCGCGTTGTAGTAGGGCATCCAGTCGCGGCCGTAGGCAAACGTGCCGGCCACATCGGACTCGAGGCCGATCTTGCCGATGCGAATGTCTTCATCGGCCGTATTGAACGGATCCTGCACCTTGCCATTGGCCAGATCCAGCGGCATCTCCAGCTGGGCGAAGGCGTTCAGGCCTTCGTTGAGCGGCAGGCTGCCGGTGAAGCCCACGCGCGAGTAGGCATCGCGGAAACCGTCGTAGCTATCTTCTTCAGCCGGGTCGGCAGCTTCATACTGAAGCCGCAGGGAGCCGTAGAAATCCCAGTCGATCGGACCGGCGCCTTCTTCCTGGGCCATGGCCATGCCGGGAGCGGCCAGGGTCGCGGCCACGGCCGCGGCAAGCATCTTCCTGTTCATCATCTTCCTGTCCTCGCGCTCAATTGAAACTTTTCGGGATGTCCGGAACCGGCTCCGCCGTCCGGTCGGTGTGCGGCTCTTGCAACAGCTGCGCGCGGAACATCGCGGACGATCCATTCCACTGCACACCAGTGTGGTTATATAAACGAAGTCTAATTCGTTGTAAAGGGCCCACATGCACGTACGTGGTGCGTCTGTTGTGCACAACAGACAGGAAGACCGGCTGCGGGTACCGAAGTACCGCCGAACGCACGGCGGCATGGTGCGGTCGCACCGGGTAGAGGCCACCGGGCCGTGTTTTGGTGGCACGGTTTGCGCCGGAGGTATTTTTGCGCAAAAATAATGTTCGTTGACCATCACCGCCGAGAACCGCATGTCATCCGCCAGCGCCGCCACCCAAACGTCCGCAGCCCCGTCCGGGGGCGAGGACCCCGCACGCTCGGTCATCCGCCAGCTGCGGGTGATCATCCGGGCGCTGCAGGGGCATTCGCGCGCGGTGGAGCGGGCCTGCGGGATCAGCGCCTCGCAGCTGTGGGCGCTGTGGGAGCTCCAGCGCACGCCGGGCCTGAACGTGAGCGACCTGTCGCGGCGGCTGTCGGTGCATGCCTCCACCACCTCCAACCTGCTGGACAAGCTGGAGCAGCAGGGCCTGGTCGAACGTCGCCGCCCGGAGCGCGACCAGCGCATCGTGCGTCTGTACGTGACCGAGACCGGACAGGAACTGCTGGAACGCGCCCCGGCCGCCCCCCAGGGCGAACTGAACCGGGCGCTGGAATCCATGCCGCCGGACGAACTGGCCGATCTGGACCAGAACCTGGCGATGCTGGTGGAAACCATGCAGTCCACCGAGCAGCGCGCCGGCCTCAAGCCGTTCGAGGGTGGAGCCTGAGCGGGATGCTCCGCCTCGCCGCCAGCTTCGGCCGCCTTCCGGTGCTGGCGCTGGCGCTCGTCCTGCTGGCCGCCCCGGCCCTGGCCGAACCCCGCTTCGACGATCCCCCCGAGCACTCCGCCGATGGCGGGTTCACCCTGCACTGGGAGGCGCCCGGGGCGGTGGTGCTGGAACGCGCCAGCGGCCCCGATTTCGACGATGCCGGCGTGATCTACGAAGGCGGCGACACCAGCCGCGTGATCAGCGGCCTGCCGGACGGTGAATACCGTTTCCGGCTGCGCGCGGCCGACGCCGACGAGGATGCCTGGAGCGACCGCATCACGGTCGTGGTCGAGCATCACGGCCTGGCGCGCGCCTTTGGTTTCTTCGCTGTCGGCGGCGCGGTGTTCCTGGTGCTGATCGTCGTGCTGCTGCGGGGCCGCCCGCGCGGCTGACCCCCATGCCCCGGGCCGTTGGCCCGGCCAACCGGAGACCTTCATGCCCGATTTCGCCATCAACATGCAGCGCCTGCAGCAGGACATTAACGACCTCGCGCAGATCGGCCGCGACGCCGACCGCGGCCTGCACCGCCGCGCGTTCTCCGACGGCGATCGGGCCGGTCGCGAGTGGTTCCGCCACCGCCTGGAGGCCGCAGGGCTGGACGTGTGGCAGGACGGGGCCGCCAACCTGCACGGCCGTCTGCAGTACGACGGCCGGCGCCCGGTGGTGGCGATGGGCTCGCACCTCGACACGGTGCCCGGCGGCGGTCCGCTGGACGGCGCGCTGGGCGTGCTGATCGGGCTGGAGGTGCTGCGCACCACGCAGGAGCAGGGCATCGAGCTGCAGTACCCGCTGGAGGTGATCGACTTCACCGACGAGGAGGGCCGCTTCGGCGGGATGTTCGGCTCCCAGGCGATGGCCGGCAAGCTGACCCCGGAGAGCATCAGCCATGCGCGCGACCTGGAGGGCGTGAGCCTGGTGGACGCGATGGCGGCCTGGGGCCTGAACGCCGACGACGCGCTGGCCGCGCGGCGCGATCCGAACACCCTGCACGCCTTCATCGAGACCCACATCGAACAGGGGCCGGTGCTGGACCGGCGCGGCCTGAGCGTGGGGGTGGTGGAGGCCATCACCGGGCTGTTCAAGTGGGAGGTGCGCCTGAAGGGCCAGCCCAACCATGCGGGCACCACGCCCATGGACATGCGCGCGGACGCGTTCCAGGGCCTGGCCGAGTTCGGCGGCGAGATCGACCGTCTGCTGGAGGAACACGGCAGCCCCAACTCGCGCGCAACCATCGGCCGCGTCGAACTGTCCCCGGGGGCACCGAACACCGTGCCCGGCATGGCGACCTTTTCGTTCGAGGTGCGGGACACCGACGAGAAGGTCCTGACCGCCCTGGCGCATGCGGCTCGGCGCACGCTCTCCAGCCTGGCCCGGCGGCGCGACCTGATGTTCGAGTTCGACGTGCTCTCGGAGATCGATCCGGTGCGCTGCGACACCGGGATCGTGCAGACCATCGAGGGCCAGGCCGAACGCATGGGACTGGAGTACATCACCATGCCCAGCGGCGCGGCGCACGACACCCAGAGCATGAGTGCGATCACCCGCACCGGGATGATCTTCGTGCCCAGCCTGCAGGGGCGTTCCCATTCGGCCGCGGAATGGACAAACTGGGAGGATATCGAGACCGGCGCCAACCTGGCCCTGCACAGTGCCCTGGCACTGGCGGCCCCGCAGTAGCGCCACCCCAACCGACCAAGGAGCCCGCGGCATGGCCGACGACAACGTTTCCCGCCTGACCGACTACGACTCCCTGGATCCGCTGCGCGAGCAGTACCAGGAGAGCCTGATCAGCAAGCCGGTACTGCGGCGCGAGCTGCGCGAGCACCATGTCGCCCTGCTGTGCATCGACCTGCAGTACCTCGACGCCGCGCGCGGCCACGGGGTCTTCGCGGATTCGGCCGAATCCGGCATCCCCCTGGAGGCCCAGGAATACTACTTCCACCGCCTGGAGGAGACCGTCCTGCCCAACGTGCGCCGGCTGCAGGATGCCTTCCGTGCCGAGGAGATGGAGGTCATCCACACCCGCATCCGCTCGCTGACCCGCGACGGGCGCGACCGCAGCCCGGGCCACAAGCGTCTCGGGCTGCACGCGGCCCCCGACAGCAAGGATGCCGAATTCGTCGACGAGGTCGCACCAAAGGGCGACGAAATCGTCCTCGACAAGACCGCGAGCGGCGTGTTCAACTCGACCAATCTGCACTACATCCTGCGGAACCTGGAGATCTCCTCCCTGTTCATCGTTGGCGTGTACAGCAACGAATGCGTCTCCACCGCGGTGCGCGACGCCTGTGACCTGGGTTTCTACGTGACGCTCATCGAGGACTGCTGTGCGACGGTGACCCCCGAGATGCAACGGGCGACCATCACCACCATCAAGGACCGCTACGCCCGCGTCATGACCACGGACGAGGCGATCCGCGAGATCACGAGGGTGCAGGAGGCGTCGTGACCGCCCTCGAGGATCCCATCCTCCCGACTTCCGTCGCCTGGGGGCTGCTGGCGGCCTTCAGCGTCCTGTGGGTCGCGCTGGGCGCCTGGCTGGGACGCCGCAACTACACCGCCGCCGACCACATGCTGGCCGGGCGCAACGTGGGGCTGGCCCTGGCCAGCGCCACCGCGATGGCCACCTGGGTCACCGCCAACACCACCATGACCGCCCCGCAGCTCGCGCTGGAGCTGGGTGTGTGGGGCATGCTGGGCTACTCGCTGGGGGCGCTGGGCCTGATCCTGTTCGCCCCCATGGCCCGCCGGATCCGCGAGCTGATGCCGCACGGCTTTACCTCCGGGGACTTCATCCGCCTGCGCTACGGGACCTTCACCTGGCGGGTATTCCTCGGCGTCTCCCTGATCTACGCGTTCGGCTGGCTGATCTCCATGGCGATGGCCGGCGGGGTGCTGATCAACGCCCTGGCCGGGATCGACTACCGCGTGGGCATGACCGTGATCCTGACGGTGTGCGTGATCTACACCCTGCTGGGCGGGCTGCGCGCGGTGATCGGCACCGACTTCATCCAGACCGTGATCATCATCGGCGGCGCCGCGTTCCTCGCCTGGATGACCATCGACCGGGTGGGCTTCGAGGCGATCCATTTCGACCTGATGGAAGAGCGCCCGGAACTGCTGAGCCTGCTGTTCCCGGCCGCGATCATGTTCCTGTTCAACAACCTGCTGTTCGGCGTGGGCGAGATCTTCCATTCCAACGTGTGGTGGTCGCGCGCCTTCGCCTTCGGCCGCAACGTGGGCTTCCGCGCCTACCTGCTGGGCGGGCTGCTGTGGCTGCCGATCCCAATCGTGGCCGGCTTCGTGGCGCTGGCCACCCCGGCGCTGGGCATCAACGTGCCGGCGGCGGACATGGTCGGCCCGCTGGTGGCCGCCGAGGTGCTCGGCCTGACCGGGGCGATCGTGGTGTTCATCGTGGTGTTCGCCGCGCTGGCCTCCAGCCTCGACTCGCTGCTGGCCGCCACTTCCGACCTGGTCACCCGCGACATCTACCGCGGGCACATCCATCCGCGCGCCTCGCAACAGACTCAGCTGCGGGCGACGAAGGTGATCGTGGTGCTGCTGGGGCTGCTGACCTGGCTGGCCGCCAGCTATCGCGGCGAGGTGCCGGTGGTGGGGTCGCTTGCGGAGCTGCTGTATTTCACCGGGGCCTTCGTGGCCAGCGCGATCTGGCCCATCGTGGCCGGGCTGTACTGGCGCCGCGCCAACCCGCAGGCGGCGGCCTGGGCGATGCTGCTGGGCTCCGGGCTGGGCCTGGCCAGTTACTTCATGATCGGCTGGTACGTGGCCGCACTGGTGGGTGCGGCGGTCTCGCTGGTGGTGATGGTCGCCGGTACCTGGCTGTTCCCGCGGCCCTTCGACTGGGACCGGCTGGCGCACGATGACCGCGACGCCTCACCCGGCCGTGGCAACCCGGAGGTGGCCACATGACGATCCCGGTAACCGCACTGGCGACCATCGTGATCATCGCGACCACGGTCGCGACCCTGACCCCGATCCTGCTGATTGCCCTGTTCATCCGCGACTGGAAGAGAGGATGCCTCTGGTGAATCCCCATGACCCGCTGAACACCCTCAAGCCGCGGGACGGTGCCGCCGGCACCGACCGGCCGCGCGCCCTGCTCGAGGCAGTGGAGGAAAATCCCGACCCACTGCTGAAGCTGGCCGCCTCGCACGTGGTATCCAGCCGCCAGTTCACCCGCGAGGAGCTGCTGCAGCTGTTCCGCCTGGCCGCGCAGTACGAGACGACCCCGGCGCTGATGCATCTGCCGCTGGCCGGCAAGATCCTGATCAGCGCCTTCTACGAGCCGTCCACCCGCACCCGGCTGTCATTCGAGAGCGCCTGGCACCGGCTCGGCGGATCGGTGATGTCGATCACCGATCCGAAGAGCACCGGCATCGCCAAGGGGGAGTCGCTGGCCGACATCGCGGAGATGTTCAACAACTACGGCGACGTCCTGGTACTGCGCTCCTCCGAGGGCGAGGCCGTGCACAACATGCTGGAGAACCTGCGCATCCCGCTGGTCAACGCCGGCAACGGGATCGACGAGCACCCCACCCAGGCGCTGGCGGATGTCTACACCCTGGCCAAGTGGCGCCCGGAGCTGTTCCTGCCCGACTGCCCGCCGGAAAAGCACGTGAAGGTGGGGATCGTGGGCGTACCCTCGCGCATGCGCACGGTACGCAGCCTGCTGAGCATGCTGAGCCTGTTCCCCGAGGCGATCGACGAGATCGTGGTGATCTCGCGCGAGGAGGAAAACTTCGACCCCGAGCAGCGCGAGCTGCTGGAGGGCGCGGGCCTGAAGCTGCGCGTGGTGAACGACCTGGACCCGGTGCTGCCGGAGCTGGACGTCGTCTACATCAACGCCATCGCCTGGGTCGGCGACACCTTCGAGTCCATGGGCGAGGGCCTGAACCTGAACCGCCAGTCGCCGCTGAAGGAGGGTGCGATCATCATGCATCCGCTGGCGCGCGGCGCGGAGCTGTCGACCGATCTCGACGACACCCCGCACAACTGGTACTTCGCCCAGGCGCGCGGGGCGGTGTTCGTGCGCATGGCCCTGCTGACCACGGTGGTGCGCCGGATCAGCGCGGTGATGGACACCCCGGAAGGCTGACACACCACTTTTTCACTAGAACCGCGAGCGGCGTGGCGCGCCGGAGTGTCCCGGGCCGCGCCCCGGTCGCCCCGAACGGATAACCAAGGAGACATGCCATGTGTGGCATTGCCGGAATCTTCCACGCCGACCCGAACCGTCAGGTCGACCCGCAAACCCTGGTCAACATGGCCGCGATCCAGTACCACCGCGGCCCCGACGGCTTTGGCTACAAGACCCAGGATGATCGCGGTGTGGGCTTCAGCCACGCGCGGCTGTCGATCATCGACCTCGACGAGAACCGCGGCCGCCAGCCGTTCACCATGAGCAACGGCGAGATCATGACCACGGTCAACGGCGAGCTGTACGACTACAAGCGCATCCGTACCGATCTGACCTCGCGCGGGGTGAAGTTCCGCACCAAGAGCGACTCCGAGATGGTGATGCACCTGTACCAGCGCGAGGGGCTGGAGGATGCGCTGCAATACTTCCGCGGCGAGTTCGCGATCTCGCTGTATGACCGCAAGCACGACCGCCTGGTGCTGGCACGCGACCGCTTCGGCATCAAGCCGCTGTACTTCACCGAGACGGCCGGCGGCAGCTTCGTGTTCGGCTCAGAGCTGAAGGTCCTGTTCGCCAACCCCGACGTGCAGCGCCGCTTCTCCGACGACGGCCTGTACCACCAGCTGATGCAGACCATGGTCCCCGGCACCACGGCCTTCGAGGGCGTCCACCAGGTCAAGCCCGGCCACGTCGTCATCGTCGAGCGCGCCCACGGCAAGCTGAAGATCCGCCAGGAGAAGTACTGGGACATGGACTTCCCGCTGGCCTCGGAACGCCCGCCGGAGAGCGAGACCGACGAGGAATACTGGATCGAAGGGGTACGCGAACAGCTGATGGAGGCCACCCAGCTCCGTCTGGAGGCCGACGTGCCGGTCGCCTGTTACCTCTCCGGGGGCATCGACTCCTGCATCACCCTGGGCCTGGCCTCGGCGAGTCAGCAGGCACCGGTGAAGGCCTTCACCATCGGCTTCGACAACGACGACTACGACGAGACCGCCATCGCCCGCGAGATGGCCGAGAGCGTGGGCGCCGACCAGGACATCATGTCGCTGGACGCCGACCACCTGTACGACAACTTCGAGGAGGCGCTCTGGCACGCCGAGCGCACCATCTACAACACCCTGGCGGTGGCCAAGCTGCTGATGAGCCGGCACGTGAACCACGCCGGCTACAAGGTGGTGGTGACCGGCGAGGGCTCGGACGAGCTGTTCGGCGGCTACCCGGCGTTTCGCCGCGACATGTTCATGCACGGGCTGGACACCCTGCCGGAGGCCGACCGTGCCGCCTGGCAGCAGATGCTCAACGAGTCCAACGAGCTGGTCTCCGGGGCGATGCTGGCCGAGGACGAGGTCTCCGACCCCGACTTCAACCGCATGATGGGCTTTACCCCGTCCTGCCTGCAGCCCTGGCTGGCGGCCGCCGAGCACGTACCCGGTCTGCTACATCCGAAGCGGCGCAAGCGCATGAAGGACTACAAGCCGGGCAAGGCCATCGCCGACGCCCTGGACGACGACATGCTGGAAGGCCGCCATCCGCTGGACAAGGCCCAGTATGTGTGGATCAAGACCATGCTGGAGGGCCAGATCCTCACCTGGGGCGGCGACCGCATGGACATGGCCAACTCCATGGAGGCGCGCCCGCCGTTCCTCGACCACCACCTGGCCGAGTTCGCCGCGCAGCTGCCGCCGACCATGCGCATCAAGGGCCGCAACGAGAAATACGTGCTGCGCGAGTCGATGAAGGGGCTGCTGCCCAAGGTGCTGTACGAGCGCGAGAAATTCCCGTTCATGGCACCGCCGGCCCACACCGATCCCACCAAGTGGGCAGCGATGAAGGCGCTGGCGGATCGCTACCTGTCGGAGGACAAGGTCGCGGAGGCCGGGCTGCTGGACCCCGAAGGCGTGCGCCAGGTGTTCGAGATCCACGAGTCGGAGGAGACCCCGGCGGCGACCCAGGTGCAGCTGGACGCGGTGATCAACCACATGATCGGCGTGCAAGTGCTGCACGAGCAGTTCGTGGCCACCGACATCCCGGCGCTGGCGGCGCAGAAGGCCCGCGAATTCGGCTGGAGCGCCTGACTTCGGGCCTTCGGGCCCGGAAAACAGCGGAAACGGTCCGTGTCAGGCGGCACCGCTTCCCGGACGGCGCACGAGCTGACGCAGGCGGCCATGGGCTAAGTCCAGGCCGCCACCGCACTGCGGTAGAACCCGGGGTCGGTGGTGGTCGCACCCTGCAGGGTGCACACGCGGGCGGCGAATTCGAGGGCACGGTGCAGGGTGCCTTCCCAGCCCCAGCCGCGGCGCAGGCCCAGGATGGCGACGCTGGCGAAGGCGTCGCCGGCACCTACCGCGTCCTGCATGCCCTCTACCGCCGGGGCGCGGGCGCGCACGGGCTGGCCGGCGCGCGGATGGATCTCGGCGCCGTCGGCGCCCAGGGTGACGATCAGCGCGGACTGGATGTCGCAGGCCTGGAGGCAGCGTTCGGCGCGCTCCGCCACCGGGGTGTCCGGGAACAGCGTGGCCAGCTCGTCGGCGTTCAGCTTGACCACATCGGCACCCCGGAGCAGGTCGCGCACGTCCTGCGGGTCGTACCAGGGCTCGCGCAGGTTGGCGTCGACGAAGCGGCGTTCGCAGCGCCGGCGCAGGGCCGCCAGCAGCTCGCGGTTGCCGCTGCGCAGGGCCAGCGTACCGTGATAAAGCAGCGGGATGCGGGCGGGCACCGCGGGGTCAACCGTGGCGGGCAGGTCGTCATAGGCCTGGTCGGGCAGGATGTGATAGGCGGGCTCGCTGTCCTCCACCGTCACCTGCACGGCGCCGGTGGGGGCCTGCGGATGCGTATACAGTGCGTCTTCCGCCAGGCCGACCTCGCGCATGGCCTCGCGCACGCGCGCCCCGGCGGTGTCGTTTCCCACACCACCGACGAACAGCACGGGTTCCCCCAGCTGGTGCAGGTTCCAGGCGACGTTGAACGGGGCTCCGCCCAGGACTTCAGGGCCATCCGGAAACCGGTCGAACAGGACTTCGCCAAAGATCACGTCGGGTGCATCCGGCATTCTGGAACCCTCCCGTTACGCGGGCGCGACCGCGACAATGCGGTCGCGCCCCTGGCGTTTCGCGGCCAGCAGCGCTTTGTCCGCCAGTTCGAAGGCGGCCCCCTCCGGCGCATCCGGTCGCATCTCGGTGATACCGCCGGAGATGGTGACGTTCAGACGCTTCTTGCCGGCCCTCACCGCGATCGATGCTACCTCCTGGCGCAGGCGGTCGGCGAGGTCCCGGGCGATGTCGAGCGGCTGGTGGACGACCATCACGAATTCCTCGCCGCCATATCGGGCGACGAAGTCGGGCTCGCTGACGCCTTCGACCAGCACCTCGGCGACGGCCTTGAGGATGCGGTCACCGGAGGTGTGCCCGTATTCGTCGTTGACGTGCTTGAAATGGTCGATGTCCCAGACGATCACGGACGCCGGTCCCCCGTCGGCGGGGAATCCGGCCATGCGCTGGTCGAAGGCGTGCCGGTTGAGAAGCCCGGTCAGCTTGTCACGGTTGGCCTCGTCCCGAGCCTCGGACAGACTGTCCCGCAGCCCGGCGACCTGGCGTTCCAGCTCCTGGGCGCGCGTGCGCAGGGCGCGGTTACGCTCCAGGGCGGACAGCAACTCCGCCTCGCGGGTGTCACGGAAATCCTTGACCCGGTCGGCGACCCGATCGAGCCCCTGCACCACTTCGCGTCGCATGGTGTCGATATTGGTGATGTCGATCACGCGCCCCTTGATGCTGCTCACATCCCCGGAGATGTTGTTGTGGAGTTCGCGGATGGACGCGCGCGTACGTTCGGAGTGATCGTGGTCGGCGGACAGGGCCGAGTCGACGTCATCCAGCCGCGTGCGGATCTCGCCCATCACCTCGGTCAGCTGTTCGCGCTCCGCCAGCGCCTGGCCGCAATTCTCTTCCAGCGCCGAGAAGACCCGCGTGAGGCTTCGCCGCACGAGATCCGCATCCCCCCGGTCCGCGGCCTGCCGGACCTTCGCGAGATCGTCGGCGAGGAAGGGGAACCCCTCCAGTCCGGACTGCAGCGCGGTCAGAAGACCGCCTTCCATCGCATCGCGCTGATCATGCTGGCGGATGGTATCCGCCAGGCGCGCACTCATGCGATCCAGACACTGGGTATCGTCCGGGTCCTCCTCGATGGTCCGCGTCAGGTCATGAACGGCCCCCTCGAGGTCGGGCTCGCGGGCCGACAGTACGGCCAGGGCGCGCAGGGCCACGCGCCGGAGCGAACGCATGCGTTCGCGCTCGGCGTGGAGCGAGGTTTCGAGCTCGATGACGGTCTTGCGAAGGTCATTGTCGGCCATGGGTCTCCCCCTTATGGGCGCCCATTACAGCCGATGGAACGGCCGAACGCCACCGCCGTGTGTCCGGATTGCGGCGCAGGGCACCTCAGGCCGGGGCCGCTGGCGCTTCCAGGCGTTCCGCGGCGGGGAGCCGGATCTCGACACCCACGGGCAGATGATCCGACAGCGCGACATTGTAGACCCGCATGTCGGAGACATGCAGATCGGGGGTCAGAAGGATGTGGTCGAACACCCGCTGCGGATCCCAGGCGGGATAGGTGGCCTGACAGGCCATCGGCTCCATCAGCCCGGTGCGCGCCACCAGTCGGCGGATCTCCGGGCTGTCCTGCTGACAGTTGAGGTCCCCCATGACCACCGCGTGGCGCTGGTCCGCGATCCGTTCCGCCACGTAGTCGAGCTGCTGGCGACGGGCGCGCCGGCTGAGGGCCAGGTGTACCAGGAACAGCACCAGTTCTTCACCGTTGCCCATTGCGTACCGGGCCTCCACGGCGCCGCGCCCGGGCAGTGGACCGGGCAGGCTGTGCATCTCCACATGCACCGGTTCCACGCGTGAAAACAGGGCCAGGGAATGTTTGGCGATCTGACCGAGATCCCGGTTGATACGCGTATAGGCATGAGGAAAGTCGGCGCGGTCCGACAGCCAGCTGGACAGATCGACGAAGCGCGAGCGCAGACTGCCGCCATCCAGCTCCTGCACGCCGACGATGTCGAAGTCGCGGATGAAGCGGGCCACGCGCTCCAGGTTGGTCATGCGCCCGCCGTAGGGCAGCACGTGCTTCCAGCTGTTGGTGACGTAATGATGCAGACGCGAGGAATGGATGCCCACCTGGGCATTGAAACTCAGCAGGCGCAGTCGCTGGCCCGCAGCCTCCGGCTGCCAGACCAGGCCGCGGGCGGGTTCGTCGGTTACGGCGGACGAGCCGTTCTCCGTCATGGTGTCATCCTTCCTTCCCGTCATCCCTCACGGGACTCCTGTCAGAAGGGACAGACGAGATCCCCCAGGCGTTCCGTGAGTTTCAGGTTTTCGGAATAGTCTACCGGACAGTCGATGACGGTCACGCCTGGCCGGGACAGCGCGGAACGCAGGGCCTGCTCCAGGCTGTCGCCGGGCTCGATGCGCACCCCTTCGGCCCCGAACGAGCGGGCGAGGGCAACGAAATCGGGGTTGCCGAAATCCACCGAGGCCTTGCGCCCGTATTCCCGCACCTGTTTCCACTCGATCAGGCCGTACGCGCTGTCGTTCCACACCAGCACAACGAAACTCTGACCCAGGCGCACCGCGGTCTCCAGCTCCTGCAGGTTCATCAGGAAACCCGCATCGCCGGTGACCGCCACCACCTGGCGCTCCGGATCCAGGGCGGCCGCAGCCACGGCCCCCGGAAGGGCGATGCCCATGCTTGCGAACCCGTTGGAGATCAGACAGGTATTGGGCATCTCACAGCGGAACATGCGCGCCATCCACAGCTTGTGGGCGCCCACGTCGGTGATCACTACGGCATCCAGGGCGGCGGCGGTGCGGAGATCCCAGATGATCTTCTGCGGCTTCATCGGCACCCCGGTGTCGTCGCGGTGCTCGTTCATGTCGTCGATCAACGACTGCCGCAGGGGCCGCAGCACGGTCTCCTCGCGTGGCGTGACCCGCTCGGCCAGATCATGCAGGCAGGTTTCGAGATCGCCGATCACCTCGGCCTGGATGTCGTAGTGGCCGTCGATCTCCGCCGGGGAGGCATCCACGTGGATCAGGGTGCAGTCGCCCTCCGGGTGCCACAGGGATGGCGGGTATTCGACCAGGTCGTAGCCGATACAAAGGACCACGTCGGCCTTGTCGAAGCCGAAGTGGACATAGTCGCGACTCTGCAGGCCCACGCTGCCCAGCGCCAGCGGGTGGCGAAACGGCAGCACCCCCTTGGCCATGAAGGTGTTGGCCACCGGGATGTTCAGGGTCCCCGCGAAGTGCGCCAGGGCCTCGCTGGCCCCGGAACGGATCACGCCGTTGCCGGCAAGGATCAGGGGATGGCGGGCATTCTCCAGCAGCCGGGCGGCAGCCGCCAGGGACACCTCGGCCGGCACCGCCGGTGCCCCGGTATGGACCGGAAGCGGGGCCACCGGACAGGGCTGGGAAGCCACGTTTTCCGGCAGCTCGATGAAACTGGCCCCCGGCTTGCCGCCCTCGGCCCACTTGAAGGCCTTGCGCAGGACCTCGGGCAGGATCTCGGGCTCCACCACGCTGGAGGCGTATTTGGTCACGGGACCGAACAGCCCCTTGAGGTCCAGGACCTGGTGGGATTCCTTGTGCAACCGGTGGGTGCTGGCCTGGCCGGCGATGGCCACCAGCGGCGCGTGGTCCATGTTGGCATCCGCCACGCCGGTGATCAGGTTGGTCGCGCCCGGCCCCAGGGTCGCCATGCAGACCCCGGCCCGGCCGGACAGGCGGCCGTGGACATCGGCCATGAAGGCCGCGCCCTGCTCGTGGCGGGTCGTGACGAACTCGATCGGTGAGTCCTCGAGGGCATCGAGGACCGCCATGTTTTCCTCGCCGGGCAGGCCGAAGACCCGTTCGACCCCTTCCTGCTCCAGACACTGTACCAGGCGCCGTGCGGTGGTCGGCGACGGATCGGACATGCGTTCCCTCGAGGGTCGGGCCGGGGCGCTCAGCCCCGGGCCTCCGCGATCAGGTGATCGACGATCTCCAGCATCTGCTCGTGACTGGTGGTCATGCTGGCCGAAACCACGGATTCGCCGTTGACCACCATCGACGGCACGCCTTCCAGACGGTACTCGCGCACGCGCTCGGCGGAACGGCCGACCTTGCGCGCCACATCTTCCGAACGCATCGCCTCGCGGAAGGCGTCGGCATCCTGATCCATCTGGTTGACGAACCGCAGGATCGCGCTCTCCGAGCGCATCTCGCGCCCCTGTTCGTGAATGGCGTCGTAGAAGGGCTGATGGATGGCATCCACGATGCCCAGTTGCTCCGCCGCGTAGTAGACCCGCGCGTGCAGGGCCCAGACATCGTTCAGCGGGGCCGGCATGTACTTGAATTCGATGTCATCGGACAGTTCGGCTTTCCACTCCTGTACCAGCGGCTCAAACGAGTAGCAGTGCGGGCAGCCGTACCAGAAGGCCTCGACCACCTTGATGCGGCCTTCTTCGAGACCGTAATCGACGGGCGAGTCCAGGCGCATGAAGTTGCGCCCCTCGGCGAAGTCGGCCAGCAGGCGGCCGGACGCCAGCAGGGCGCCCGTACCGGCCAGGGTTCCGAGAAACTGACGTCGCTTCATCACAGTTCTCCGTAGGAATGAAGACCGGACAGGAACATGTTCACGCCCAGGAAGGTGAAGGTGGTCACGAACAGACCGATGATCGCCCACCAGGCCATGCCCGGACCGCGCCAGCCCTTGGTGAAGCGCATGTGCAGCCAGGCCGCGTAGGTCAGCCAAAGGATCAGGCTCCAGGTCTCTTTCGGGTCCCAGGTCCAGTAGCCGCCCCAGGCCTCGGCCGCCCACATGGCGCCCAGCACGGTGGCGATGGTGAAGAACGCGAAGCCGATGGCGATCGCCTTGTACATTACCCCGTCCAGCGCATCCTTGCTCGGGATGCGGGCCAGCACACGGGAGTCCGGACGGGTGCGTTCCATGCGGTGGCGCACCAGATAGGCCACGCCCAGCATCGCCGCGATCGCGAATCCGCCGTAACCGACGAAGTTGGTCGGCACGTGGATCTTCATCCACCAGCTGTCCAGCGCCGGAACCAGCGGTTCGACCATGTGGGCGTCACGATCGAACATGTACCACAGCAGGAAGGTGGTGGAGGCCGCGACCACCAGCATCACGAAGGCGCCCATGCCGCGCTGACCCGTGCGCTGTTCGTAGTACAGGTACATCAGCGCGATCATGGCGACCATCAGCACGAACACCTCGTAAAGGTTGGCGACCGGGATGTAACCCCAGCTCGGATCGTGCAGATAGATCTCGCGCCAGCGCACCATCAGGGCCATCAGGCCCGCGCCCGCCGCGATCCAGGCGAACGCGGCACCGGCCTTGTACGGGAAGTCGGAGCGCGAGAACAGCCCAACCACGTAGGCCACGGTGGACAGGTAGACCATCACGCTCATCCACATCACCCCGGCCTGGCCGGATCCGATGTAGTTGAGCCAGAACACGCTCTCGCCGCGCGCCAGGTCATCCCCGTACAACCAGACCCCGAACAGCGAAAGCACCGCGACAATCACGGAGAACAGCTGCCAGGGTCGCCAGAACCAGCCCAGCCAGGCGCTCATGCCGGCCGCGAGGATCAGGCCCCCGGTGTCGTAGCGGTCCATCATGTGGCCGTACATGGCATAGGCCGTGACCGCCACCGCCAGGACCAGGGCCATGTAGGCCCAGTCCCGCAGAAGCAGCTGCCGGAAGAATCCGGGCCGTTCGAAATCCAGGGCCTCGTGGGGTACAGACATGGGGCGCTCTCCTCCGACTGCGTGCGACTTAGTCGTTCTTGTTGGTTGCAGAATCCGGCGATTCATCGTCGCCAACGTTCTTCTGCTCGATGATCCACCGTTTAAGATGCGCGAAGCGCTTCTCGAATTCCACCCGGTGGCGGTTGCTGGTGCCCGCCATCACCACGTGGGTGCCGCTGCCGTCCGCGTTCGGACGGGCCACGATCCACAGACGCTGATAGGACACGTAGAACATCAGGAAGATCCCGATGATCAGCATCAGGCTGCCGGTGTACACCGTGCTTTCGCCCGGCGCCTTCGCGATCTGCAGGCCCGAGGCCTCGCGATGGTCGAAGTCATCCAGGCGGAAGAAATAGGGCGAACCGTAGAAGTTGAGGGCATTGATCGCCGAGACGGCGTCTTCCAGCCAGCGCTGTTCCTCCTCGGTGATCGCCACCACGCCTTCTTCCTCCAGGACCTCCATGTACAGGCCCTGGAGCCCGGAGTTCAGGACCTGGAACAGCAGGCCGCCGAGCTGCTCGCGCTGGCCTTCGGGGATCCGCTGCTCGATCTCGGCATCCACCGCGGGGTAACCGCCTTCGGCGAAGGTCTGCATGAGCATGCTGACGGTGCGCGCGATCGCCTGGCGCCCTTCTTCTCCGCCCATCATGTCCTCCGAACCCCGCGCGGCCTGCTGCGCGACGGCCATGCGGACCTCGTCATCGTGAAGCATGGTCAGATACGTGCGGAAACGATCCAGGGAGTCATCCGCGTCCGCCGGGATGAACAGGTAGGAAAATTCCTCGGCCGGACTCTCGCGGACACCGCTGAGGAAATATTTCGCCCCTTCCTGCGGGATCGGATTCTGGTAGTTGCGGTAATAAAGCCCCGCGCCGGTGCGGTCCACCAGGCGGAAATCCACGCGCGGACCGAGGAACACGTTTTCTTCCTCGCCCTCCTCGTTGAGCAGGCGCTGGGTGTTCACCAGGGAAAAGTCGATGAACTCGATCGTCAGCTCCTCCCCTCCCGGGGCCGGAATATCCATCTCGTCAAAGATCCGGCCCGGGAAATCCACCCCGCGCAGGGCGCCTGCGCCGAGCGGGATCGCCTCCATTTCGAGACGCGTACCGCCGTCGGCAAAACTGGACTGGTAGATCGCATAGCCATCGTAGATCAGCGGGTCGTTGACGCTGATGGTGGCGCGGTAGGGTTCGTCGCGTTCCGGATCATGGATGACCAGATCGCTCTCGTAGGACTGTTCCGCGCCGGTGGAGAAGCGCTGGATCCGGAACTCCTCCAGCTCGACCCGGAACGGCAGATCCTGCACCAGATACCCCTCGCGCACCGGCAGGAAGACCACGTTGGCCGAGGCCCCTTCGGGGATCTCCACGCTGCCGCGGAACGACGGGTTGCTCACCGGGACGCGCGAGATCTCGGGCACCTGCGATTCGGGGATGGAGCGGGTCTCGATCTCGACGTTGCCCATCCACTCGTTGACCTTGAGCAGGAACTGGCCGTCGAGCAGCGCGCCCACGCAGATCACCACGATCCCCACGTGCGTCAGCATGTAGCCGAGGCGGTTCCAGCGCCCCTTCATCGCGGCGACCACCGTCTCGCCGTCTCGCGTCTTTTCGCGCGCCCGGAAACCCTGGGCCTTCAGCACCCGGCGGGCATGGGCGAGGAAATCCTCCTGCGACTGCCCCAGATCCCCGGTGGAGCTGGCCGGGAAGGAACGCAGGGACTTTTCCTTCACCTGCAGGTTGTAGCGGCGCAGGTCCTTGAGGATGCCCGGCGTCTGGCGGTAGACACAGAAGGCAGTCGAAACCACCAGGAAGGTCACCACCAGCAGGAACCAGGTCGCCGAATAGACCTGGTAGAGCCCCATCCCGGCGAAGATCTCGTGCCAGAAGGGTCCGAACTGGATCAGGTATTCGGTGTACGGCTCGTTCTGCACCAGCACGGTGCCGATCACCGAGGCGATGGCCAGGGCCACCAGCAGGGTGATCGCGAGGTTCATCGACCCCAGGAATTCGACGATGATCCGGCTGCGGCGCGGGGTCCGGGCCTGACGGCGAGACGAGGACTCGGAGCCCGTCCGGTTGCTGCGTTCGGAGGCCCCTGAGGGCTGATGGGATTCTGCCATGTTCAAACCTGCGTTAATCGCCCCGAATGTGTCGGGACGCGGTCGGAAATTCAATTTCCACGACATTCCGCACGGACGCTGGGTTCCGGCGCTGCGTGGAGGGCGCGGGAACAGACGCCCCGCCTTCCGACTTCATTCCGGTGTCCGGGTTCCCCCGGCATTCTCCGGGCCCCGAAACGACGAGGGGGCGGCCAAAGCCGCCCCCTCGTGATCCGGACGGACCCGGCGCACCCGGGCCGTACGTACCGTGCTCAGTTCGGCTGCAGGCCGGCCATGTACTGGGCCACGGCTTCCATGTCTTCATCCGACATGTTGCCGACGATGCCGCGCATCATCTGGCCGTTGTCGTTGCGACGTTCGCCGTCACGGAACTGCTGGAGCTGGTCCAGGCTGTAGGTCGCGTGCTGACCGGCGACCTTGGGGAACATGGCCTCCGGATTGCCCTGGCCCTGGGCGCCGTGGCAGGCGATGCAGGCGGCCACGCCTTCCGACGGGATGCCACCGCGATAGATCTGCTCGCCGCGGGCGACCACGTCCTCGTCGGCGGTCTCGGTGGTGATGCTCTGCTCGGCGTAATAGGCCGCCAGGTCCTTCATGTCCTGCTCGCTGAGGTCGGCGACCTCTCCGGCCATCAGGTTATCGTGGCGGAGTTCGCCTTCCTGGAAGTCGCGCAGCTGCTTGGCCGTGTACTTCGGGTGCTGCCCGGCCAGCTTGGGCCACTCGGGATTGGTGCTGTTGCCGTCGGCCTGGTGGCAGGCGGCGCAGGACTGCGAGAGTTCCTGACCGCGCTGGGGATCGCCCGCCTGGGCCGCCGAAAGCGGGAGCATCAGGGAGACGGACAGGGCAGCAAAGAGAGCGGAAAGCTTGTGGTTCATGGTGGAGAATCTCCTGCTTGTATATGCGTGCCGGGCCTCGACCCGTTCCTTGTGCCCCGTGTAGAAGGGCGATCAAAATCTGGGGCGCAGTTTATAGCACAACGCCAGGGAACCCACAAAAGTTTCCCACTGTCCCGCTCAGCTCAGGATGATTTCGATCATGCAACCTCGTTTTCGTGAAACCGCCTTTTCCCGGGGTGTCTCCCGCCTCGACCAGCTCCCCGCGGACCAGGGGATCGAGATCGCCTTCGCCGGGCGCTCCAACGCCGGCAAGTCCAGCGCCCTCAACGGCCTGTGCGGGCGCAAGGCCCTGGCCCGGGTCGGACGCACGCCGGGCCGCACCCAGGAAATCAACATCTTCACCCTGCCGCCGGCGGAGGAATGGCGCCTGATCGACCTGCCCGGCTACGGCTACGCGAAGGTCTCCGCGAAACAGCGCGAACACTGGGACCGGCTGCTGGGCGGGTATCTGCGCCGGCGCCAGTGCCTGGCGGGGCTGGTGCTGATCATGGACATCCGCCGCCCGCTGACCGACCTGGACTGGCAGATGCTCGAATGGACCGGCGCGAACCGACGGCTGCACTGCGTACTGACCAAGGCCGACAAGATCTCGCGACAGGAAGCCGAACGCCAGCTGCACGCCACCCACGCACGTCTGGAAGAGGCCGGCATCGAGGCTTCGCTGCAGACCTTCTCCGCGCTGAAGAACCAGGGCGTCGACGACCTGCGCGGGCTCCTTGCGGAGTGGCTGGAGGAAGAAACCGCCGGGGAAGACGGGGACGGAGGGGCCGAACAGGGCCCATAAAAAAGTGCCCCGATCCCGGGGAGGAGGATCGGGGCACCAGCGACCTCGACAGGGGGAGGCGAGGTCTTCCCGCTCAGGGAGAGAAGCGGGGAGCGCCGGGCCATGGCGCTCACCTTTTATGACGCATCACCGGCAGTGAAGTTCCCGGCCGTTCCTGTTCCGGACGGAAACTCGTCACAACCCGCGAAGCCGTGCGAAACCGCGGGGCTCACTCGCGTTCCGCGCGGGCCTGCAGGGTCGCCACCAGTTCATCCGCCGAAGTCCCGTGCGGATGGATTTCCAGCAGATCGCCCTCCGGCCCCACCAGGTAGGTGGACGAGCTGTGATCGATCACGTAGCCCATCGCGGACTGGCTGTCGGTCTTCTCGTAGAACACCCCGTACTGCTCCACCGCCGGCTCCAGCGCGTCGTGCGGGCCAGTGGCCGCCTGGATCCGGGGATGGAAATGGTCGGTGTACTCCGCCA
This sequence comes from Thioalkalivibrio sp. AKL17, assembly GCF_000377885.1. NCBI lineage: Bacteria > Pseudomonadati > Pseudomonadota > Gammaproteobacteria > Chromatiales > Ectothiorhodospiraceae > Thioalkalivibrio > Thioalkalivibrio sp. AKL17. The sequence goes on from NZ_KB898767.1 coordinate 215,907, forward strand.
GGTGCTCGCGGTCGTCACGCTCGGGATCCACGCTGACGAACACCGCGCTGACGCGGTCCTCCAGCGACTCGGGGAGCTGCTCCAGCGCCATCCGGATCCATCCGAGACTGACCGGGCAGGCATCCGGGCAGGAGGTGTAGCCGAAATAGAGCCACACATACTGTCCCTCCAGATCGCGCAGATCGAAGGCCTCCCCCTCGGTGGAGACCGGCAGCTGGAACGGGCCGCCGGTCACCCGGTCGGCCACCGGGATGTCTTCGTGAGTGGCGGCCTCGCCCGCGGGGGGCTGCCCGGGCACCAGCCACACATACAGCAGCAGCGCGCCCGCGGCGACGGCGGCCAGGGCCCACAGGAGGGTGGTCAGGGGAAGTCGGGACATCGCGCGCAATCCTCGGTGGAAGCCAGTACGTCAGTGATCGCGGGCGGTGACGAAGCGATACTGTACCCGCGCGGCGTCACCATCGCCTTCCGGAAGTACCGTCGCCGCCCAGGTCATCGCCTCGGTGGTGCAGATCGGCAGGGTGGTGGTGCCAGCGTATTCACCCGGGCCCACGCGTTCCAGGCGCGGGCGCTGGAAGCCCATGTACATCTCCACCCCGGCAAAATCCAGCTCGACCCACTCGGGATCGCGCCCGTCGTGCCCGACATGGTGCAGATGCAGCTCCAGCTCCCGCAGCATGGGGACCGGGCGCGGGGTGATCTCGAGGGTCATCTGGCCACCCTCGGGGTGTTGTGCGGCACAGGCCCCTTCATTGAGATCGCAGATCTCCGGGGTCACCACCACGACAGCATCGCTGCCGCCACCGCCGGCCAGGTAGCGGTCCGCCGCCACCCAGCCGGCCGCCAGCAACAGGCCCGCGACCAGCCACGGGGCCACGCGGTTGAACCCGCGGGCCAGTGATTCGAGATCCGCCATGCTCAGCCTCCGGCTCCGACAGGGGCCTCAGTGGGCATCGTCCCAGTTATCTCCGACGCCGATGTCCACCAGTAGCTCGACATCCAGCTCGGCCGCCCCGCCCATCGCGGCGCGGGCCCGTTCGCCCAGGGCCTCCACTGCATCGTCGGCAACCTCGAACACCAGTTCGTCGTGCACCTGCATGATCATGCGGGCATCGAGCCCGTTGCCGTCCAGGTCCTGCGCCATGCGCACCATCGCACGCTTGATGATGTCGGCCGCGGTGCCCTGCATCGGGGCATTGATCGCCACCCGTTCGGCCTGCTGCCGGCGGGCCCCGTTGCGGCTGTTGATCTCGGGCAGGTACAGCCGGCGCCCGAACAGGGTTTCCACGTAGCCCTGCTCGCGCCCGCGTTCGCGCGCCCGCTCCATGTAGTCGTGCACGCCGGGGTAGCGGTGGAAATAGCGGTCGATGTACTCCCGCGCCTCGGCCTGCTCGATCCCCAGGTTGCGCGCCAGCCCCCAGGCCGACATGCCGTAGATCAGGCCGAAGTTGATAGCCTTGGCCGCGCGCCGCTGCTCGCTGCTGACTGCCTCCGGATCAGCGCCAAAGACCTCGGCCGCGGTAGCGCGATGGATGTCCAGCCCGTCGGCGAAGGCCTGCAGCAACCCGGCGTCCTGCGACAGGTGGGCCATGATCCGCAGCTCGATCTGCGAATAGTCGGCCGCCAGCAGGCGGTACCCCGGCTCGGCAATGAACGCCCGGCGGATGCGCCGACCGGCCTCGGTGCGCACCGGAATGTTCTGCAGGTTGGGCTCGGAGGACGACAGGCGCCCGGTCGCGGCGCCGGCCTGGTGATACGAGGTATGCACCCGCCCGGTCTCCGGGTGGATACGCCGCGGCAGGGTCTCGGTATAGGTACTGCGCAGCTTGGACAGGCCGCGGTGCTCAAGGATCAGCCGCGGCAGGGCGTAGTCGTCCGCCATCTGCTCCAGCACGTCCTCGGCGGTGGAGGGCTGGCCCTTGGGCGTGCGCCGCAGCACCGGCAGGCCCAGGCGCTCGAACAGGATCTCCTGAATCTGCTTGGGCGAGCCGAGATTGAACTCGGTACCGGCCTCGTCGAAGGCCTCGCGCTCGATGCGCTCCATCTCGCTCAGCAGCTCCTGGCTCTGCTCGCCGAGCAGGTCCGGGTCGACCTTCACGCCGGCGCGCTCGATGTCCGCGAGCACCGGCACCAGCGGCATCTCGATCTCGCGGTAGACGAAGGCCGGGCCCTCGGCCTCGTTCAGGCGCGGCCGGAACAGGGCGTCCAGACGCAGGCAGATGTCCGCGTCCTCGCCGGCATAATCGGTGGCGATGCCGACGTCCACCTCGGCGAACGGGATCTGTTTCGCCCCCTTGCCGGCCACGTCTTCGTATTTCGTGGTGCGGTGATCCAGATGGCGCTCGGCCAGGGAATCCAGGTCGTGCCGGTTGGCGCCGGCGTCGAGGCAGAACGACTGCAGCATGGTGTCATCGACGATGCCGCGCAGCACGATGCCATGGTTGCCCAGCACGTTGCGGTCGTACTTGAGGTTGTGGCCGAGCTTGCCGTGTTCGGCCGATTCCAGCCACGGCCGCAGGCGCTCCAGGGTCGCCTCGCGCGGGAGCTGCGGATCGGCATCCGGACCGCTGTGGGCCAGCGGCAGGTAGTACGCGGTACCCGCCTCGAACGCGAAGGACATGCCGATCAGCTCGGCCCGCATTGCCTCCAGGCTGCTGGTCTCGGTGTCAAACGCGACCCGCGCGGCGCCCTGCAGGCGTTCCAGCAACTCCGTGAATGCCGCCTCGTCCCGCACGGTGTGATATTGCGCCGCCGGCCCCGGATCGGCATCACCGCCGTTACCGGAGGCAGCGTCGCCGGCGTCGCCGCCTTCAAGCTCCGCCCGCCAGCGGGAGAACCCGTGGTGGCGCACCCGCTCCAGCAGCTGCTGCGAATCGGGCTCGCGCAGCTCGAGGTCGTCGGGGCCCAGCGGGAGATCGACATCCCGGCGCACGGTGATCAGCTCGCGCGAGGTCGGCAGGCGATCGGCCGCGGCGCGCAGATTCTCGCCGATCTTGCCGCCGATCTCGTCGGCCCGCTCGAGGATGGTGTCGAGGTCGCCGTACTTCGCGATCCATTTGGCCGCGGTCTTGGGCCCGACCTTCTCGACCCCCGGGATGTTGTCCACGCTGTCGCCCATCAGCGCGAGGTAGTCGACGATCTGCCCCGGCTCCACACCGAACTTCTCGCGCACCCCGGCGTGATCCAGCACCGTCCCGCTCATGGTGTTGACCAGGGTCACGTGGCCATCCACCAGCTGCGCCAGGTCCTTGTCGCCGGTGGAGATGACCACCTCCTGCCCGGAGGCCGCGGCACGGTCGGCCAGGGTGGCGATCACGTCATCCGCCTCCACCCCTTCCACGCACAGCAGCGGGAAGCCCATCAGCTGCACCAGCTCGTGCAGCGGCTCGATCTGCGCCGCCAGCTCCTCCGGCATCGGCGGCCGGGTGGCCTTGTATTCAGGGTAGATCTCGTCGCGGAAGGTGGGCCCCTTCGCGTCGAACACCACCCCCATGCGCTCGGGGGCATAGTCCGCGCGCAGCTTGCGCAGCATGTTGGCCACGCCGTAGAGCGCCCCGGTGGGGTGGCCGTCGGGGGCGGTCAGCGGGGGCAGGGCGTGGTAGGCCCGGAACAGGTAGGAGGAACCGTCGACCAGGACGAGCGGGGCTTGCGACATCATGCGGATCCGGCTGGGCTTGCGAGGGAAGCATTCTAGCAGGCTGCGGGGCCCGGCCCGAGCAACGCCGGCGCGATTTGTACGCCCGTCGGGCCACGGTTAGTCTAGGCGCCCCAGAGTGCAAAGAATGCGCCCCGATGAACGATCAAGATCGAGCGGAACACCCCGGGCTGCGGCCCATCGACGATTCCTCGCTGACCCGCGAGAGCTGGAAGATCTTCCAGATCATGGCGGAGTTCGTGGAGGGCTTCGAACGCCTGGCGCACATCAAGCCCTCGGTCAGCGTGTTCGGGTCGGCACGCATCCCGTCGGACCACCCGGATTATCTGCTCGCGGAGCAGATCTCGCGCCAGCTGTCGGACGCGGGTTTCGCGGTCGTCAGTGGCGGCGGGCCGGGCATCATGGAGGCGGCCAACAAGGGGGCGTTTGCCGGTCACTCGCCCAGCATCGGGCTCAACATCCAGCTGCCGCACGAACAGCACGCCAACCCGTACCAGGACATCGGGCTGGGGTTCCGGCACTTCTTTTCGCGCAAGGTGATGTTCGTCAAGTACGCCTCCGCCTACGTGGTGCTGCCGGGCGGCTTCGGCACGCTGGACGAGCTGGCCGAGATCCTGACCCTGGTGCAGACCGGCAAGACCCGCCGCATCCCGGTGGTGCTGGTGGGCAGCAAGTTCTGGGAAGGCCTGCTGCAGTGGTTCGAGGACGCGCTGGTCACCCATGGCACCATCGATGCCGAGGACCTCAATCTATACTCGGTGGTGGACACCCCCGAGGAGGTCGTGGACGTGATCTTCGAGTACTACGAGGCCCGCAGCTTCGAGCCCTCGGCGGAAGAGAAACAACGACTGATGGAGCTCTGATGATGACGAGCACCCGCGCCACGGCGCTGGCCGCTGCCCTGCTGGGCCTTTTTCTCGCCGCCGGGCCGCTGGCGGCCCAGGACTTCGAGGACGCCCCGCCACCGCCCGACATGCCCGACGAGGCCGCCCCGCCTCCGGTACTGGACGAGCGCGCCCGCCAGCTGCAGGAGCTGGAGGAAGCCGACGTCATCATCATGGAGCGCGACGGCGAGACCCGGCGCGAATACCGCGTGGACGGCGACCTGGTGATCGTTGAGGTCAACCCCGCCGCCGGACCCACCTACTACCTGGTGGATGTCACCGGGGAAGGCGACCTGCGGCGCCGTGACGACCTTTCCCCCGATTTCACCCCGCCCCGCTGGAGGATCCTGGAATGGTAAGCACGCAGTCGACCGTGGAACTGCCGGCCGCGGGTGCCGCGGCGCTGGAAGCAGCCTTTGCCGCTGCCCGGGCGGCCGGCGCTCCGCTGGGGCTGCCGGCCGATGGCGATGCCCCGCAGCTTGACGGGGATCGCGCGCACTGGACCCTGGAGCGCGGCAACGCCGCGGAGCCCGGGGCGATCGCCAGTGGTCCCGGCACGCCGGAGGCGCTGGGCCGCCTCGCGGCCCGCTGGCAGGCCTGGCATCCGGCGGAGGCCCTGCCGCAGGACGGCGTCTGGCGCCGCGGCGTGCTGCAGCAGCAGCTGCGCGAACGCACCGAAGACCTGAGCTCAACCCTGGACGAACAGGCGCGCGAACAACTGAACCGGGAGCTGCATCATCAGGGGCTGTACCGGTTCGAGGACCTGCCGGTGGCCGGCAGCTTCTGGCACTCGGTCAGGCGGCACGGCGAGCACACCGGACTGGCGGATCTGACGATCCCGCCGGCCCCCGTGCCGGCGTTCTGGCAGCTGGCGCGCATCGCACTTGCGGTGAGCGTGAACGAGGCGGGCGAACTGGACCGCGAACGTTACCGGGCCCTGCTGGGCGGCTATCACCAGGAGCGCCCGCTGAGCGCGATCGAACGCGGCGCCGCCCCGACCCTGCTGCGCATGGCCGCGCTCGACGACTGGCTGGAACGCATCGAGGCCGGCCGCGCACCCGCGGGCCCCGATCCGCGCCTGGCCGGCCTGCAGGACGCCGGCACCCGGGTGCAGTCGGTATGGGTAAGGCCCGCCGCCTGATGACCCCGCGGGCCTCCCTCGCGGGGCTTTTGGCCCTGGCCATCGCCGGGGCGCCGGGCATCGGCGTTCTGGCCTCCACCGAGGTCCACCGCTGGGTGGATGAAGACGGTGTGGTGCATTTCTCCGACGAGGCGCCGGGCGACGGGCGCAGCGAACGCATCGAGGTTCAGGAGCCGATGGGCGCCGTCCCCCTGGAGAATGCCCGCGAGATCCTCGAACGTCCGATCCGGCGGCCGGGAGAAGACCCGACGGACGACGATCCGGAGGAAGACGCGGCCGCGGACGAAGAGGCCGACGAAGAAGACGAATATTCGATCGAGGACGTCCCGGTGCCCGTGGAACTGGTGGATTTCTGAACCGCCCGCGAACGTCGCACCACAATAATGCACGGAATGCCCTATAATGGGGCAATGACTGCACCTTATCGGCGCATGCCCGCGCAATGCCCCCGGACGAAGCGCCCCGGCGCCCCCCCGTGACCATGCTGGCGCGCTTCATGCTTAAAGCCGGATGATGAGTCCGCATACGCCCCGTCCGTCCCCTCCGCTGCCCACCCCTCCGTGGTGGGACGACCTGTCCACGGCCGTCATGGTCACCGACGGAGAACTGCGGCTGCAGGCCATGAACGGTTCCGCCGAGGTCCTTCTGGGACTCAGCCGCGAACGCATCCTCGGGCACCCGCTCGGCCACTGGCTGCATCTGGACCGCAACCTGTCCACACGCCTGCGCAGCGCGCTGGTCCAGGACCAGCCGATCACCCTGCGGGCGCGCCAGATGGAACCCCTGCGCGCGGAGAGCTTCCTCGCCGATGTGATCATCACCCCGCTGCAGGGCGAGGGCGACGAACCCGGGCGGCTGCTGTTCGAGCTCAGCGCCATCGACCGCCACGAACGGATCTCGCGCGAGGAGCAGCTACAGAAGCAGCAGGCCATCTCGCGCGCAGTCACGCGCGGGCTGGCGCACGAGATCAAGAACCCGCTGGGCGGCCTGCGCGGTGCCGCGCAGCTGCTGGCCGGGGAACTGGATGATCCCGACCTGCGCGAATACACACGCATCATCATCCACGAGGCCGACCGCCTGCGTGCCCTGGTGGACCGCATGCTGGGCCCCAACAACATGCCGCAACGGACATCGGTCAACCTGCACGAGATCCTCGAGCACGTGCGCGGCCTGATCAGTGTGCAGCTGCCGCTGGGCGTGAAGATCCGCGGCGACTACGACCCGTCGATCCCGGAGATCAAAGCGGATCGCGACATGCTGGTACAGGCGCTGCTCAATCTGGTGCAGAACGCGCTGCAGGCTCTGGGTGACGAGGGCGAGATCGTGCTGAGCTCGCGCATCCTGCGCCAGTACACCGTTTCCGGCAAACGGCACCGGCTGGTGGCGCGCCTGAGCGTGCGCGACAATGGCCCCGGAATCCCCGAGGAGGTCCGCGAACGGATCTTCTTTCCCATGATCACTGGTCGCGCCAGTGGCACCGGCCTGGGGCTGCCGATCGCGCAGAGCCTGGTGCAGCTGCATGACGGCCTGATCGAATGCCATTCACGGCCCGGCTCCACGCGCTTCGACATCCTCCTGCCCGTGGCCGGACCGCCCGCCAGCGAGAGCCCCGACGCATGACTCCGACGGTCTGGATCATCGACGACGACGATTCCATCCGCTGGGTGCTGGAACGCGCCCTGAGCCGATCCGATATCGCGGTGCGCGGGTTCGAGTCCGCCGACGCGGCATGGGCGGCCCTGGAGACGGAAGACACCCCGGACACCATCGTCGCCGACATTCGCATGCCGGGGCTCAACGGGCTCGATTTCCTGGCGCGCATGCAGAGCCGGGGTGACGCGCCGCCGGTGATCATCATGACCGCATTCTCCGATCTGGAGAGCGCGGTGGGCGCCTACCAGACCGGGGCGTTCGAATACCTGCCCAAGCCGTTCGACGTGGACGAGGCGGTGGCCCTGGTTCAGCGTGCCCTGGAGGCTCGCCGTGACAGCCTGGCGGCCGCAACGCCCGACGAGGGCAGCGCCGAGGAAACCCCGATCATCGGCGAGGCGCCGGCGATGCAGGAGATGTTCCGCGCCATCGGCCGCCTGTCACGCTCCAACATCACGGTGCTGATCAACGGCGAATCGGGCACCGGCAAGGAGCTGGTCGCACGCGCGCTGCATCAGCACAGTCCGCGGGCGGGGCAGCCGCTGATCGCCCTGAACACCGCGGCCATCCCCAAGGACCTGCTCGAGAGCGAGCTGTTCGGCCACGAGCGGGGGGCCTTTACCGGCGCCAGCCAGACCCGCAAGGGCCGCTTCGAGCAGGCCGACGGCGGGACCCTGTTCCTCGACGAGATCGGCGACATGCCGTTCGACCTGCAGACCCGCCTGCTGCGGGTGCTGGCCGACGGGACCTTCTACCGGGTGGGCGGGCATACCCCCATCCATACCGACGTGCGCATCATCGCCGCGACCCACCAGGACCTCGAGGAGCGAGTGCGCGCGGGTCAGTTCCGCGAGGACCTGTTCCACCGCCTCAACGTGATCCGCATCCATGTGCCGTCGCTGCGCGAGCGGCCGGAAGACATCCCGCTGCTGGTGAATCATTTCATGAGCGAGGTCGCCACCGAGCTGGGCGTGGAGCCCAAGGTGATGCGCCCCGAGGTGGTCGCGGAGATGCAGCGCCTGCCATGGCCGGGCAATGTGCGCCAGCTGGAAAACACCTGTCGCTGGCTGACGGTGATGGCCTCCGGACGCGAGGTGCACCTGGACGACCTGCCGGCGGAACTGCGCCGCGATGACGCGCCCCGGTCCACGGATACGCCGCAACCGGGACCGGCCCGGACCGTGCCGGTCGAACCCCGGGAGTGGACCGATGAACTGGCGCGCGTGGCCCGCGAGCACTGGGAACGTGGCGACCGGGACGTGCTGGGAAGCCTGCAGCCGGCGATGGAACGCACGCTGATCCGCGAGGCGCTGCGGGCCTCGGGCGGACACCGCCAGCAGGCCGCGGCCCTGCTGGGCTGGGGCCGCAACACGCTGACGCGCAAGATCCAGGAGCTGGGTATGAACGAGGAGCGACCGTAACCGGCGGGCCCGGCCGCTGCCGGCGCGTCAGGCGCCGCAGCCGGAGAACCCCTCGTTCAGCTGCAGCCGCCCGGTCAGCTCGCTCACGTGGCCGATCCCGTGGCGGTCCATGTAGTCGTTGATGCCCGCGAGGATCTTTGGCAGGCACAGCGGATCGTAGAACAGACCGGTGCCCACGCCCACGGTGCTGGCCCCCGCGAGCAGGAACTCCAGGGCATCCTCGGCGCGGGTGACCCCGCCCTGGCCGATGATCGGGATGCCATGGGCCCTGGCTACCTGGTGGACCTGGTGGACCTTCAGCAGCGCCACCGGCTTGATCGCCGGGCCCGACAACCCGCCCTGGTTGTTGCCGATCACCGCGCGGCCGCTCTCGGCATCCACCGCCATGCCCATCAGGGTGTTGATCACGGCAAAGCCGTCGGTGCCCGCCTCGATGCAGCGCCGGGCGTTCTCCGCGATGTCGGTCTGGTTGGGCGAGAGCTTGGTGATCAGGGGCTTTTGCGTGACCGAGCGGCAGGCCTCGACCACCCGCGCGGACATGTCCGGGTCATTGCCGAAGGCGACCCCGCCTTCCTTCACGTTGGGGCAGGAGATGTTGATCTCGATCGCGTCCACCGGGGAATCGTCGAAGGCCCGCGTGACCGCGATGTATTCCTCGATGGTGGAGCCGGAAACGTTGGCGATGAAGCGCGTCTCGTCGTAATCCAGCCCCGGCAGGATCCCGCCGACCACCTGTTCGACCCCGGGGTTCTGCAGGCCGATGGCGTTGAGCATGCCCTCCGGGGTCTCGTACACCCGGTGCGGGGGGTTGCCGGGCCGGGCGGCCCCGGTGGTGCCCTTGAGGCACACCGCACCGGCATCCCGGTTGGAAAAGCCGGCCACCCGGGTATATTCCTCGCCGAACCCGACACAGCCGGACAGCAGCACCAGAGGCGTGTTGAAATGCAGCCCGCAGAATTCCAGGGAGAGCCGCGAATCGTCGCGCGCTTCGCTCATGTTTCACATCGTCCTGTATCAGCCCGAGATCCCGCCGAACACCGGGAACGTCATTCGTCTGGCCGCCAACACCGGGGCGGCCCTGCATCTGATCCACCCGCTGGGCTTCAGCCTCGACGAGAGCCGGCTGCGCCGCGCGGGGCTGGATTACCGGGAATGGGCCCGGGTCCGCGAGTATGACAGCCTGGCCGCCTGGCGGGAATCCGTGGCCCCGCGGCGGGTGTTCGCGATCACCACGCGCGGCACCTGCCGCTTTGATACCCCGGCGTTCGCCGCCGGCGATGCCTTCCTGTTCGGCCCCGAGAGCCGCGGCCTGCCGCAGCAGGAACTGGACGCGATCCCGGAGGAGCGACACCTGCGGCTGCCGATGCAGCCCGGCAGCCGCAGCCTCAATCTCGGCAATTCGGTCGCGGCGGTGATCTACGAGGCCTGGCGCCAGCTGGACTTCGCCGGCGGCGAATGAGCCGATGGGTCAGATATTCTCGGCGACCGGGTCGCGCTCCAGCAGGCGCCGCACCGCGTCGTGCACCCGCCGGCCACGGTAGAGCACCGCGTGCACCTCCTCGCAGATCGGCATCTCCACGCCGGCGGCATGCGCGCGTTCCACCGCCACGCGCGCGGTCTCGACCCCTTCCACCGACTGGCCCACCCGCTCGCGCGCGGTCGCCAGGTCGTAACCCTGGCCCAGCAAAAGACCGACACGGCGGTTACGCGACTGGTCATCGGTGCAGGTGAGCAGCAGGTCGCCGAGTCCGGACAGCCCGGTCAGGGTCTGCGGCCGCGCCCCCAGGGCCTCGCCCAGGCGCTGCAGCTCGGCCAGCCCGCGGGTCAGCAGCGCGGCGCGGGCATTGGCGCCGAACCCGGCCCCGTCGGCGATGCCGGAGGCCACCGCGAGGACGTTCTTGAACGCCCCGCCGAGCTCCACGCCGATCACGTCGGGGTTGCCGTAGATGCGCATGGAACCGCCGTGGAAGGCATCCGCCAGACGTCGCCGGCGCTCCGGGTCGGCCGAGGCCGCGGTGAGGGCAGTGGGCTGACCGCGCGCGACCTCGGCCGCGAACGAGGGACCGGAAATCAGGGCGGCGGGCTGATCCGGCCCCAGTTCGGCCTCCGCGACCTCATGCAGCCAGTCGCCGGTCGCGGTTTCCAGCCCCTTGGTGGCCCAGGCCACGACCTGCCCCGGTTCCAGCCGGGGCCGCAGCCAGCGCAGGGTCTCGCGGAACGCGCCGGACGGCACCACCACCAGCACCAGATCCACCCCGACGACGAGATCCGGGTCGGCGCTGACCCGGAGGTTGCGCGGGAAGGTCAGGCCGGGCAGGTAACGGGGGTTTTCGCGTTCCCGCTCAAGGCGCGCGGCAGTCTCCGGTGAACGTCCCCACAGCCGCACGTCGTCGTGCAGGCGGGCGGCATGCACCGCCAGCGCGGTGCCCCAGGAGCCGGCCCCCAGTACCGCGATGCGCATGCGCCGGGCCGCCGGCTCAGGGGTTTTCGCTGGCCGTGACGGCGGCGCCGTTGCCTCCCTGGCCCTGACCCGAACCTTCCTGCTGTTCCTTCAGGTGCTTGGCATACAGCGCGTCGAAGTTGACCGGCTGCAGCAGCAGCTGCGGGAAACCGCCCTTCAGGACCAGGTCGGCAACCGTCTCGCGGGCGAAGGGGAACAGCGCATTGGGGCAGTAGGCGCCCAGCAGCTGATTGCGTTGCTCCTCGGAGAAACCGCGCACGATGAACACCCCGGCCTGCTTGATCTCGACCAGGTAGCCGGTCTCGCCGTTGGATTCGGTGGTGACCGTCAGGCCCAGCTCGACCTCGTAGACCCCTTCCTGCTCGCCCACCGGGCGCGCCTGGGTGTTGAGCTGAATGCCGGTCTCGCCCTTCCATTCCTTGAGGAAGATCTCCGGGGCGCCGGGGGCCTCGAAGGACAGGTCCTTGATGAAGACCTTCTGCATGGAGAATTCGGGGCCGTCGGAGCCCTGGCCGCCCTGTGCGGCCGCGTCGGTCTGGTTTTCTTCAGCCATGGTGCGTTCGGATCCTTTCAGGTGTTCGTGGAATCGCCGGCGTCCACACCCCCGCAGGCCTCGATCAGGCGGTCCAGCTCGCCGGACCGTTCCATGGCCTGGAGTTCATCGTAGCCGCCGATATGGGTGTCCCCCAGGAAGATCTGCGGGACGCTGGTGCGTCCGTCCGCCCGCTGTTCCATCTCGTGGCGCAGCCCGGAGTCCCGGTCGATGCGGTATTCGTCGAAGCCGAGGTCGCGCTGGTTCAGCAGGCGGCGGGCGAGGATGCAGAACGGGCAGTGCCCGGTAGAGTAGACCTCGAAGCGCATGTCACTTCTTCTTCAGCGGCATGCCCGCATTTTCCCATGCCTGGATGCCACCGGAAAGATTGACCACGTCCTCGAAGCCAGCCGCCGTCAGCTGGTTCGCGGCCATGGAGGACCGGTTGCCGCTGCGGCAATACACCACCACTGGGCTGGATTTCCACGCCTCGATGTCCTGCATGCGCTTTTTCAGTTCGCCGAGGGGGATATGCTTCGCGCCACCGATGCGGCCGCCGGAGACCTCGTTGTGCTCGCGCACATCCAGCACCAGGGCATCATCCTGGTTCATCACGCGCACCGCTTCGGTGGGCGCCAGCTCGCGGTACTTGCGCGTCAGGCGCCGGAATTCGGCGTAGATGATCAGGGCAAGCACCGCGATCAGGGCACCCGTCAGAATCGGGTTGTTGGCGAGGAATTCGGGCAGTCGTTCAAGCATGCGGGAGACCGGTCGGGATTCAGGAACGGCAGAAGACGTCCTGCATCATACCGATCAGGCGCAGGGTGCGGGAGTCCCCCACGCGGTAATAGACCCGATTCGCGTCCTTGCGCGTGGCCAGGATGCCCTTGTCACGCAGGATTCCGAGGTGCTGGGAAATATTGCTCTGCGAGGTCCCGACCTGATCCACGATTTCCTGTACGCTGACCTCCCGGTCGCCCAGAATGCACAGGATCTTGAGCCGCAGCGGATGGGACATGGCCTTGAGCGAGCGCGAGGCCCTCTCGATATCCTCGTCCTGCGACATCAGTTCGTCTTCGATGCACGGTTCGTCGCTCACGGCAGCCTCTCGTTCGGAGGGGCATGACCCCTGCCACTGGGTGAGAATATTAGAACGCAAACGTACCCCGATATGCGGATTCACGCAATCTTGTCCCTGTCGCTTTCATGGGTTGGCCTGCTGCTGGCGGGCCTGCTGGTTGCCGTGCCGGCCACGGCACTGGAACCCGAGGCGGAGCTGGAAAAGACCCTGGAGGCCATCCGGGACGTCGAACGTTCGCTGGAGGAACGCCGCGAGGCAGTCGCCGATCTGGAAGACCGGATCGCCGCGTCCGCCCGGGGCGCAGGCGAACAACGCGAGCGTCTGGATGAACTGAAACGCCGCCGCGAGGCCCAGGAGGAGGTGATTGCCGAGCACGAGGCCCGCGTGGCCCGGCGCGAGGAACGGCTGCACGAGCAGCGACACGACGCGGCGCGACTGGTGCATGACCAGTGGCTGCAGGCGCGCCACGGGCAGCGTGAGCGACCGACGGAAGGCGGACAGCGGCACCACCCCGTTTACGCGGCCGCCATTCAGCAGGCGCGGGAACGGACCCTGGCAGGCCTGCACGAACGGATCGAGGAGCTGCAGGCGGCCCGTGCCGGGCTGACCGAGGAGCGCGAACGGCTGGCACGTCGCGAAACCGAAACCCGCGAAGCGATGGCCGAGCTGGAGCGCCAGGAAGCGGCCCGCCGGGCGGCACTGGAGGAACTCGAGGCGGCAATGGAAGACGAGGCACTCGAGCTGGAGCGCCTCGAACGCAACGCCGAAACCCTGGATCGCGTGATCACGGAGATCGAAGAACAACGCCGTGCCACCAGCCGCGAAAAAGAATCGGGCGAGGAGGCAGCCCCTCGGTCCCGCGCAGTCAATCCGGATGTCCCGTTCGCGGATCTGGAAGGGGAGTTGCCGCGACCGGTGGATGCGCCGGTCATCCGCGATTTCGGCAGCGAACGCCGGGGCAGTCTGCGCAGCCAGTGGAACGGGGTAGTACTGGAGGCGCCCTCCGGCGCGCCGGTGCGGGCAGTGCATCAGGGTCGCGTGGTCTATGCGGACTGGATGCAGGGCTACGGGTTCCTGGTGATCCTGGATCACGGGGACGGTTATCTGACGCTGTACGGCAACCTCGAAGACATCCTCGCCGGGCCGGGGGAATCGGCCGATGCAGGCGAGCCGGTGGGACGCGCCGGGGAAGGCAGCCCCGCCATCGCGCCGGGACTGTACTTCGAAGTGCGGCGTGAGGGGCGGACATTGAACCCGCAGGCATGGTGGCCGTCACAGTAAGGGCGGAATGCTAGAATTCGGAGCATAACCGCAGAAAGACCTCGGACAAGGGATACTCTGATGAACAAGCTTTTCCATTCCGGCTACGGCCTGCTCACCGGCCTCGTTCTGGGCATCATGCTGAGCGTCTCCGTTGGCGTGTACGCCGGGCGCGACGATGCCGCCGGTCTGTCGGCACTGCCGGTCGAGGACCTGCAGCGCTTCACCGACGTCTACATGCGCATCAAGCGCAATTACGTCGAGGAAGTCGACGACAGCGAGCTGCTGGACAACGCCATTCAGGGCATGCTGACGGGGCTCGACGAGCACTCTTCCTACCTCGACGAGGACGACTTCCGTGACATGGAAGCGGGAACCTCGGGCGAGTTCGGCGGCCTCGGGATCGAGGTCGGGATGGAAGACGGGTTCGTGAAGGTCATCGCTCCGATCGACGATACGCCCGCGGAGCGTGCGGGCATCCAGGCGGGTGACCTCATCGTGCGTCTGGACGGCGACTCGGTGCGCGGCATGACCCTGTCGGATGCCGTCAGCCGGATGCGCGGCGAACAGGGTTCCGACATCACCCTGACGGTGGTGCGCGACGGCGAGGATCAGCCGCTGGAGATCACGATCACGCGCGACATCATCCAGGTGGAATCCGTCCGCTCCGAGATGCTGGAAGACGGCTACGGCTACGTACGCGTCAGCAACTTCCAGACGCGCACGGCGCGGGATCTGGTCAGCGCGATCGAGGAGCTCAAGGAGGCCAACGGACTGAAGGGCCTGGTCCTGGACCTGCGCAACAACCCGGGCGGAATCCTCAACGGCGCCGTGGGCGTGTCCGACGCCTTCCTGGACGGTGGACGCATCGTCTACACCGAGGGCCGTCTGGACGAGGCGCAGATCGAATATGACGCCTCGCCGGGGGACGTCCTCGATGGCGTGCCGATGGTGGTGCTGGTTAACCGCGGCTCGGCATCGGCTTCGGAAATCGTCGCGGGTGCTCTGCAGGACCACGGTCGCGCGATCATCATGGGACAGAACAGCTTCGGCAAGGGATCGGTGCAGACCATCCTGCCGCTGTCCGAGCAGACCGGGATCAAGCTGACCACCGCACGCTACTTCACCCCGGACGGCCGGTCCATCCAGGACGAAGGCATCAATCCGGACATCGCGCTCGACGAGAGACTGCGGGTGTCGCGGTCGGAAGACGATGAACCCGCGCGGCGCGACCTGCCTGAAGACGTCGAAGACGAGGAAGAAGAAAGCCTGGCCGAGCGCGACTTCGGGCTTAACGAGGCCCTCAATCTCCTCAAGGGCCTGAATTTCTACAACGGACGCTAGCTGGGAGGAGCGCGATGACGCGAGTGCTCGTACCTCTGGCCTCCGGCTCGGAAGAGCTGGAGGCCGTGACCATGATCGACCTGTTCCGGCGGGCCGGCTTCGAGGTCACGGTGGCCGGCCAGGAGGCCGGGCCGGTCACCTGCTCGCGTGCTACGGTGATCCAGCCGGACAGCGACCTCGAAACGGCCGTCGGCGAGGATTTCGATCTGATTGCCATTCCCGGGGGACTGCCGGGCGCGAATCATCTCCGCGATGACCCGCGGCTGATCGCGCGGCTGCAGAAACAGGCAGAAGCCGGCCGGCATGTGGCGGCCATCTGTGCGGCCCCCAAGGTGCTGGCGCAGGCCGGGTTGCTGCAGGATCGCCGGGCGACCTGCTTTACCGGCGCCCTCGACGGCACCGGAGTGGAGTCGAGCGGAGCGGCCGTGGAGATCGACGGTACCGTGATTACCGGACGTGGCCCCGGGGTGGCGATGGATTTCGCCCTGGCGGTGATCGAAGAACTGGCGGGCCGCGAAACCCGTGAAGCGGTGGAGGGTCCGCTCCTGCGGGCCTGAGGCGGACCGCCGGAACGGACGTGATGCCGGGTCGGCGAGAGGGCCGAATCGGCGAGGGGGCTCGCCTCCTACAGGGAGGTCGAACCCTGGCCCCGGCAGGAGGCCGGCCCTCCGGCCGATTTTGCGTTCGGCCAATGCCTGCGCCGGAACGGCGAGGGGGCTCGCCTCCTGCAAGGAGGCCGAACACGGAAATCGCGTCAGTCGGCGCGACGCAGGAACGGCCGCTGTCCGGACTGCACGGCGCGACGGATGAAGTCCGCACGGCCGCCTTCACGCTGGTTGACCTCATCCGCGCACTGGGACGGCTCGTAGGCTGCGGCGGACAGCATCACTTCCAGCTCGGCCACGTCCACCTTCGGATCGGTCAGCTGGTCGGAGGTCACGTTCAGATGACGCCCCACCTCCCAGAACATGCGCGGATTCCACATCTTGGTCTGCACCCGCGGCGAGTTGAACAGTTCGACGCAGCGCTGATTGATCTGTTGCTGATCCATCGGATACTCCGGTCACGGTTTTCAGGACGCCGGGGAATCTAGCGAAGCCGGCGCGGCAATACAAGCCATGTACGCTATTCCACGGTCACGGACTTGGCGAGATTGCGGGGCTGATCGACGTCCGTGCCCTTGAGCACCGCGGTGTGATAGGCGAGGAGCTGCAGCGGGATCGCGAACAGTACCGGCGCGATCCAGGGATTCAGCGGACCGCTCTGCGGCATCCCGATCCAGGTGTCATCCGAACCCAGGGCACGCGCAGCAGCCGCTTCCCCGATCACGATGAGCTCGCCGCCCCGGGCACGCACCTCCTGGAGATTGCTGGCGAGCTTCTCCAGCTGGGCGTCATCCGGCGCGACCGCGATCACCGGCATCTCGGCATCCACGAGCGCCAGGGGACCGTGCTTGAGCTCGCCGGACGGGTAGGCCTCGGCATGGATGTAGGAGATCTCCTTCAGCTTCAGGGCGCCTTCCAGGGCGATCGGATAGTGCACACCGCGGCCCAGGAACAGCGCGTGGTGGCGTTCCACGAGATGCTCCGCCACCTGCGCCAGGCGGCCGTCCAGCTGCAGCGTGGCTTCCGCCATCGCGGGCAGGGACTGCAGGGCCCGGATCCCGTCCTGGCGATCACCATCCGCAAGGCGGGCGGCCCGCGCCGTATCGCCCAACAGGAGCACCAGCACCGCCAGCGCGGCCAGCTGGGTCGTAAAGGCCTTGGTTGAGGCCACTCCGATTTCGGGGCCCGCCTGAGTCATCAGGACCAGATCGGCGAGACGAGCCATGGTGCTCTCGGGCACATTGCAGATGGCGAGACGCGCGGCGAAGGGCTCTTCCCGCGCCTGGCGCAGGACCGCGAGAGTATCAGCAGTTTCTCCCGACTGGGACAGCACCAGCAACAGGGTCCCCGGCGCCACGACATGCCGACGATAACGGTATTCGCTCGCCACCTCGACCTGTGCCGGCATGCCGAGATAATCCTCGATCCAGTACCGCGCGACCATCCCCGCGTGGTAGCTCGTGCCGCAGGCCACGATCTGGACCGAGCTCACTTCCTGCAGCAGGCGGTCGGTGTCCGGACCCAGAAGATTGGGCAGAACACCATCGTGCCCGAAACGCCCCGCCAGCGTGTCGTACAGTGCCCGGGGCTGTTCGTGGATTTCCTTGAGCATGAAATGGCGATATTCGCCGCGGTCGGCGATCGTCACCTCGCACCGGGTTTCGCGAGCTTCGCGGACGACCGGCTGTCCGGCCACGTCCTCGATCTCGACCCGGTCGCGGTAGAGCACAGCGATATCGCCTTCTTCCAGGTCGATAAACCGCTGGGTGACCGGAAGGAGGGCCTGCATGTCCGAGGCGGCGAAATTTTCGCCGATTCCCAGTCCGAGCAGGAGCGGGGACCCGTGGCGAGCGACGATGATGCGATCGGGCGCGTCGGAAACACTCACCGCCAGTGCCCATGCACCCTGCAG
This sequence comes from Thioalkalivibrio sp. AKL17, assembly GCF_000377885.1. Taxonomy (NCBI): domain Bacteria; kingdom Pseudomonadati; phylum Pseudomonadota; class Gammaproteobacteria; order Chromatiales; family Ectothiorhodospiraceae; genus Thioalkalivibrio; species Thioalkalivibrio sp. AKL17. The sequence continues at coordinate 233,853 of NZ_KB898767.1, forward strand.
CCGGGCGCAGGTGCTCCGGACTGCCGCCACCGGTTCCTGACCCGCCTCCAGCGCCTGTTCGACCAGGTGGGCGATGACTTCGCTGTCGGTGTCGGATGCACAGGCCCAGCCATCGTCGGCCAGCGCATCGCGCAGGGCCGCGTGGTTCTCGATGATGCCGTTGTGCGCGATGGCGACACGCCGGTCGCGCGACAGGTGGGGGTGGGCATTCACCTCGGACGGCCGACCATGGGTCGCCCACCGGGTGTGGGCGAGGCCAGCGTGACCGTGGATACCGGTCCGGGCGACGCGATCTTCCAGCGCCGCCACCTTGCCCTCGGTCCGCACCATGTCGATTCCGCCGGCTCCGGTGACCGCAATGCCGGCGGAGTCATAGCCGCGGTACTCCAGGCGATGGAGGCCTTCGATCAACAGCGGGACGATATTGCGTTCGGTGATTCCGGCAACCAGTCCGCACATGGTTCAGTCCCCGCTTTTGGTTGGATTGGGGCCGGCTGCGCCTGACTCAGGCTGCCTGGCCGGACGCTGCCAGCCCTCTACGGTTCGTGCCGGTGCCCGCGTGAGCGCCAGGGCCCCGTCCGGGACATCACGGCTGATGGTGGAGCCCGCACCCACGGTCGCCCCGGCACCAATGGTGACCGGTGCGACAAGCGCCGTATTCGAGCCGATGAACGCATCCGCACCAATCTCGGTGTGATGCTTGTTGGCGCCGTCGTAATTGCAGGTGATGGTGCCGGCGCCCAGATTGGCGCCGGCACCCACACGGGCATCCCCGACATAGGCGAGATGGTTGGCCTTCGCACCCGAATCCAGGCGCGCGTTCTTCACCTCGACGAAATTGCCGACACGAACGTCCTCGGCAAGATCGGCGCCCGGCCGCAGGCGCGCGAACGGGCCCGCCTCGGCCCGCTCACCGAGCCGCGCGCCCTCAACCACCGTATACGGCTGCAGCCGCGCGCCGGAGGCGATACGACAGTCACGCAGCACGCAGCCGGGGCCGATTTTCACGTCGTCCCCGAGGACCACCGTGCCCTCCAGGACCACGTTCACGTCCAGACGGCAGTCCTGCCCGAACTGCAGCGTACCGCGGCAATCGAATCGGGCCGGGTCGGCCAGTGCCAGACCCTCGCGCATGTATTTTTCGGCGATATCCCTCTGGAGCAGACGTTCCTGCACCGCAAGCTGGGCCCGGTCATTCACGCCCAGAACGGCATCGGGATCCTCGCTGTCGACCAGTGCCACCGATTGACCCTCGCCGCGAGCGACTTCCACCACGTCCGTGAGGTACCACTCGCGTTCGCTACCCGGCGCCGGTGCGCATGCGCCCAGCCATCGCCTCAGCGCGACCGCATCCCCGGCAAGCACACCCGTATTAATCCGCGTGACGGCAGCTTCCGACGCACTGGCTTCCTTGTCCTCGACAATGCACTCCAGGTTGCCCTGCGCATCTTCGATCAGCCGCCCGTAGCCTCGAGGATCGGCCACCCGCGTTCCGAGCACCGCCAGACTCTCACGGGCGCGAGCACAACCCTCCAGATCGGCGACCGGAATCCTCGGCACGTCGCCATACAGCACCAGGACCCGTGCCCCGTCGGGAACAGCCTCCAGGGCGCGGGCCACCGCATGGCCGGTCCCGCCAGGGTGTCCCTGATCCACCCAGTGGATGTCCTGTCGGGACGCGAATTCACCTTCCACTGCCTGGCGTCCGTGACTCACCACCACATGCCTGGCTTCTGCGGGGAGCGCGTCCGCCCGTTCCAGCACGTGGGCAAGCATCGGGCGCCCACCCAGCGGTTGCAGCACCTTCGGCAGGGCCGAACGCATCCGCGTCCCCTTGCCCGCCGCCAGTATGATCAGATGCAGTGTTTCCACGTTTCACCTTCCATCCCGAGTGCCCGGTCGGGGCCACAAACAACAAGGCCGCCCAGAACAGGCGGCCTTGCACTGCTTCCCTGCCGTGTCCGTCGCCTCAGCGGCGCCGACGCAGCTTTTCGATCATCTGCAGCCGGGCCGCGGCTTCCGCAAGCTCGGCCTGCGCCTTGGCATAATCGAAGTCGGCCTGCTTGTCGGCCAGGGCTTCCTCCGCCCGCTTCTTGGCCTCGAGCGCCTCGGCCTCGTCCAGGTCCTTCGCACGGACCGCGGTATCCGCGAGCACCGTGACGTGGCGCGGCTGCACCTCCATCACCCCCCCGGAGACGAACACCGGCTGGGGCTCCGCCCCTTCCTTTTCCTGGATGCGCAGTTCGCCGGGATTCAGACGAACGAGCATCTGCAGGTGACCGGCATACACGCCGACCTCGCCTTCCTCGGCCGGGGCCGCGATCATCTCGGCCGTGCCGGAGTAGATGGACTCCTCGGCACTGACCACGTCCACATGCATTGTCATTGGCATGACAGGTGCTCCTTAGCCGAGTTTGTCGGCCTTCTCGACGGCTTCCTCGATGGTACCCACCATGTAGAACGCCTGCTCGGGCAGGTGATCGTACTCACCGTCCACGATGGCCTGGAAGGCACGGATGGTGTCCTTGAGCGACACGTACTTGCCGGGGGCACCGGTGAACACTTCCGCCACAAAGAACGGCTGCGACAGGAAGCGCTGGATCTTGCGGGCCCGGGCCACGACCAGCTTGTCGTCTTCCGACAGCTCGTCCATGCCGAGGATCGCGATGATGTCCTTCAGCTCCTTGTAGCGCTGCAGCGTACCCTGCACCGCACGCGCGGTATCGTAGTGCTGCTGGCCGATGATCTGCGGATCCAGCTGACGCGAGGTCGAATCCAGCGGATCCACCGCCGGGTAGATCCCCAGTTCGGCGATCTGGCGCGACAGCACGACGGTCGCGTCAAGATGCGCAAACGTCGTGGCCGGGGACGGGTCGGTAAGGTCGTCCGCCGGCACGTAGACCGCCTGGATCGAGGTGATCGAGCCCTTCTTGGTCGACGTGATGCGTTCCTGCAGCACACCCATCTCTTCCGCCAGAGTCGGCTGGTAACCCACCGCGGAGGGCATGCGGCCCAGCAGTGCCGAAACCTCGGTACCGGCCAGCGTATAACGGTAGATGTTGTCGATGAACATCAGCACGTCGCGACCTTCGTCACGGAAGTACTCCGCCATGGTCAGACCGGTCAGCGCCACACGCAGACGGTTGCCCGGCGGCTCGTTCATCTGGCCGTAAACCAGAGCCACCTTGTCGAGGACGTTGGAATCCTTCATCTCGTGATAGAAGTCGTTCCCTTCACGAGTACGCTCACCGACGCCGGCGAACACGGAATAACCGCTGTGCTCGATCGCGATGTTACGGATGAGCTCCATCATGTTGACGGTCTTGCCCACGCCGGCGCCGCCAAACAGGCCAACCTTGCCACCCTTGGCAAAGGGGCACAGCAGATCGATCACCTTGATGCCGGTTTCCAGCAGATCGGTTGAACCCGCCTGCTCGTCAAAGCTGGGCGCCTTGCGGTGAATGGACCATTTTTCTTCGGTTTCCACCTCGCCGGCTTCGTCGACCGGCCGCCCGAGGACGTCCATCACGCGGCCCAGGGTCCCCTGACCCACCGGCACGGAGATCGGACCGCCGCTGCTGGTCACGGCCGTCTGACGCTTGAGGCCGTCGGTGCTGCCCATGGCGATGGTGCGCACGACCCCGTCACCCAGCTGCTGCTGGACCTCGAGGGTCAGGCCGTTTTCCAGGGTGAGGGCGTCGTACACCTTGGGCACTTCGCCGTGGGGAAACTCCACGTCCACGACAGCGCCGATGATTTCGACAATCTTTCCAGAGCTCATGCGTTCAATCCTCTAAGTCGTAATTCTTGCCGCGTCGGGCCTGCGGGAGCCGGTCTCTAGACCGCGGCGGCGCCGCTGACGATCTCGGAAATCTCCTGCGTGATCGCGGCCTGGCGTGCCTTGTTGTAGACCAGCTGGAGATCCTTGATCATCGTTCCGGCGTTGTCGGAGGCCGCCTTCATCGCCACCATCCGCGCAGCCATTTCGCAGGCCACGTTCTCGACTACGGCCTGATAGATCAGGGATTCCACGTAGCGCTCGACGAGGGTATCCAGGACCTCGTAGGGCTCCGGCTCGTAGATGTAGTCCCAGTGGTACTCGAGCTCGTCGTCGGAGCTCGGCGCCGTCGGCAGCAGCTGCGTGGTCCGGGGTTGCTGCGTCATGGTGTTGACGAACTTGTTCTCCACCAGGACCACGCGGTCGATTTTCTCCTCACGGAAATCGTCGAGCAGGACCTTGACGGTTCCGATGAGGTCAGAGAGGTGCGGGCGGTCACCGAGATCCGTGGCCTGAGCCACGATATTGCCGCCAAGCCGCCGGAAAAACTGCAGTGCCTTGTTACCGAAGACGCAGAGGTCGACCTCGACCCCTTCCTCACGGTAACGCCGCATCTCCGCCACGGCCTGCTTGAACAGATTGGTGTTCAACCCGCCGCACAGACCCCGGTCGGTCGACACCACGATCATGGCGACACGCTTGACGTCGCGCTCGACCATGAACGGATGCCGGTACTGGGCGTTCGCCATGGCAACGTGACCGATCACGTCGCGGATCTTCTCGGCGTAGGGCCGGGACTCCTGCATGCGGTCCTGGGCCTTGCGCATCTTGGACGCGGCCACCATCTCCATGGCCTTGGTGATCTTCTGAGTATTCTGGATACTCTTGATCTGCGTCCGGATCTCCTTTGTGCCCGCCATTGCGCGCTCCCGTTACCAGGTGTTCTTGGACTTGAACTCGTCCAGGGCACTGGTCATGCGTTCCTGGATGGAGTCGTTGTAGTCACCGGTGCTGTTGATCTCGTCGAGCAGGGACTTCTGGTTCGAGCGCAGCCACGCCTGCAGTTCACGTTCGAAGTCGACCACCTTGTCCTCGTCGACGTCGTCCAGGTAACCCTGGTTCGCCGCGTACAGCGAGAACGCCATTTCGCCAATGGACATCGGCTTGTACTGACCCTGCTTCATCAGCTCGGTCACGCGCTTGCCGCGATCCAGCTGCTTGCGGGTCGTCTCGTCCAGATCGGACGCGAACTGCGAGAAGGCCGCCAGTTCGCGGTACTGGGCCAGATCCAGACGGACGCTGCCACCCAGCTTCTTGATGATCTTGGTCTGAGCCGAACCACCCACTCGCGAAACCGAGAGACCGGCGTTGATCGCCGGACGGATGCCCGAGTTGAACAGATCGGTCTCAAGGAAGATCTGACCGTCGGTGATGGAGATGACGTTGGTCGGCACGAAGGCGGAGACGTCGCCGGCCTGGGTCTCGATGATCGGCAGCGCGGTCAGCGAGCCGGTCTTACCCTTCACTTCACCGTTGGTGGCCTTCTCCACGTAATCCTCGTTGACGCGGGAGGCGCGCTCCAGCAGACGGGAATGCAGGTAGAAGACGTCACCCGGATAGGCCTCGCGACCAGGCGGGCGACGCAGGAGCAGGGACACCTGACGATACGCCCAGGCCTGTTTGGTCAGGTCGTCATAAACGATCAGTGCGTCTTCGCCCTTGTCGCGGAAGTATTCGCCCATGGCGCAGCCGGCGTACGGAGCGATGAACTGCATCGCGGCCGATTCGGAGGCGTTGGCGGCCACGATGATGGTGTTGTCCATCGCGCCGGCCTCTTCAAGCTTGTTCACCACCGAGGCGACCGAGGAGGCCTTCTGGCCCACGGCGACATAGATGCACTTAACGCCGGAGTCCTTCTGGTTGATGATCGCATCGATCGCCACCGCGGTCTTGCCGGTCTGACGGTCGCCGATGATCAGCTCGCGCTGGCCGCGGCCGACCGGGACCATGGCGTCAATCGCCTTGATGCCGCTCTGCAGCGGCTGGTCGACGCCCTGGCGCTCGATCACGCCCGGGGCCATGCGCTCGATTGGGCTGGTATGATCGGTCTCGATCGGGCCCTTGCCGTCCAGCGGTTGACCGAGCGAGTTCACGACACGGCCGAGCATCTGGTCGCCGACCGGCACCTCGAGGATGCGGCCGGTGCACTTGACGGTGTCGCCCTCGCTGAGGTTCTGGTAGTCGCCGAGGATCACGACGCCCACGGAATCGCGCTCGAGGTTGAGCGCCATGCCGTAGACGTCCCCGGGGAAGGCGAGCATTTCGCCCTGCATGACGTCGCCCAGGCCGTGTACGCGGGCGATACCATCCTGCAGGCTGACCACCGTGCCTTCGTTGGAGGCCTCGGAGCCCGCATCGAACTGGTCGATGCGCTGTTTGATCAGATCACTGATCTCGGAGGGATTCAGTTGCATGATAATTTCCTCTTAGCGACTCAAATTGGCAGCCAGGCGGTCCAGCTGGCCTCGCACGGAGCCGTCGATGACCAGGTCGCCGGCGCGGATGATGGCCCCTCCAATAAGGGAGCTGTCGACCGAGGAGGTCAGATCCACCTCGCGACCGAGTCGTTGGGACAGGGCCTTGTGGATCTCTTTCTCCTGCGCCTGCGTGAGCTTGCGGGAGGCAATGACCTCGGCCTCCACGCGACTTTCCGCCTCGGCCTTCAGCGCATTGAACGCCTCGCTCACCGCCGGCAGGGCCGGCAGTCGACCGTTCTCGCCCAGGAGACGGACGAGGTTCGCCACGCCGTCGTCGAGCTTGCCCTCGGCGATGTCCAGCATGAGCTGGGCACGCTGGGCACGCGGGACCCGGGGGTTCGTGAGGAGATCGTGCACGCGGGAATCGCGGGCGATGGCCGCCAGCAACTCCAGCTGCTCGGCCCAGCCGGCAAGATCCTGGCCGTCGCGGGCCCGCTCAAAGGCGGCGCGAGCGTAGGGTCGGGCTACCGAAATCAGGTCTGACATAGCCTCTCCTTACAGCTTTGCGGCGAGCTTCTTGAGAAGGTCACCGTGGGCCTTGGCGTCAATCTCCTTGGCCAGGATCTGCTCGGCACCCTGAACTGCCAGGTCGGAGACCTGCTTGCGCAGCTCTTCCTTCGCGCGGTTGAGCTCCTGCTCGGATTCGGCCTGGGCCGATTCCTTGATTCGCTCCCCTTCCTCGCGGGCGGTGGTGCGGGCTTCCTCGACGAGCTCGTTGGCACGCTTCTGAGCGGAGGCGACGATGTCGTTGGCCTGCTGCTTGGCCTCCTTGATGACCTCGGTCGCTCGCTCCTGGGCCAGCTCCTGTTCCTTCTCGCCGCGTTCGGCGGCCGCGAGGCCGTCGGCGATCTTCTTGCGCCGTGCCTCCAGGGCCTGGGTCAGCGGCGGCCATACGAATCGCATGGTGAACCATACGAAAACGCTGAAGGCCAGCAGCTGCCCGATGATGGTGAGATTGATATTCATCCTGCTACCTCAGGTTGACGAGTGGTGAGGGATCCTCGTGACTCGATCAGCCCTTAGCCGAGAACGAACAGGACGTACAGGCCGATACCCACCGAGATCATCGGGACGGCGTCGGTCAGACCCACAACGATGAAGAAGTTGGTGCGCAGCATCGGGATCAGTTCCGGCTGACGGGCGGCGCCTTCGAGGAAGCGACCCCCGAGGGTGGCGACACCAATCGCGGCGCCGATAGCGGCCATGCCCATCATCAGAGCGGCGGCGATAATAACCAGAGCGTTAGCCATTTCCATCGTAATATCTCCAGTGAAGTTGAGACGGTCAGTTGAAGTTAAGGGTTATCAGTGGTCTTCCGAGTGAGCCATGTCCAGATAGACGATGGTCAGCACCATGAAGATGAAGGCCTGCAGCGGCACCACGAGGATGTGGAAGATCGCCCAGCCGACGTGCAGCACCCCCCCGGCAAGCCCGAACATCAGCCCGGCGGAGTACATCAGGCCGATGAGGATAAAGATCATCTCGGCGGCGTACAGGTTGCCGAACAGTCGCAGGGCGAGAGAAGCCGGCTTGGCCAGGAGGTCGACGACTTCCAGCACGAAGTTGGCCACCCAGGTCAGGGGCTTCAGCGGGGTGATGGAGGTCTGGAACGGCGCACCGGTCAGCTCCTTGACGAAACCCACCGGACCCTTGATCTTCAGCGAGTAATAGATGATGAGAATGAACACGCCCAGCGCCAGACCGATCGTCACGTTGATGTCGGTCGTGGGCACGATCTTGAAGTACGGGATGCCCAGCAGATAGGCGAGGTGCGGGATCAGATCCACCGGCACCAGGTCCATCAGGTTCAGGAGGAAGATCCAGATAAAGATAGTCAGTGCCAGCGGCGCGATGAGGTCGTTCTTGTGCTTGAACGAACCGCGCACGTTGGTGTCGACGAAGTCCATGATCCATTCGACGAAGTTCTGCCAGCCACCGGGGACACCGGCGGTGACCCGCTTTGCCGCGTAACGGAAGCTGAGGATGAACAGCAGGCCGAGGCCGATGGACCAGATCATCGAATCGACGTGGATGGCCCAGAAACCCATCTCGGCGGCCTCCGATGCGTTCATCGCGAAGCCGAGCCCGTTCTCCGGGTGATACCCGAAGGTCAGGTTCGTGAGATGGTGATTGATATGGTCGTCCATTTCTGAAGCCATGTCGCTATCTCTTCATTGCTTGGGCGGATGCCCGGTGGACCCACCACACGGGCAGAAGATGCACCGCGAGAAAGCCACCGAACAGGGCGAGCAGGTCGGGGTTCTCGTAACCCGCGAACACCGCCGCAAATGCGGCTGCGATGAGCAGCAGCCGGAATACCTGAGCCAGCATCATGCGCCCGGCCAGGTTGCGGGCGGCCGACGCACGATACGCCCCGAAGACCGCAAATACCATCACGGCGTTTCCGAGGGCGGCAATCCCGCCGCCGAGCGCCATCGAGATGGCGGCCGACGGTAACGACAGCACCAGCAAGAGCACCGTCAGGAGAAGGGTGACTGCGAGCTGCAGACCGAGCGACTGGATGGCAGGGCTGAAGCGTCGCAGTGTCATCTGGTGGATGGGCACAACCCACCCCTCTCCGGAAAATTGCGCGCAGTATAAGTGGGCCCTTAAGGGAGGTCAACGCGACCCGCGGGAGCCGACCGGGTTACTGAATATGTGACAGGATTCCGTCGAGCTCGTCGAGGGAGTTGTATTCGATCACCAGGCGGCCCTTGCCCTGACGGTTGTAACGCACCTGGACGGGAGCACCCAGGGTGTCGGCCAGGCGGCTCTCCAGCTGCCGGATCTCGGGCGGGGGCTCGCTGGAGACCGGCTCGGCATCCTTCTGCTCGAGGGTGCGGCGCACCAGCTGTTCGGTGGCGCGTACCGAGAGGCCGCGCTTGACGACGCGCTCGGCGACCTCGGGCTGGTCGTCGACCGGCAGGGCGAGGATGCAGCGGGCATGGCCCATCTCGAGGCGACCCTCGTCGACGTGAACCTTGACCGCATCGTGGAGCTCCAGCAGCCGCAGGAGGTTGGTCACCGCGGTGCGGGAGCGGCCAACGGCGGTGGCCGCGTCCTGGTGGGTCAGTTCGAATTCGCCGATCAGCCGGTGGATGGCACTGGCCTCCTCCAGCGGGTTGAGGTTCTCCCGCTGGATGTTCTCGATCAGGGCCATCGCGGCGGCCGCCTGGTCGGGGATCTCGCGGATCACTGCCGGGACCGTTTCGAGGCCTGCCTGCTGGGCGGCGCGCCAGCGTCGCTCGCCGGCGATCAGCTCGTAGCCATCGTCCACCGGCCGCAGGACCACCGGCTGTACGATGCCCTGCGAGCGGATGGATTCGGTCAGTTCGGCCAGCGCCTCTTCGGAAATCCGGCCGCGCGGCTGGTAACGGCCGCGGCGGATGCGTTCGACCGGCACGGACTCCAGGCGATCCTCTTCGCCGGGCTCCTCGGAGGCCCCGCTGAGCAGCGCGTCGATACCACGTCCGAGTCGTCCACTGTTTCTTCTGGCCATGTGTCGAATCCTGCCGAAAGGAGCAATCAGCGGCGCAGCAGTTCGCCTGCCAGGGCGAGATAGGCGACCGCGCCGCGCGATGAAGCATCATACAACAGAGCAGGCTGACCGAAGCTGGGGGCTTCGGCCAGGCGGATGTTGCGCGGGATCACGGTATTGTAGACCCGGTCGCCAAAATACCCGGTCAGCTGCTCGGATACGTCGCCGGCGAGACGGTTGCGGGCGTCGAACATGGTGCGCAGCAGCCCGGCGATGCGCAGGCGGGAATTGGGCCCGCGCTGGATGCTCTCGATGGTGCGCATCAGCGCGGTGAGACCCTCGAGGGCGTAGTACTCGCACTGCATGGGGATAACCACGCCGTCGGCAGCGACCAGACCGTTGACCGTCAGCAGGTTGAGTGACGGCGGGCAGTCGACCAGCACGTAGTCCCAGCGGCCACGGGCATCCGCCAGGGCCTGTTGCAGGCGATATTCGCGGCCCTCTTCTTCCATCAGGCGCACCTCGGCCACGGTCAGGTCACCGTTGGCCGGCAGCAGATCGAAGCCGGCCTCGACGCGCTGCACGACATCATCCAGGGGCGCATCACCCAGCAGGACGTCGCAGGTGGTGCGTACGTCGGCATGCTTGTCTTCGCCGGATCCCGTGGTCGCGTTGCCCTGCGGGTCCATGTCGACCACCAGCACCGAACGCCCCAGACGGGCGAGCGATGCGGCCAGGTTGACGCAGGTGGTCGTCTTGCCGACGCCGCCCTTCTGGTTGGTGATCGCGAGGGTTTCGGTCACGGCGCGGTTCTCTCGATGATGGCGATGTGACGGGGGGCGTGCTCGCCGGGAATGGTAACCGGCTCGACCGCATGATACGACCACGGTGGCGGCAACGCCTCGCGGGCGCGGTCCGCCGGGCCCAGCATCGCCAGTACCCGCCCCTGCGGGGCGACCAGATGGCCGGCGCGCTCAAGGGTCTCGGCGGGGGCCTTGAAGGCGCGCGAGACCAGGGTATCGAACGGGGTCTGCGGCGCGAACTGCTCGATCCGCAGATGACGGGCCTCGACGTTTTCCGTCCGCAGCAGGCCGATCACGTGACGCAGGAAGCGAACGCGCTTGGCGGCACTGTCCAGCAGGCAGTACCGCCGATTCGCGGCCGCATGGCCGTCGGGGGCGTACGCGTCGGCCAGGGCCAGGATCAGTCCCGGCAGTCCGGCACCGGTTCCCACGTCCAGGATGCGCTGCCCGTGCAGCCACGGGCGCAGGCTGAGACTGTCGAAGACATGCCGCGACACCATCTGCTGCGGATCGCGCACCGCGCTCAGGTTGTGCACCCGGTTCCAGCGTTCGAGCTGACTCAGCCAGGTCACCAGCGCGTCGATCGCGGGTTCCGTCAGACCCGCGGCGGGGGCGTGGCGCGCAAGCTCCGCACGCCAGGTGTCCTCATTCGCCACTGGCCCGCTGCTTCAGATGCACGGCCAGAGCGGACAGCGCGGCCGGAGTCACGCCGGGAATGCGCCCCGCCTGGGCCAGGGTGTGGGGACGGAACTCGGCGAGCTTCTGCCGGAGTTCGGCGGACAGGCCATGGACGCGGTCGTAGTCCAGATTTTCCGGCAGCGGCGTGTTTTCCGCGCGCTCCTGACGCCGGACCTCGGTCTGCTGACGTTCGATGTAGCCGGCATACTTGGTCTGGATCTCGACCTGCTCGCAGACGTCGGCGGGCAGGGTCGCGGCCAGTTCGGGCAGGCAGGCCATCAGACCGGGATAATCCACGTTCGGGCGACGCAGGAGGTCTTCCAGGGTCGCCTCGGGATCGGGTGTCTGGCCGAGGTAGGCGACCAGGGCCTCGTTGCGCCGCTGTTCGCGCGACAGTCGGGTCGCACCCAGGCGCACGCGTTCGGCTTCGACCTGTTCGGCCCGGCGACTGAACACGGTCCAGCGTTCGTCGTCGACCAGACCCATTTCGCGGCCCGTCGGCGTGAGGCGCAGATCGGCGTTGTCCTCGCGCAGCAGGAGGCGATGTTCGGCGCGCGAGGTGAACATCCGGTAGGGCTCGCGGGTACCGCGGGTGACCAGATCGTCGATCAGCACCCCGATATAGGCCTCGGAACGCTGCGGGACCCACGGGTCGTGCCCGGCGACGTGGCGGGCGGCGTTGAGGCCGGCCACCAGCCCCTGGGCGGCCGCTTCCTCGTAGCCGGTCGTACCGTTGATCTGGCCGGCGAGGAACAGGTTGTCGACTTCGCGGGTCGCCAGCGCCGGGGTCAGGCCGCGCGGGTCGAAGAAATCGTATTCGATCGCATACCCCGGACGGGTGATGTGTGCGTGCGCGAAACCGGGGATGCTGCGGACCACGTCGACCTGTACCTCCCAGGGGAGGCTGGTGGAGATGCCGTTGGGATACAGCTCGTGGGTATCCAGGCCTTCGGGTTCCACAAAGATCTGGTGACTGTCCTTGTCCGCGAAGCGCACCACCTTGTCCTCGATCGACGGACAGTAGCGCGGACCGGTGCTGTCGATGGCCCCGGAATACATCGGCGAGCGCTCGAGGTTGTCGCGGATGATCGCGTGGGTATGCTCGGTGGTCCGGGCGATATGACAGGCACGCTGCGGCGGATGCTCGTCGCGCGAACCGACGAACGAGAAGACCGGTCGCGGATCGTCGCCAGGCTGACGTTCCAGCACGGAAAAGTCGACGCTGCGGCCGTCGATGCGTGGCGGGGTACCGGTCTTCAGCCGGCCGACATCGAACGCCATCTCGCGCAGGCGCGCCGCCAGGCGTTCGCTCGGCGGGTCGCCGGCGCGGCCGCCGGCCTGGTTCTGCTCGCCGGTATGCATCCGGCCGTTGAGGAAGGTGCCCACGGTCAGCACCACCGAGCGGGCCTCGAAGCGGATCCCGCCGTCGGTCACGACCGCCGCAGCGCGGTCACCGTCGAGCACGACATCGGCCACGCCCTGCTGAAAGACCCGCAGGTTGGGACACTGGTCGACGGCGCGGCGTACGGCCAGGCGATAGAGCTGGCGATCCGACTGCGCACGGGTGGCGCGCACCGCCGGCCCCTTGCGCCGGTTCAGGACGCGGAAATGGATACCCGCGGCATCCGCGGCCCGCGCCATGACCCCGCCCAGTGCATCGATCTCCCTGACCAGATGCCCCTTGCCAATGCCGCCGATCGCCGGGTTGCAGCTCATCTGCCCGACGGTCTCGAGATTGTGGGTCAGCAGCAGGGTTTGCGCACCGGTGCGCGCTGCCGCCAGGGCTGCCTCGGTACCGGCATGCCCGCCGCCCACTACGATGACATCAAAGGATTCCGCCATGCTCGAGAACTTCCCGGCCCGGGGGTCGGGCCACTGCGTTGCAAGCGATCAGTGTAGCAGGAGCGCTGCCGGTCCCGAAGTGACCATACCGTGAATCGCTTTCGACTCGATCAGGTCGGGACGGGGGCGCTGCGCACGCAGTCCCGGCCGGCGGTCTTGGCGGCGTACAGTGCGTCATCGGCGCGCTGCACCAGCGCGTCCAGCGATTCGTCACCCTGGCGACACGCCACGCCCACCGAGGCGGTTACGGTCAGCGAATCCGCCGGAAACAGATCGACGGGTTCCGCCCCCAGGCGCTCGCGAATCCGTTCCGCCAGCGCTCGCGCGCGCTCGAGGTCGCCGTGCGGCAGGACCGCGAGGAATTCTTCACCGCCCCAGCGGCCGGGGGTGCCGCCGTCGCACAACTCGTCCTGCAGCAGGGCAGCGAAATGTTCCAGCACCCGATCGCCGGCACGATGGCCATGGGTGTCGTTGATCCGCTTGAACCAGTCGAGATCGAACAGCAGCACGCACAGGCCGGCATCCGCCCCGCCGCCAACTTCCAGCTGACTCCGTACCCGGCGCGCGAGGGCCCCGCGGTTGAACAGGCCGGTCAGCGGATCGCGAGTGGCCTGCCGGTAGAGCCGCAGCAGCATGTGCAGCTGACTCAGAGCGGCCCATACGGCTACCCCGGCCACCAGCACCAGCAGCCAGAGATTGCCCAGGGTGTCCCAGCGACCCAGATTGCCCATTGCCGCCTCGATGGCCATGTAGACGGCGAGGATGACAACCGAACCGAACGCACCTTCGCGCAGGGTCAGCGGGAAGATGGCCAGGGCCGCGACCGTGAGCGCCGGAAAGAAGGCGTAACCCGAGGCGAGCGCCGACTCGAGGTCGGAATTGATGATGAACCGCGCCATGGCATAGAGCGTCATCGGAATCGCCAGCAGCAGGGCGAGGCGCCACAGCGTGCCGCGGTAGCCGGTATCCTGGCGGCAACTCCACCACAGCACCAGCCCGGCGCCGGCCCCTGTGAGCCGCAGGATCATCGTAAGCAGGGCGTCCGGGGTATCCAGCAGGAAGAATTCGAGCGGCAGCCACAGGGGCAGACCGATGGCCAGCAACAGCGCCAGCGGCCGGATCCGGCGGCGGATGTAGTCCGCTCGCGTTTCCCGGAAGTCGGGCGCGTGACCGCCACCATGGACGAGATCGGGTAGATTCATCCGGATCAGGCGTTCACGCAGGGAGGCAGGGGAGGATTCCTCGGTCGGGACTTCCGGTTCGGTCGCCATGCCGCATTCCTTCGCTCGGGATTCGGCAAGCCTGCGGCGGGATCACGGCGAATGCAAAAGCCGCAGAACGGCACTCGGATTATTTGCCGATGCAGAACCCGGCGAAGATCTCGCCCAGCAGGGCCTCGTGGTCCTGGCGTCCGAGGAGGGCGTCGAGGGTCTGTTCGGCGCTGCGCAGTTCTTCGGCGGCGAGATCGCCGGGCAGTGCCGGGTGGATGCGTTCCAGGGCACTCGCGGCCGCCACCAGCCCGTCGAGGTGGCGCGCACGCACGCTGAAGCCGCCGTCCGTCTCGGGCGCCAGGCCCAGGCGCGCGGCAATCGCGGCGCGCAGCGCATCCAGTCCCTCGCCGGTGCGCGCGGAGATCGCGAGCGCGTCGGCGGAGACAGAACCCTGCCGGTCATCGGCAAGATCGCTCTTGTTCCACACTACCAGGCGCGGCAGATCGGCCGGCAGGTCCTGTGGTATCCCGGCGTCGGGATCGGTGAGGTCACGCAGCTCGAGCACCAGGTCGGCCGTCCGTCCGGCCTCGCGGGCCCGTTCCATGCCGATCCGCTCCACCGGATCCTCGCTCCCGTGCAGGCCGGCCGTATCCACCACCTCGACGGGAATGCCATGGATCGCGACCGGTGCCCGCAGCACGTCGCGCGTGGTCCCGGGCCGGTCGGTGACGATGGCAACCTCATCCTCTGCAAGGCGGTTCATCAGGCTGGACTTGCCGGCGTTGGGTGGCCCGAGCAGCGCCAGTCGCAGACCGCGGTCCAGGTAGCGGCCGGGCCGCAGGCGTTCGATCAGCGCGCGGATCTGCGCGGCGAGTTCGGCCGCCGCCGGAGCCAGCGTCCCGGCCACATTCGACTCGAGATCGGTCTCGCCAAAGTCCAGTTCCGCCTCCATGTGGACCCGCAGGTCGCGGATGCGGCGGGAGACCGGCTGCAGCTCGGCCGCCAGGGCGCCGTCCAGACTGGAACGTGCGCGCCGCGCCGCGCGCTCGGTCTGGGCGTGGATGAGATCGGCGACGGCCTCCGCCTGGGCCAGGTCCATGCGGCCATTGAGGAACGCGCGTTCGGTGTATTCGCCCGGGCGCGCACGGCGCGCGCCCAGGGCCACGCAGGCCGCGACCAGCCGCTCCAGGAGTACGGGGCTCCCGTGGCCCTGGAATTCGACCACGTCCTCTCCGGTGTAGGAACGCGGGCCCGGGAAGAACAGCACCAGACCGTCGTCGATCAGCGCATCATCGGCAGGATCCTGCAGGCGCACGTAATGGGCGTGCCGCGGCCGTGGATCAAGCCCGGCGATCCGCCGCGCCAGTGCCACAGCATCGGGACCGGAAAGGCGCACCACCCCGATGCCGCCGGACCCCGGAGGGGTCGCGACCGCGACGATGGTGTCACCGTCCACGAAGGGTCACTCCTTCTGCTTGTCGGGGTCCGCGCCGGTCTCGATCTTGCGCGTGATGTACCACTGCTGCGCGATGGAGAACAGGTTGTTGGTGAACCAGTACAGCACCAGGCCCGCCGGGAAGAAGGCGAAGAACACGGTGAACACGAACGGCAGCGCCATGAAGATCTTCTGCTGCACCGGATCCATCGGCGGCGGGTTCAGCTTGTACTGCACGAACATGGACACGCCCATCAGGATCGGCAGGATGAAGAACGGATCGCGTGACGACAGATCCTGGATCCACAGCCACCAGGGGGCCTGACGCAGTTCGACACTCTCCAGCAGCACCCAGTACAGGGCGATGAACACCGGTATCTGCACCAGGATCGGGAGACAGCCACCCAGCGGATTGATCTTCTCCTTCTTGTACAGGTCCATCAGCGCCTGGTTCATGCGCTGCTTGTCGTCCTTGTAGCGCTCCTTCAGCTCCTGCAGCTTGGGCGCGACCTTGCGCATGCGCGCCATGGAGCGGTAACTGGTCGCCGACAGCTTGAAGAAGGCCAGCTTGATCAGGATCGTCAGGATGACGATGGACCAGCCCCAGTTACCGACGACCGCGTGGATCTTGTCCAGCAGCCAGAACAGCGGGCTGGAGAGGAAGGTGAACACCCCGTAATCGACCGTCAATTGCAGGCCGTCCGCGATTTCGGCCAGCTCCGCCTGGGTCTTGGGGCCGACCCACAGGCGGGTATGGAACTGGCCGCTGTCGCCCGAGGCCACGCGCAACGGCTCGGCCGAATGCAGGCCGATCAGGTACTCCTCGCCCACTTCCCCGGGGACCCCACGGGCATACAGGGCGTTGAGTTCCTCGGCGCCCGGGATCCAGGCCGACACGAAATAGTGCTCGATCATCGAGACCCAGCCACCCTCGATGCGATCCTCGACCGGATCGTCCGCCAGCGACTCGAAACGCTCGCGCTCGTAGCTGCCGTCGTACCAGGCCGCTCCGGTAAAGGTGTACAGCCACCAGGATTCACGGTCGGGGGTCTCGCCATGACGCAGCTGGCGATACTGACGCCCGATCCAGGGATCGGCACTGTGGTTGTGGACCTCGTATTCCACCTCGATCAGGTGGGTGCCGCGGTTGAAGACGTAGGTCTTCACGACCTCGATCTCACCGTCTTCCGAGGTCCAGCGCATCGGCACGCGCAGCTGATCCTGGCCTTCGCCCAGCTCGAAACGATCCTGGTCGACCTCGAAGTCGGCGTGATGCGACGGCGCGCGTCCTTCGGGGTCGACACCCTCAACGCGGTCGTGGGTCAGGCCGCTCTGCGCGACATAACCGCGAATGCGGTGATCCAGCAGGCGCACCGGCACCAGGGGGTCGTCGCGCAGATCCTGCGGGAACTGCAGCAGATCGGCCCGCAGGATCGTGCCACCGCGGGTATCGATCAGCAGGTCATGCTTGTCGGTCACCACCTGGATCTGACGCCGCTCCGGGGCCGCGATGGGTTCCGGGGCATCCGTGGCCGGGTCGGCCTCGGGCTCGGCCGCCGCCTCCGGGGTATCCGGAACATCCTCCGGCCGCGCATCCGGATCTTCTTCCAGCTCGCGTTCGGCCGCGGTCTCGGTGGCCGGTCGGGTGCCGTAGTCATCGTTCCAGGCCATCCACATCAGGAACAGGATGAAGGCCAGGGTCAGCCACAGCAGGGGACGGATGTTATCCATGGGCGCGATTACTTCCGGGAAGGAGATTGGGAGTCGGGATCCCGCGGCGGGACCGGATCATAGCCACCCGGTGACCAGGGGTGACAGCGCAGGATGCGGCGCAGGCCCAGCCAGAATCCGCGCAGCACGCCGTGGGTCTCCACGGCTTCCACCGTGTAGGCGGAACACGTCGGGAAATGGCGGCAATGCGGCGCCATGAACGGCGAGATGCCGTACTGATAGGCCCGCACGGGCAACAGGGCGATCTTGCGCAGCAGACGGCTCATCGGATGCGGTCCAGCAAATGGTCGATCTCGCGCCGCAGGGCTTCGGCTTCCACGTCACCCGCCCCGCCGCGCGCGAGGATGATGATATCCACCGGCGGCAGTTCGGTACGGCGCTGGCGAAAGGCCTCGCGGGCGATTCGCTTGATACGGTTGCGTCGTACCGCGCGTCGGACATGGCGCTTGCCGATCGCCAGGCCCAGCCGCGCAGGGCCGTCCTCGCTCCGCGGGCGGTAAAGCAGGGTCAGGTGGCGCCCGCGCACCCGCCGTGCGTCCTGGAAGACGTAGCGGTAGTCACCGCCGGTCAGCAGGCGCGCGGCGCGCGGAAAGCCGGCCGGCGAGGACTGCGCGGGCACTCGGGCCGAGGCCGGGCGTTACGGCGTCAGGCGCTTGCGGCCCTTGGCCCGACGGGCATTGATGACCTTGCGACCGCCACGGGTGGCCATGCGGGCACGGAATCCGTGGGTTCGCGCGCGGACGAGACGGCTGGGCTGGAAGGTGCGCTTCATGATGATTCCGGAATGACTGGATGAAAGGCCGGTGAACCTACCCCGTGTAGCGCCACAAGTCAATCGTCCCCGGGGGATGCGGCTGGCGTGACCGGGCGCGGCGGGCGTAGACTGCACGACTGTTTCGTATCCCTCATCGGAGAATATCGCGTGGCTTCCGACAGCCTTTGGAGGGCCTGCCTGGACCGCCTGCAGGACAAGGTCTCCGAACAGCAGCTCAATACCTGGCTGCGCCCCCTGCATGCGGATGAAAGTGGCGACACCCTGCGCCTACTGGCCCCGAACCAGTTCGTGTTCGAGCACGTGCGCGACCATCTGCTCGGGACGATCGAAGAGGCGGTGGTGGAGATCGCCCCCGCCGGTTCCGGGGGTGAGACACCGGCCGTCCGGCTCGGGATCGGCGGCGAGGAACCAGCGCCGGCAGCGGCAGGCGACGGGGCAGGCGCCACCGGGGCACGGCCGGCCGAAGGGGCCGGCACTCCGCCTCGGGCATCCGGACCGGTCAGCAACCTGAATCCGGCGTTCACTTTCGAGACCTTCGTCGAGGGGAAGTCCAACCAGCTGGCCAAGGCCGCCAGTCTGCAGGTCGCGGAAAATCCCGGGGTCGGCTACAACCCCCTGTTCATTTACGGCGGTGTCGGCCTGGGCAAGACCCATCTGATGCATGCGATCGGCAACAGCATCCTGGCGCGTCAGCCGGAAGGCCGGATCATCTATCTCCATTCCGAGCGCTTCGTGGCGGACATGATCAAGGCGCTGCAGCACAACGCGATCGACGACTTCAAACAGCACTACCGGAGTGCGGATGCGCTGCTGATCGATGACATCCAGTTCTTTGCCGGAAAGGAACGCTCGCAGGAGGAATTCTTCCACACCTTCAACGCGCTCCTGGAAGGCCAGCAGCAGATCATCCTGACCTCCGACCGTTACCCCAAGGAAGTCGAGGGGCTGGAGGAACGCCTGAAGTCCCGGTTCGGCTGGGGACTGACCATCGCGATCGAACCGCCGGAACTGGAGACCCGTGTCGCCATCCTGCAGCGCAAGGCGGAACAGGCGGGGATCGAACTGCCCAGCGAGGTGGCCTTCTTCATGGGCAAGCGAATCCGCTCGAACATCCGCGAACTGGAAGGTTCGCTGCGCCGGGTCCTGGCAAACGCCCACTTCACCGGCAAGCCGATCACGGTGGACTTCGCCAAGGAGGCGCTGCGCGACCTGCTGGCGGTGCAGAACAAGCTGATTACGCTGGAGAACATCCAGAAGACGGTGGCCGATTATTACCGGATCAAGGTCGCGGATCTGCTGTCCACGCGCCGCAGCCGCTCGATCGCGCGGCCACGTCAGGTAGCGATGGCTCTGGCCAAGGAGCTGACCCAGCACAGCCTGCCGGAGATCGGTCAGGCCTTTGGCGGGCGCGATCACACGACGGTCATGCATGCCTGCCGCAAGATCGCGGAACTGCGCGAGTCGGACGCGAGCCTCGACGAGGACTATTCCAACCTGCTCCGCACGCTGAGCAGTTGAACGGCGGATGGGAGAACGCCCGCCCGGGGCTGTGGATAAAACGGTGGACAAGCTGTCCCTGTGGCGGTGCAAAAACCGTGGGTGAGTGAGGAGGCGGAATCTGTCCACAGGCCACGCACAGCTATCCCCAAGGGCTGAAGGGACAGATTTATAGTCATAAATTACTGTTTTTAAATGTAAAACAGTCTTTTTTCCACAGGCTGACGCGTCAGTTATTACTACAAGTATTCATTTAGAAAGCTCTTACAACAGGACAAGCCATGGAACTCTCATTCAACCGGGAAGCGATGACCGAGGCCCTGCAGCGGATCGTGGGGGCGGCCGAGAAAAGGCTGACCATGCCGATCCTCGGGAACGTCCGCGTGCGGCCGGACGATACCGGGGGCATGCGGCTGGAGACTACGGACCTGGAACTGGCCTGGAGTGCACATGCAGCCGGCAACATTCCGGCGGAATGCGACACCACCGTGTCCGTGCGCAAGCTGCTGGATGTGGTAAAGGCCGCACCCGGCGAGAGCGAGATCCGGGCGAGCCTGGATGCGGAACGCATGAGTGTCGGTTTTGGCGGTTCACGGTTTTCGCTCGCTACCCTGCCGGGTGCGGATTTCCCCGACTGGGAGGCCGGCGGAATCGTGGCCGCCGTGGATGTGCCGCAGAACCGGTTGCGGCGGTTGCTGGAGGCGACCATGTTCTCCATGGCGCAGCAGGATGTGCGTTACTACCTCCAGGGGCTTTTGCTCGTGGCGACGGGGCATACGCTGCGCGCTGTCGCTACCGATGGCCACCGTCTCGCTCTGGCCGAGATCGAGCTCGATCAGGCGGTGGATAACCGCATCGAACGGATCGTGCCACGCAAGGCGGTGGCCGAACTGAAGCGCAACCTCACCGACGATGACCAGGCGGTGCGTATCGGGTTCGCCGAGGATCAGATGGTGTTCGAGCTGGGATCGGCGGTTCTGCGGTCCAAGGTCATTGAAGGGCGGTTTCCGGATTACGAACGGGTGATCCCCGCGGATCTTCCGGCGACCCTGGTGGTGGAACGGGAAGTCCTCAAAAGGGCGCTGGCACGTGTGTCCATCGTCGCGAGTGACAAGTACCGGGGGGTGCGGATGGTCCTGGGACCGGCGGGCTGCCAGGTGATGACCCATAACGCCGATCGCGAGGAAGCGCAGGAGGCGGTGGAAGCATCCTATGACGGGCCGGAAATGGAGATCGGCTTTAACCTCGGGTACCTGCAGGACGTACTGAACGTGATCGAAACGGATTCAGTGCGGATCGGGCTTCGGGACGGTAACTCCTCGATCCTGATCCAGGCGGAACCGCCTGGCGGCGCGCGCTACGTGGTCATGCCGATGCGTCTGTAGCTGCGGACCCCGGGGTGCTGGAAGAACTGCGTATCCAGGGCGTGCGCAACCTGGAGGCGACCCGGCTGAAGCTGAGCGGCGGATTCAACGTGTTCGCCG
The DNA here is from genome assembly GCF_000377885.1 of Thioalkalivibrio sp. AKL17. NCBI lineage: Bacteria > Pseudomonadati > Pseudomonadota > Gammaproteobacteria > Chromatiales > Ectothiorhodospiraceae > Thioalkalivibrio > Thioalkalivibrio sp. AKL17. The sequence continues at coordinate 255,102 of NZ_KB898767.1, forward strand.
GGGCCAACGGTGCTGGCAAGACATCGGTACTGGAGGCCTGTCATTTGTTGTCGGTCGGCCGGTCGTTTCGTACGCAGCAACTCCGCCGGGTGGTACGTGAGGGGGAACATTACCTCGGCGTGGGAGGAACGGTGCTGGACCCGGTGAGCGGGACGCGCCACCGGCTCGGTGTGGAATGGCAGGGGAGCCGGCGCTCGCGTCTGGACGGAGAGTGGCTTCGGGGGCATGCGCGCGTGGCGGAATGGCTGCCCTCGCGGGTGCTGCACGCGGGCAGTTTCGACCTGGTACGGGAAGGGCCGGAGGAACGGCGACGGCTGCTGGACTGGGGCTGTTTTCACGGAATTGCTGGCTACCGCGAGGCATGGCAGCGCTGGCGGCGGGCCCACGAGCAGCGAAACGCGGCGTTGCGGCAGGGACAGGGGAGCGCGGCCCGTGAATTCGAGGGGCCACTGGTGGGGGCGGGCGAACGGGTGACCCGGGCGCGCGAAGAGTATGTCGGAGAATGGCGGGCTCGGACGCTGGAGGCCGCGGGGAAGCTGGGTTTCAAGGAGGACCTTGAAGGTCTGGATCTTCGGCTTCGGCCGGGATGGGAGCAGCGTCGCTCGCTGGCGGAGGCGGTTGATCGCAGTCGGAGCACGGATGCGGAACGCGGGTTTGCGCAGGTCGGGCCGCAGCGTGCCGATCTGGTGCTGAAACTGGCGGGGAGGGACGCGACGGAGGGATCGCGAGGGGAACAGAAACGGCTGGTAACGGCGCTGGTGGTGGGGCAGGGTCTGATGCTGGAGGCGCGTACGGGTCGCTCGCCGCTGCTGTTGCTTGACGACGTTCTGTCGGAACTGGATCGAGGGGTGACGGCCGGGCTGCTCGGCGGCTTGGATACGCTGGGCTGGCAGGTCCTGCTGACCGCAGTGGATCACGGCGCGGTCGGAGACCGGGTTCGGGAGCCCCGGATGTTTCACGTGGAACACGGGCAGGTGACTCCGCCCGACTGATGTTCCACGTGGAACATCCCTCCTCCTTTCACCCCCCGACCCGCCGACCGCCAGACTCGGCCGGCTTTGCGGTACAATGACGGGATTGTCACCTGCCGGAAGCGCATCCATGGCCGACCACGAAATCCCCGCCGATCCCGCCGCCTATGATTCCAGCCAGATCCGTGTCCTCAAGGGCCTGGACGCGGTGCGCAAGCGTCCGGGGATGTACATCGGCGATACCGATGACGGCACCGGTCTGCACCACATGGTCTTCGAGGTGGTGGACAACTCCATCGACGAGGCCCTGGCCGGACACTGTGACAGCATCGAGGTCGTGATCCACGAGGACAACGCCATCAGCGTTGCCGATAACGGCCGAGGGATTCCTACGGATGTCCATGAGGAAGAGGGGAAATCCGCGGCCGAAGTGATCCTCACCGTCCTGCACGCCGGCGGGAAGTTCGACAACAATTCCTACAAGGTCTCGGGTGGCCTCCACGGGGTAGGCGTGTCGGTCGTCAACGCCCTGTCGGAAGAGCTTCGCCTGGAGATCCATCGCGATGGCCAGCGGCACGAACAGATCTACCACCTCGGCGTACCGGAGACCGATCTGACCGTGGCGGGGGCGACCGAACGGCACGGTACCCGCATCTGGTTCCGGCCCAGCAGCGAAATCTTCTCCGACGTCGAGTTCCATTACGAGATCCTCGCCAAACGCCTGCGCGAGCTTTCGTTCCTCAACTCGGGGGTGCGCATCACGCTCCGAGACCTGCGCGACAACCGCGAAGAGACCTTCGTGTTCGAAGGCGGTATCCGTGCCTTTGTCGAGCACCTGAACCAGAAAAAGACCGCCCTGCATCCCACGGTCATCTACGCCGACCAGATGCGGGACGACTACGCAGTGGAGATCGCCCTGCAGTGGAATGATTCGTATCAGGAGAATATCTTCTGCTACACCAACAACATTCCGCAGCGCGATGGCGGCAGCCACATGGCCGGTTTTCGCGCCGCGCTCACCCGCACGATCAACCAGTATCTCGAGCGCGAGGGCCTGACCAAAAAGGCGAAGGTCGCCACGGCCGGCGATGACATGCGGGAGGGTCTGACGGCGGTTCTGTCGGTGAAGGTTCCCGACCCGAAATTCTCGTCCCAGACCAAGGACAAGCTGGTCTCCTCCGAGGTGAAGCCGATCGTCGATTCGGTGCTCTCCGATGCGCTGGGCGCCTTCCTGCTGGAAAATCCGCCCGAGGCCAAGGCGATCACCGACAAGGTGCTGGACGCCGCCCGCGCCCGCGAGGCCGCGCGCAAGGCACGCGAAGTCACCCGTCGCAAGGGCGCACTGGACGTTGCCGGCCTGCCCGGCAAGCTGGCCGACTGCCAGGAAAAGGACCCGTCCCGCTCGGAACTCTACCTGGTGGAGGGGGACTCGGCCGGCGGTTCGGCCAAGCAGGGCCGCGACCGCCATTTCCAGGCGATCCTTCCGCTCAAGGGCAAGATCCTCAACGTGGAACGCGCGCGTTTTGACCGTATGCTTGGCTCTGCCGAGGTCGGTACGCTGATCACCGCCCTGGGCTGCGGAATCGGCAAGGACGAATACGACCCCGACAAGCTGCGCTATCACCGCATCATCATCATGACCGACGCGGATGTCGACGGCTCGCACATCCGCACCCTTCTGCTGACCTTCTTCTTCCGGCAGATGCCGGAGCTGATCGAGCGCGGCCACGTCTACATCGCCCAGCCGCCGCTCTACAAGATCAAGCGCGGCAAGCGCGAGCAGTACATCCGCGACGAACAGGAAATGCAGCAGATCATCCACTCCCTGGCCCTGGACGGGGCAGCGCTGCACCCCGCCGCCGAGGCCCCCGCGATCACCGGAGAAGCATTCGAGGACCTGATCCGCGCCTACCAGGCGGCCGCCGCGGCGGTCGGGCGTCTGGGACGTCTGTATGACCCCCGCGTCCTGTGGGGCATGCTGGAAGCGCCACCCATGCCGCGTCCGCGCTCGGTGACCGAACCCGCGGTTCAGCAATGGTTCCAGGCGATTCTCGACGGACTGTCGAGTGACAAGGCGGGTGCCACGCGCTACGAACTGGAGGCCGATCGCGACGCCGACGGTCATGACCGGCTCGCACTCCATCGTCTCGAGCACGGCGCCCGGATGTCGCAGCACCTCACCGACGACACCCTGGCCTCGCGCGATTTCCAGGCGATACTCGATCTGTCCGAACGCCTGCAGAGCCTGCTGGACGAAGGCGCCTACATTCAGCGCGGCGAGCGGCGTCATGAAATCGTCCGTTTTTCCGAAGCCATGGAGTGGCTGCTGGCCGAAGGCCGGCGTGGGCTGTCCGTCCAGCGGTACAAGGGCCTCGGGGAAATGAACGCCGAGCAGCTGTGGGAGACGACCATGGATCCCGAATCCCGTCGCCTCCTGCAGGTCCGCGTGGAGGACGCGATTCGCGCGGACGAGATCTTCACCACCCTGATGGGCGACCAGGTCGAACCGCGTCGCGACTTCATCGAGACCCGAGCGCTGAGCGCCGAAAACGTCGACATCTGAGCCGCGCGCGTCGCCCGTGCTCGCTCTGCTGCTGGCCCTTGTCGCCGTGACCGGCCTCGTCTGGCTGGGGCGGACGGCGGCCCGTCTCGCCCACTGTCACCGCCAGGTCACCCGCGCCTGGGAACAGTTCGATGTCCTGGTGTGCCAGCGTAATGCGCTTTTGCCGCGGGCTCTGACCGAACTCGCGGTCCCGCCGGCCCGCCGCGCCGGCCTGGACACCGCCCTGGAAGCACATGAATCCGCACGCCGCCACGGCAATCCACCGCAACTTGCGGCGGCCGAGCGAGACCTGCGCAAGAACTGGGACCTGCTCGCCGAGGAATTCGATGAATCCACCCGCGATCACTCCGGCGTCCGTCGCATCGAGGCCCTGGATGTAGCCATCACGGATGCCATTCGTCGTTACAATGCGGCCCTTGGCGCCTATCGCTCGCTGTGCCGAACCCCTTCGGGCGTACTGATCGCGCGCCTGACCGTCCGTGGTCCCTACGCCCCCCTGGAGCCGTCCCACCAGCGCGAGCGTGCACATTGATCCGTGTTTCCCTGACAGTGGCATAATCCTGTTCCCAAACACCGACCCCGGGAGCCGTCGTGTCCAATCCGTTGCTGAACGTGGATTCCCTGCCCGCGTTCCGGTCCATCGAGCCGGATCATGTGATCCCGGCCATTGATCAGTTGCTCGCCGACAATCGCCGCGAGATCGATGAACTCGTCGCCCGCGCCGGTGACCGGCCCACCTGGGACAACCTGGTCGCCCCTCTCCAGCACCTCGAAAATCGCCTGGAGACCGCCTGGTCGCCGGTCAGCCATCTGAATTCGGTGATGAATTCGCCGGCCCTGCGCGAGGCCTACAATGCGTGCCTGCCCAGGCTGTCGGATTACGGTTCCTGGCTGTCCCAGCACCAGGGCCTGTACCAGGCTTTCCGCGCGCTGGCCGATGGCGATGAATACCCGCGCCTTTCGCCGCAGCGGCGCAAGGTCATCGACGATGCCCTGCGTGACTTTCATCTGAGCGGTGTCGATCTCCCCGCCGAGGCGCGCGACCGCCTGCGGCAGATCGACGGGCGGCTCTCCGAGCTGACCGCGAGCTTCGAGGAGAATGTGCTGGACGCCACTCAGGCCTGGGCCTATCCGCTACACGAGGAGGGCGAACTCGCCGGCCTGTCCGATTCCGACCGCGCCCTGCTGGCCCGGAACGCCCGTGACCACGAGCTGGACGCCCCCTGGGCCGCCACCCTCGACTTCCCCAGCGTGCACGCCGTCCTCACTCACGCCGACGATCGGGCGTTGCGCGAACGCGTCTATCACGCCTTCGTCACCCGAGCCTCGGAGACCGGCCCGCACGACCTCGCCTACGACAACTCCGCCAACATGGTCGAAATCCTGCAGCTGCGCCAGGAAAAGGCCGAACTCACCGGTTTTCCCCGTTACGCCCATCGTTCGCTGTCCACCAAGATGGCCGAGACGCCGGAGCAGGTGGAGCAGTTTCTCGCCGATCTCGCCCGCCGGGCCCGCCCCCGGGCCGAACGCGACCGCGCCGAGCTGGAGCGCTTCGCCCGCGAGGAACTGGACCTAGAGCAACTCGAATCCTGGGATGTGGCCTGGGCCGCGGAGAAGATGCGCGAGCGCCGGCTCGGACTCTCGCAGGAGATGCTGAAACCGTATTTCCCCGCCACCCGGGCCGTTGACGGTCTGTTCCGTCTGGTCGAACGCCTGTTCGGGGTCCGCTTCGAGGCCGATCCCGCGATCGAGACCTGGCACGACGACGTGACCTTCTACCGCATCTTCGGACCCGAGGGCGATGAACGCGCCGGCTTCTATCTGGACCTCTACGCCCGCCGCAACAAGCGCGGAGGCGCCTGGATGGATGTCTGCCGCCAGCGCTATGCGCGGCCTGACGGATTGCAGCTGCCCGTGGCCTACATGACCTGCAATTCCACGCCGCCGGTGGATGACCAGCCCGCGCTGTTCACCCACGACGAGGTGATCACGCTCTTTCATGAATTCGGCCACGGCCTGCACCACATGCTGACGCGGGTCGACGAGCCCGAGATCGCCGGCATCAACGGGGTGGAATGGGATGCGGTCGAACTGCCCAGCCAGTTCATGGAAAACTGGTGCTGGGAGCGGGAACCGCTGGACCTCTTCGCCAGGCATCACGAGACCGGCGAACCAATGCCGGAGGACCTGTACGAACGCCTGCAGGGCACGCGTCATTTTCATGCTGCCCTGCAGCTGCTGCGCCAGGTGGAATTCTCCATGTTCGACATGCGCCTGCACGACCGTCCGGCCCCGACGGATCCCGCAGAGATCCAGGACCTGCTGGACACGGTGCGGCAGGAGGTCGCGGTCTTCATTCCGCCGTCGTATAACCGCTTTCCCCACGGCTTTGCCCATATCTTCGCGGGGGGCTACGCCGCGGGTTACTACTCCTACAAGTGGGCCGAGGTGCTCTCGGCGGATGCCTTTGCCCGGTTCGAGGAGGAGGGCCTGTTCTCGCGCGAGGCCGGCGCCGACTACCTGCACGAGATCCTCGAGGCGGGGGCATCCCGCCCTGCCGCGGATTCCTTTCGCGCGTTCCGCGGCCGCGACCCGCAGATCGATGCGCTGCTGCGCCACAGTGGACTGGAGGAGAAGGCCGCGTGAAGATCGCCAGCTGGAACGTCAATTCCCTGAAGGTGCGCCTGCCCCAGGTCCTGTCATGGCTGGGGACGTCGCATACCGACATCCTCGCCCTGCAGGAGACCAAACTGACCGACGAAGCCTTCCCCGTGGCCGCCATCCACGAGGCCGGCTATCAGGTGGTCCATTCCGGCCAGAAAACCTATAACGGGGTCGCCATCCTGTCGCGCACCGAGGCCACCGACGTGGTGACCGATCCGCCCGGGCTCGAGGACGCCCAGCGCCGCATCCTCGCCGCGACCATCGCCGGCGTGCGGGTGGTGAACCTGTACGTGGTCAATGGCGAGGCCGTGGATTCGGAAAAATACGCCTACAAGCTCGACTGGCTGTCGCGGGTCCGGCGCTGGCTGGAAGAAGAGGCCCGGCACCACGACAGGCTCGTGGTCCTCGGCGATTTCAATATCGCGCCGGACGACCGCGACGTTCACGATCCGGAGGCCTGGGAGGGCAAGGTCCTGTGTTCGGCACCCGAACGCGAAGCGTTGCAGTCCCTGCAGGCCCTGGGGCTGGCGGATACGTTCCGCGCGTTTGATCAGTCCGAAGGTGAATTCTCCTGGTTCGACTACCGAGCCGCGTCCTACCGCCGCAATCGCGGGTTGCGCATCGATCTGATCCTCGCGTCGGCGGCCCTCGCCAGCCGGCTGGCGGGGGCCGGTATCGACCGCGAACCCCGCGCCTGGGAACGCCCCTCCGACCATGCCCCGGTATGGGCGGAATTCACCGACGACTGACCCCGTCTGACCCGCCACCGGTACCACCACCCGTCACGGGAGGACCCATGCAGTACAAGGATCTGCGCGATTTCATCGACGGCCTGGAACAGCGGGGAGAGCTCCGCCGCATCCAGCGCGAGGTCAGCCCCGATCTGGAGATGACCGAGATCAGCGACCGCGTACTGCGTGCCGGCGGTCCCGCCCTGCTGTTCGAGAACCCGACCGGTTCCGACATCCCGGTGCTGGCCAATCTGTTCGGCACGCCGGAACGGGTGGCCCTCGGCATGGGCGAGGATTCGGTGGAGGCGTTGCGCGAGGTCGGCCGCCTGCTGGCCTTTCTCAAGCAGCCCGATCCGCCCAAGGGTCTGAAGGCGGCCTGGGAGCAGCTCCCGGTGTTCCGCAAGGTCCTCGACATGGCGCCGAAGAAGGTGCGCAGTCCGGACTGCCAGCGACACGTGCTCGAGGGTGATGACGTCGACCTGAACCAACTGCCGGTGCAGACCTGCTGGCCGGGCGATGCCGGGCCCCTGATCACCTGGGGCCTGGTCGTGACCCGCGGCCCGGAGAAGACCCGACAGAACCTGGGCATCTATCGCCAGCAGGTCATCGGACGCAACCGCGTGATCATGCGCTGGCTGTCACACCGGGGTGGCGCTCTGGATTATCAGGAATGGTGCCGGGCTCACCCGGGCGAGCCGTTCCCGGTGGCCGTGACCCTGGGTGCAGATCCGGCGACGATCCTGGGGGCGGTCACCCCGGTACCGGATACCCTGTCGGAGTATGCCTTCGCCGGCCTGCTGCGCGGGCGCCGGACCGAACTGGCCACCTGTATCGGCTCCGATCTGCAGGTGCCCGCCTCCGCGGAATTCGTCCTCGAGGGCCATATCCATCCAGGCGATAACGCGCCGGAAGGACCCTTCGGCGATCACACCGGATACTACAACGAGGTCGACGAATTCCCGGTCTTCACCGTCGACCGGATTACCCACCGCGACCAGCCGATCTATCACTCGACCTACACCGGCCGCCCGCCCGACGAGCCGGCCATTCTCGGGGTCGCGCTCAACGAGGTCTTCGTCCCGATCCTGCAGAAGCAGTTCCCGGAGATCGTGGATTTCTACCTTCCTCCCGAAGGCTGTTCCTACCGCCTCGCGGTGGTCTCCATGCGCAAGCAGTACCCCGGCCATGCCAAGCGGGTGATGATGGGGGTCTGGAGTTTCCTGCGGCAGTTCATGTACACCAAGTTCGTCATCGTGGTCGACGAAGACGTGAACACCCGCGACTGGAAGGACGTGATCTGGGCGATCACCACCCGCATGGATCCGGTGCGCGATACCACGCTGGTCGAGAATACACCTATAGATTATCTGGATTTTGCCTCGCCGGTATCCGGTCTGGGATCCAAGATGGGGATGGATGCGACATCCAAATGGCCCGGCGAGACCGACCGCGAATGGGGCCGACCCATCAGCATGGATCCGGCCGTGAAGGAACGGGTGGACGCCATCTGGGACGAACTGGGGCTCTGAACCCGCGACCCGGCTGTCGGGTTGCCCCCCCCCGGGGCTCCAGCCGATCCCCTCCGCAGGAAAGGGAGCGGGACCGGGGACATCCGGGCCCGCTCCGCGGGTCCGGGGCTCAGTTGCCCAGATGGGCGCCGTCTTCCGGCACCCGCGACCATGCGGCGATATCCGAGCCCATCGCGCGGATCGTGCGTCCCATCACCGAACAGGTACCCTTGAATCCGCCGAAGGCGCCGCCACCGGAGATGCGACGAGAGGTGAAGTCCGCGACGGCTTCACCGTCCTCGTACAGTGTCCCTTCGGCTTCGCTGAAGGCACGGTGGCCGGACCAGGCATTCCCGTCGTTGCGCGCCTGGGTGATTTCCACCATCAGGACCTGGCCGCCGTCCGCCGGGCTCGCGTCACCGCGCTCCTCGAAGCGAATGTCATGCCGTGCACCGAACTCCTGCACGAACTCCGGAAAGCGTTCTTCCAGCTCGCATTCATTGCGGATGGCCTGCGTCACCACCGCATCATCGCTGTAGGCGAAGCGCTCGGGCATCACGATGGTGACCGCCGGATCACTGACCGCCGGCGCCGCCTGCGCCTCCCCGCCCGAATCCCGGGTCTCGTTCGCGGCACAGCCACCCAGTGCCAGGACGCCCGCTGCGGCCAGCACGCTCAGGTATTGCTTCTTTTGCATGGCTTTCTCCCCTTTGCCCATTGTGGTCTCGCGAAGTCTGCCCCAGAACCAACCCTTCATGCACCCCCCGAATCGGGGGGGGCACGGCGAATCCGGGCGGTCGATGCGGAATCCTTGCGGTTGCTTGCGTTCCCCGGTTCTCTGACCACAATGAACGCCTTTCCTGCATGGAGCATTCCCCAATGGCCTTTGACGTCACCATCCAGCCCAGCGGCCACCAGTTCGAAGTCGAGGACGACGAGACCGTCCTCGAGGCCGGCCTGCGTCAGGGATACGCGTTCCCTTACGGGTGCCGCAACGGTGCCTGTGGTTCCTGCAAGGGTCGGGTGCTGTCGGGCGAGGTGGATCATGGTCCCAAACTGCCACCGGGCATTACCGAGGCCGAGCTGGCCGACGGCCTGGCGCTGTTCTGCCAGGCGGTCCCGGTGGATGATCTGGAGATCGAGGTGCGCGAGATCGGCGCCGCCCGTGATATCGAGGTCAAGACGCTGCCGTGCCGCGTGGCGGCCCTCAACCGCCTGGCCGATGACGTGATGGAACTGCGTATCCAGCTCCCCGCGCGGGAACGCCTGCAGTTCCTCGCCGGGCAGTACCTCGACGTGTTGCTGAAGGGGGGTGAACGCCGCAGCTATTCCCTGGCCAACGCTCCGCACGACGACGAACAGCTGATCCTGCACGTGAAATACGTCGAGGGCGGACGCTTCTCGGCCCATGTGTTCGAAGAGATGCAGCCCAGGGCCCTGCTGCGTATCGAGGGCCCGCTGGGGCAGTTCTTCGTGGACGAGGAATCGCCGCGCCCGCGCCTGTTCGTGGGCGGGGGGACCGGTTTCGGTCCGCTGAAGGGGATGCTGGACCACCTCGCGAACGAGGGCCTGGACCGGCGGCACCACCTGTTCTGGGGCGCGCGGGAGGCGGCGGGAATCTATGCTCCCGAGTGGCTGCAGGCCATGGCGGCTGCGGAACCGGAGCACTTCCGTTTTACCCCGGTTCTGTCCGATCATCCGCAGGACGAGGCGGCGGGCTTCGCCGCGCGGGCGGGACTGCCCCACGATGCGGTGCTGGCCGAATATCCGGATCTGTCCGGCTTCGATGTCTACATGGCGGGGCCGCCACCCATGGTGCATGCGGCCCGCGAGGCTTTCCGTGCGGCGGGTCTCCCCCCCGAGCAGCTCTACTACGACAGCTTCGAGCCGGCGGGCGGATCCTGACCGGGGCACGTGCCCCTGTTCGCCTGCGAGCAGGCTCCTGCCGGTTTCGTGGGAGCGGGACAGACCCTGTCTCAGCCGTCGCTGCCGTCCAGGCGCGCCGCGAGACGGCGTGCGGCCGCCAGCATGGACGCGTCGGTGGGATCTTCGGCCGTCTCCACCGCGGCCTTGAAGCCGAGCTCCTGCGCGATTTCGGCGATGCGCTCGCTGCCGACCACCAGCGGGGTCTTGCGCAGCCACATGCGTCCCAGCTTGCCGACCATCTCGTAGAGATTGCGCAGGCCCTCGCCCGAGGTAATGGTGATGATGTCGATCTGCCCGCGCGAGAACGCATACATCAGATCCCCGGTGTCCCCCTCCGGGCGGCCGCGCCGGTAGGCCTCGGCGAAGGTCACCGTGGCGCCGCGTTCGCGCAGAGTATCTCCCAGCAGCTCGCGCCCGCCGTCCCCGCGGAAGATCACCACCCGCTTGCCGCCCACCTCCTGCATCGCCGGCTCCGCCAGCAGCGCCTCGCTGTCAAAGCGGCGGGGCGGGGCGATGTCGGGCGCGTGGCCGAAACTGCGCAATTCCTGGGCCGTCCGGTTGCCGATTGCGGCGATGGCGGTCCCGGCGGGCCACTCACGATCCGCCAGCGCCAGGTTCATCACGCGCTGAACGGCGTTGGGGCTGATGAACACCGCAATATCGAACTGATCCAGCTCGTCCAGCACCGCGCGCAGATTGGTGGGATCGCTGGGTGCGAGGATCTCCAGCACCGGGAAGCGGATCACCCGGGCCCCTTCACTCTCCAGCGCCTCACAGAACGGTTCCGCCTGAGCGGCGGGCCGGGTCACCAGAATGCCCCGGTCGGCGAGGGTCGGGGCCCGGCTCCGGGCGGCGGTTTCGGCATCGGCCATGATGCGGTCCTCAGTGATCGTTCATTGCGGCGCGCAGGAGTTCCCCGGCGCCCAGTTCCAGCAGCTCGTCCGCCAGGCGGATGCCCAGTGCCTCGGCATCGGCACGGGGCCCGCGTACCTCGCGCTGCAGCAGCTGGCTGCCATCGACCGCGCCCACCAGCCCGCGCAGCCACAGGCCACCGTCGGACTCGAGGATCGCATGGGCGGCCAGCGGTACCTGACAACCCCCCTCGAGCCGGCGGTTGAACGCGCGTTCCGCGCGTACGCGATCGCTGGTATCCGGATCATTCAGGCTGGCGATCCGTGCTTCCACCTCGTTGTCCCCGTCGCGGCATTCGATCGCGATGGCCCCCTGACCGACGGCGGGCAGGCTGACCTCGGGTTCCAGGCAGTTGCGAATGCGCGCATCGAAGCCGAGGCGCTTGAGTCCCGCCGCGGCCAGCAGGATCGCGTCGTATTCGCCGGCATCCAGCTTGCCCAGCCGCGTGTTCACGTTGCCGCGCAGGTCATGGACCTCCAGATCGGGCCGGCGGGCACGCAGCTGGCACTGGCGACGCAGGCTGGAGGAGCCGACCCGCGCGCCCTGCGGAAGCTCGTCCACGTGCCCGTAGTGATTCGACACGAACGCATCCAGAGGATCCTCGCGATCGAGGATGACGGGCAGGGCCAGGCCTTCCGGAAGCTCCATCGGGACATCCTTGACCGAATGCACCGCAATATCCGCGCGATCTTCCAGCAGCGCGTTCTCCAGCTCCTTCACGAACAGGCCCTTGCCGCCGATTTTCGCCAAAGGCGAGTCGAGCACGCGGTCGCCCTGAGTGGTCATGCCCACCAGTTCGACCGACCGGTCCGGATGTGCCGCGCGCAGGCGCTCGGCGACGTGTTCGGCCTGCCACATGGCCAGCGGACTCTTGCGGGTGGCGATGCGTAGCGGTTTCATGCAGTGTCCCGTTCGGGGAACCCGGTGGTTTGTCCCGGGTCCATAAAAACGACGTAGTATAACGGCTCGCAACCCGCAGCCGAAAAACCGATGGACAAGTTCATGATGATACGCAACCCGATTCTCGCGGCCTTCGGCCTGGCCGCGGCCATGCTGTTCGCCGGTCCGGCTCAGGCGGAGCTGGAACGGGTGACCGACCTGCAGGCGCTCAAGGACAACGGTGAGCGCAAGCCCACCGTGGTGATGTTCACCGCCGAGAATTGCCCCTACTGCGAGCTCGCGAAGGAGGCCCATCTCGGCCCGATGAGCCGTGACGAGGCCCATTCCGACGTCAATATCCTCATGGTGGAGATGAACGGCGAAGAAGTCCGTGATTTCGATGGCGATACCATGCGTGGCTCCGAGCTGGGGAACCGGTACGGGGCCCGCGTGACCCCCACCCTGGTGGCGTTCGACGCCGAGGGCAATCCGGTCGGGCGCCCGCTGGTGGGCATTCCCAACGAGGAGCTCTACCGCAGTCAGGTGCGCATGCGCATCAACGCCGCACGCGAGGGCAGCTGACCCGAGCCACGTCCCGCCGGACCGGACCCGCGCGGATCAGGCCCGCCCGGATCACACCCGGGTGTGCCGCCGCAGAAACTCGCGCACTCGGGCCAGCTGCCGCCGGCTCACCGGTACCGGATCGCGCCCGTCACGAAACCGCAGACGATGGTCGCCGGCGTTGCGGGTCTCCAGGCCCGCCACGTTCCGGGCCACCGCCAGGGCCCCGCGGTGCACGCGCAGCACCTCGTCCCCCAGGGCCTGCTCCAGATCCTGCAGCCGAGCCTCGACGAAGCCCTCGAGGTCCCGCCCGCGTGCGACTACGCAGCCATCCTCGGTGACGAAACAGTCGATCGCATCCAGCTGCACCGACTCTTCGCGTCGGCCGATGCGCAGGCGTATGGCCGGCGGCTCGTCCGGCTGCCCGGATCCGTCCGTTGCATGCCGGGCTCGTTCCAGAGCCTGCTCCAGTCGCTCCCGGCGTACGGGCTTGAGCACGTAGTCGCGCACCCCCGCTTCGAAGGCCTGCAGGCCGAAAGCCTCGTGTGCGGTGACCAGGATCACGACCATTTCGGGATGGCTCCGCGCGAGTTCGCCCGCCAGCTCGATCCCGCGCTCGCCGGGCATCTCGATGTCCAGCAGCAACACCCGGGGCCGGTAGGTCTGCAGGGCCGTGCGTACCTCGCCGGCGTCCGCGGCTTCCGCCACCACCCGGTGGCCCAGTTCGGTCACCAGGTCGCGCAGCCGCTCGCGCGCGACCGGTTCGTCATCCGCGATCAGCAATTCCATGGATCAGCGTCTCCCTCTCCCTCTCTCCGAATCCGGTCGATCCGGCAGCGTGCGCGGTATCTGCAGCCGGACGACGAATTCGTCTCCGTCACGTTGCGCGTGAAGCGATGCCCGATCCCCAAAGGCGTGGCGCAGGCGCAGCCGGACCGCGTCGCTGGCGGTTCCGGTACCGGCCGGGGCGGCCACCTCCGGCAGGCTGTTGCGGATCTCGACGCTCAGCGTATCCCGTTCCCGGTGGATCCGGATTCCGAGATGGCCCCGCCCGCGGGCCGGTGCGATGCCGTGCTGGATAGCGTTCTCCACCAGCGGCAACAGAACCAGTGACGGGATTTCCTGTTCCAGCGACGGGTCCTCGGGCCACTCCCGATCAATCCGGAAGCGATCGCCCAGGCGCGTCTGTTCCACCCGCAGATAGCCCTCGACCAGTTCCAGCTCCTCGCGCAGGGTATGGTGGTCGGCGCCGTTGAACGCGGCGCGAAACAGATCGGCAAGATCCAGGGTGACCTCTTCCGCGCGCGCGGGATCCGTCCGGCACAGCCCGGCGATGGTGTTCATGCTGTTGTAGAGGAAATGCGGCCGAAGCCGTGCTCGCATGGCCTGCTCGCGGGCTCGCGCCACGGCCCGGGTCTCGCGTTCCCAGGCGGTCTGCAGGTAGAGGTAATGCATCGCGACCAGGCTCAGGATCACCGCGATGCCCAGCACCGGCAGACGCAGCTCGGGATCCGCCAGCTCCACCGACTCGGCGGCGTGCTGCACCAGCGCGGTATTGACGATGGGGACCAGCGGCGGCAGCACGATCTGCAGGGTCAGCGGGCCACGCCGCAGCAGGCGCTGCAGCAGACACAGGATCAGCAGACTGGTGAGTGCGACCCAGAAGATGAACAGTGCATACAGTGCCAGGGTCCCCAGCCAGTCCCCGGTGCCGGGTCGCAGCAGGGTAATCGCCAGCGCCAGCAGCACCGCCAGCATGAGCACGCGCAGCAGGGTCTCCGCGCCACAGAAATCCGGCAGTGGCGAGACGCGGTCCGCGCGGCCCTCGTCAACCCGCTCGTTCCCGCTGGACGACCCCGGTTCCGGGCGCATGGCAGTCGCTCTCCCTGTATACTTCCCTGTCGTTCAAAACCCCGTTCAGAGTGCACCATGACGCAGGATTCCCCGCAGGACAAGCCGGCCTCCGAAGCCAAGCTCTGGGGTGGCCGCTTCTCCGAGCCCACCGATGCCTTCGTGGAGCGATTTACCGCCTCGGTGGACTTCGACCGCCGCCTCTACCGCGAGGACATCCGGGGCTCGCAGGCCCACGCGCACATGCTGGCCAGGGTGGGGGTCCTGAGCGAGGACGAGGCGCGCCGGATCGTCGACGGGCTGGACGCCATCCGCGAGGAGATCGCCGCCGGGGAGTTCGACTGGCAGGTGGGCCGCGAGGATGTCCACATGAACATCGAGGCGCGCCTGATCGAGCGCATCGGCGATGTCGGCAAGAAGCTGCACACCGGCCGCTCGCGCAACGACCAGATCGCCACCGACATCCGCCTGTGGCTGCGCGCCGCGATCGACGAGATCCTCGAACTGATTCGTTCCTACCAGAGCGGTCTGGTGGATCTGGCCGAGCGCGAGGCCGACACCATCATGCCCGGGTTCACCCATCTGCAGACGGCCCAGCCGGTGACCTTCGGCCACCACATGCTGGCGTGGTACGAGATGCTCGAGCGCGACGCCGAACGGCTGCGCGACTGCCGGCGCCGGGTGAACATCCTGCCGCTGGGCGCCGCTGCCCTGGCGGGTACGCCGTACCCCCTGGACCGTGAATACGTGGCGGAACAGCTCGGATTCGACGGGGTCACGCGCAACTCGCTGGATGCGGTGTCGGATCGCGATTTCGCGATCGAATTCACCGCGGCGGCCTCGACCCTGATGATGCATCTGTCGCGTCAGGCCGAGGAGCTGGTGCTGTGGACCAGCGCCCAGTTCGACTTCATCGAGCTGCCGGATCGTTACTGCACCGGATCCTCCATCATGCCGCAGAAGAAGAACCCGGACGTGCCGGAGCTGGTGCGCGGCAAGACCGGCCGGGTGTATGGCCATCTGACCAGTCTCCTGACCCTGATGAAGAGCCAGCCGCTGGCCTACAACAAGGACAACCAGGAGGACAAGGAGCCGCTGTTCGACACCGTGGACACCCTGCTGGGCTCCCTGCGGGCGTTCGCCGACATGGTCCCCAACCTGGCCGTGCGTCGTGCGAACACCCTGGCGGCCACTACCCGCGGTTTTGCCACCGCCACCGATCTCGCCGACTACCTGGTGGAGCGGGGCGTGGCCTTCCGCGACGCCCACGAGGTGGTGGGCCGTGCGGTGCGCCTGGCGCAGGAGCGGGGTGTGGACCTGGCACAGCTGTCACTGGGGGAACTGCAGCAGCTGAGTGCCGCGGTGGGCGAGGATGTCCACGGGGTGCTGACCGCCGAGGGCTCGGTGGCCGCCCGCCGGGTAACCGGCGGGACGGCGCCGGAACAGGTCCGGCGCCAGGTCGCGGCCGCGCGCGCGCGTCTGGCCGCAGCCGGGGATCAGTCCTCGACGTAGCCGTCGACCACGTCCCACATCACGTTGCCGTGGATGACCTCGTATTCCAGTAGCAGCTGGCCGAAGCGGTCGCCGCTCTCGAAATGGGCGAGCACCCAGCGCGCGTTGAGTACGTAGATCCCGTCTTCGCGGAACTCGGCGGTGTCACCGTCGCGCAGGACCTCGGGAACCAGTTGCGGATTCTCGACCAGATCCTCGGACAGCCGGCGCTCCGGGTTGGTCATCCCCAGACGCTGCAGCTGCTGGATGTCGGCGTTGCGCAGGCCGATCTCCACCGGGCGCGGCACCTCCTCGCGGGTGTATTCGGCCAGCTGCATCTGGGCCTCCAGCAGCTCGCGGTTGGCCTCGGTGACGTCGTGCTCCAGGCCTTCGGCGCGCGCGATGTAGATCGCCAGGATGATGACGAAGAACGCCATCAGGCCCAGCCACATCAGGCGTTCACGGGTACGCAGGCGACCCGGATCCTCGTTGTCGGTCTCGGGGTTGCGGTTTTCATCATCCTGGGACACGGCGGTTCTCCTCGGTTGCGGGCGGGCGGTAGTCCCGGGCCGAGTGGGCCCATGGGACGTACCCTCGACATGTGGCGCATGATAACCCGCAATGTTCCCGCTGCCGAGGTGCCGCCCCATGTCCGCCGCCGAGCCGAACCGCGAACGTCCTCCGGAGACACCGCCGTCGGGCGCCGGGCTGGAATGGATCAACCGTTTCGCCGCGCTGCCGGACGCCTTCCATCACCGCCCGGAGCCGGCCCCGTTCCCCGGGGCCCGGCTGCTCGCCAGCAGTCCGGCGATGCGCGAGCGTCTGGGTCTGACGCCCGAGGATCTCGCCGCGGAACCGTGGCTCGGCATGATTACCCGCGGCGAGCCGGTGGCGGGCACGCCGCAGGTCGCCAGCGTGTATGCGGGTCACCAGTTCGGGGTCTACGTGCCGCAGCTGGGCGACGGCCGGGCCAAGTTGCTGGGCGAGGTGCGCACGCCCGCCGGCGAGCACTGGGAACTGCAGAGCAAGGGCTCCGGTCCGACCGCGTTCTCGCGTCATGCCGACGGACGCGCGGTGCTGCGCTCGTCGATCCGCGAATACCTGGTTTCCGAGCACATGGCGGCGCTGGGTATCCCCACCACGCGCGCGGTGGCCCTCTACGGGTCCTCGCTGCGGGTGTTCCGTGAGCGCATCGAGAGTGGCGCGGTGGTACTGCGCGCGGCGCCCAGCTTCCTGCGTTTCGGGCATTTCGAATACTTCCACTATGCCGGTTATCCGGAGCGGCTGCGCCAGCTGATCGACTACGCGCTGGATCACGACTTTCCCGAGCACCGGGACGCGGAGGACCCGGTCCGGGCGATGCTGGAGACCGTCACGGCCCGCACCGCCGAGCTGATGGCCGACTGGCAGGCAGTGGGCTTCAGCCACGGGGTCATGAACACCGACAACATGAGCCTGACCGGGCTCACCATCGACTACGGCCCGTTTGCGTTCATGGACGCCTACGACCCCGATTACATCTGCAACCACACCGACCAGGGGGGCCGTTACGCCTTCGGCCGTCAGCCGGGCGTGGCTCAGTGGAACCTGATCCGTCTGGCGGAGACCCTGGTGGGGCAGTTCCGTGCCCCCGACATCGACACCGCGGTGGAGCAGGCGAAGCCCGTCCTCGAGGCGTACCAGGAGCAGTTCCGCGCGGCCTGGTTGCGGCGCATGCGCGCCAAGCTGGGCCTGCAGCTCGGACGTGACGAGGACGAGGCCCTGATCCAGGATCTGCTCGCCCGGATGGCGGCCGAAGGCGTCGACTACACCCGTTTCTTCCGTCAGTTGCCGGCGCTGGAAGACGGGGACGCGCGTCAGGGATTCCTCGAGGAGCTGGAAGACCCGCGTGCCTGGGCGGCCTGGGAGGATCGCTGGCGTGCCCGTCTGGGCCACGAGACGCGACCGACCGCGGAGCGCCATGCGGCGATGCGGGCGGTCAACCCGAAATATATCCTGCGCAACCACCTGGCGCAGGCTGCCATCGAACGCGCCGAGGAGGGTGACCTGTCGGAGGTCGAGCGACTGCAGCGCGTGCTGAGCCGGCCATTCGACGAACAGCCGGAGGACGAGGACCTCGCCGGGCTGCCGCCGGCCTGGGCCAGCGGCATCCAGCTCAGCTGCTCGTCCTGAGGGGAGGCGCTGCCCGGCTTCAGGCCGAGTCGGGGACCTCTTCCAGCAGCAGGCTGCGTCCGCCCATCGCACTCGGCTTGGGCACGCCCATCAGTTCGAGCACCGTGGGGGCGACGTCGGCGAGTCCGCCGCCGGTACGCAGGCGCCAGCGCTGGCTGTCGAGGATCATGCACATCACCGGGTAGATGGTGTGCTGGGTGTGCGGTGCCCCGGTGACCGGGTCGACGTATTCGTCGCAGTTGCCGTGGTCGGCGGTGACGATCACCGAGTACTCCTGGGCCTCGGCCGCATCCAGCACCCGCCCGACCTCGCGGTCGAGGGTGTGAACGGCTTCGATCAGGGCCTCGCGACGGGCGGTATGGCCCACCATGTCGCCGTTGGCGAAATTCACCAGGATGAAGCCGTAACGCCCGCTTTCCATCGCCTTGATGGTCTCGTCGGCCACCTCGCGCGCGCTCATCTCCGGCTGCTCGTCATAGGTGTCCACCGCGGGCGAGGGCACCATCACCCGCTTCTCGCCCGCATAGGGTTCCTCCTTGCCGCCGTTGAAGAAGAAGGTCACGTGGGCGTACTTCTCGGTCTCCGCGCAGTGGAACTGCGGGATCCCGGCGGAGGCGATGGTGGAACCCAGGGTGGTGGACGGGCGTTCCGGGGGAAACGCGATCGGCGACAGAAAGCGCGGGTCGTATTCGGTCAGGCAGGTCTCCGAGACCGGGTGGAAATCCCCGCGATCGAACCCGTCGAAATCATCCATGCCCAGGGCAGCGGTGAGCTGGCGCGGGCGGTCGTTGCGGAAGTTGAACAGCACGCATTCCGCCTCGGTGCCCATCGGCGCCCCGCCATTGATGATGCGGGGCTTGATGAATTCGTCATCCTCGCCCGCAGCCCAGGCACCCTCGATCGCCTCGCGCGCGCTGCCAACCGGCTCGCCCTCGGCATAGGCCATCGCGCGGAAGGCCTTCTCCGTGCGGTTCCAGCGCTTGTCACGGTCCATGGCGTAGTAGCGGCCGCAGACCGTGGCGATAAATCCGCCGGCCTGTTTCAGCTCCTGTTCCAGGACCTCGAGATAGTTCAGCGCCGAGCGAGGCGCGGTATCACGGCCGTCGGTGATCATGTGCACGATCGGCCGGGCGCCTTCCTGGCGGCAGATGCCGATCAGGGCCACCAGGTGCCGGATATGCGAATGCACGCCGCCGTCGGACACCAGTCCGATCAGGTGCAGGGGCTGGTCCTTGGAGGCCGCGGCCCGCGCCGCGCTCACCAGGGCATCGTTCTCGAAGAAACTCCCATCGGCGATGGCATCGTCGATGCGCACGAGATCCTGATTGACCACCGTCCCCGCTCCCAGCGTCAGGTGGCCGACCTCCGAGTTGCCCATCTGCCCGTCGGGCAGGCCAACCGCGCGTCCGCAGGCATCCAGGGTGGTGTGCGTGCGGGTCGACAGATAACGGTCGAGGTTGGGGGTGTCCGCCTCGGCGTAGGCGTTGTTGAGCTTGCTGGGGTTCACGCCCACCCCATCCATGACGATGAGGAGGACGGGGCGGCGAGGGGTGGTGCGTGGATCAGCCATCGCGGTCTCGGTACCTGGGTGCGTGGGTGGGACGAATCATCAGTGAAGGCTGAATTTTACCAGCTCCGCACGCGGTTTGGAGGTCCGCGACCGTCGCGAATCAGCGGGGATCGCGCTCGGGGCGGCCCCCGGATTCGTCCGGCGTGTCGTCCGCCGCATCGTCCGGCCCATCTGTGCGGTTGCCCGCGGATGCGGTTCCGCGTCGGGCGTCTTCGGCCTCGATGCGATCGAGTTCGGCATCCATCTCCGCCTCGGAAAGCGGGGTGTAGCCGGTGCGGGCCGCGGGGGACGGACGCGTCTCGTCGGAGGTGTCGGCCCGGGCCCTGCTCGCGGGTTCGGGCTGGTTGCCGCCGGAGCTCCCCCGCGGTGCGGGGCCGGAATCCAGTCCGCTCCGAGGTCCCGCGCCCGGGCTGCCGCCCGGTCCGCCATCGGGGTCATCGGGCCCGTCCGGGTCGTCATCGGGGGCGGCCTTCTGTTCGGCCTTGCGCCGCTCCATGATGCGCGCAAGGATCAGGCCGACCTCGAACAGCAACCACATCGGCAGGGCCAGCAGGGTCTGCGAAATGATGTCCGGCGGAGTCAGGACCATGCCCACGAGGAACACCCCGACGATCACGTACGGGCGCTTGGCGGCCAGCTTCTCGGTGGTGGTGGCCCCCATGGTCACCAGCAGGATGGTGGCCACCGGCATCTCGAAGGCGATGCCGAAGGCGATGAACAGCAGGATGACGAAATCCAGGTAGCGCGAGATGTCCGTCATCACGTCCACGCCTTCGGGCGCGGCCGCGGTGAAGAACGCGAAGATCAGCGGAAAGACCACGAAATAGGCGAACGCCATCCCGAGGTAGAACAGGATCGTCGATGACGCGACCAGCGGCCCGGCCAGGCTCTTCTCGTGCTGATAAAGCCCCGGCGCGATGAACGCCCAGAGCTGATAGAGCAGGTACGGGATGCTGATCGCCACCGCCAGCAGCAGGGTCAGCTTGAACGGGATCAGAAACGGCGCGGCCACCTCGATCGCGATCATGCTGGTGCCTTCCGGCAGATGCGCCATCAGCGGATCGGCCAGGAAGGTATAGAGCTGGTTGGCGAACGGGAACAGGATCAGGAACACCACCAGCACGGCGATGAACATCCGCAGGACCCGGTCGCGCAGCTCGATCAGGTGGGAGAGCAGGGTCTCGGTGGCCTCTTCCGTGGGTTCGACCCCCGGGCTGGTCTTGCTCATGGGCGTTCGTCAGGCGTGCGGGGTGAGTGGTCGGTGTCGGTTTCCTGCGGCCCGTCGCCGCCCTGTTCTTCCGGAGATTCCGGCGCCTGCTGGTTGCGGCGCTGCGGCCGGCGGCCGCCGGTGCGCCGCCGGGGCGTTTCTTCCCGAGCGTCTTCCCGCGTGCTGCGCTGTTCGCGTTCGGCCGCCAGAGCGGGATCTTCGGTGGCCAGGTCCGGGCCCATGTCGTGGCTGACGGGTACGCGTTCGAGGTCGCCGCCGTCCGCGTCCCAGGCCGGTCCCTCCGGCGCGGGTCCCGCCTCGGCGTCCTGCGTGCCGGCATCTTCCACCGAATCGGTGCGGGAGGTGTCGGTTTCGCGACCGGCCGGCTCCGGAGGGGTGCGACGTTCGCGAACCGCGGGACGTGCCGGCTTCGCCGGTGGCGTGTCCCCGTCGCCCGACTCGCCGGCATCCGCATCCGCCCGGGAGTCGTCGGTGTCGCGCAGCTCGCGGTTGATCTCGCGCTCGGTCTGCTCCAGATCCTCGCGCAGGCTGGTCTCGGTATCCTCGACCATGTGCTTGAGCTCGCGGATCTCGCGGTCCTGGCTCTTGACCATCTCGCGCAGCTCCTCGGTCTGGAATTCCCGCTCCACGTCCGAGCGCACGCTCTGGACAAAGCGCCGGGTCTTGCCGACGAACCGGCCGATCTCGCGCGCAAGGCCGGGCAGGCGCTCCGGTCCCACGACCAGGAGCGCCACCACGACGATGATCAGGATTTCCCAGAAGCCGATGTCGAACATGGACTAGCGCCGCTGCCGGCCGGTCGTTGCGGACCGGAACCGGATCAGGCGTTCTTGTCCGACGAGTCGTTGTCGCCGGACTTCTCGCTGCGCTTTTTCACCTCGGCGTCGACCACGCGACCTTCGTCGTCCTCGCTCTGGTTCTCGACGCCCGGCTTTTCGCCTTCCGCGCCTTCCTCGCCTTCTTCCTTCTTCTGGTTCTCGCCGTCGGGGTCCTTGACCGCCTGCCGGAAGTTCTTCAGCGCGGAGCCGACGTCACCGCCCATGTTGCGCAGTTTCTTCGTGCCGAACAGCAGGACCACGATCAGAAGGATGATCAGGAGCTGCCAGATGCTGATACCACCAATACCCATGGAGTGTCTCCGAAATAAGTTCCTTGCCGGACAGCCTGACCGGGGAGGGTTCCCGAATCAACCAGGCCGCCTATTTGTCCGAACGCTGTCCTGCGACTTCGCGGCCGGCCTTTTCCTCCACGCCGGACAGGCCGAAACGCCGGGCCAGTTCGTCGAGGACGTCGTCGGGGTGCCGGTCGCGCGCCCGCAGGACAATGAGGGTATGAAACCACAGGTCGGCCATTTCCGACACCAGCGCATCGGCGTCGTCGTCCTTGGCCGCCAGCACCGCCTCGGTGGCTTCTTCGCCCACCTTCTTGAGCATGGCATCCAGGCCGCGTGCCTGCAGCTTCGCGACGTAGGAGCGTTCGGGGTCCGCGGAGCGTCGCTCGTCGATGACCTCGGCCAGCGCCGCCAGCAGGTGCTCGCGCGGGGTTGCGGAGGGATCGTTCACGCCGTCACCTCCTGCAGAGGACGCACGGGCACCCCCGCGGCTTCCATCGCGGCCTTGGCCTCGCCCACCGTGTGCTCGCCGAAGTGGAAGATGCTGGCCGCCAGCACGGCATCCGCGTGCCCGGTGGTCACGCCCTCGACCAGGTGTTCCAGGCTGCCCACGCCGCCCGAGGCGATCACCGGGATGTTCACCGCGTCGCTCACCGCACGCGTCAGTTCCAGGTCGAAGCCGCTGCGGGTGCCGTCGCGGTCCATGCTGGTCAGCAGGATCTCCCCGGCACCCAGTTCGGCCATGTATTGCGCCCATTCGATCGCATCCAGGCCGGTCTCGCGGCGCCCGCCGTGGGTGAAGATCTCCCAGCGTGGGGGTTCGCCCTCGGCGCTGGTGCGGCGCGCGTCGATGGCCACCACGATGCACTGCGAGCCGACCCAGTCGGCGGCTTCGCGTACCAGTTCGGGCCGGTGAACCGCCGCAGTGTTGATGGACACCTTGTCCGCCCCGGCGTTCAGCAGACGGCGGATGTCGTCCACCGCGCGCACGCCGCCGCCCACGGTCAGCGGGATGAAGACCTGCGAGGCGACTTCTTCGACCACGTGCAGGATGGTGCTGCGGTCGTCGGAGGAGGCGGTGATGTCGAGGAACGTCAGCTCGTCGGCCCCCTGGGCGTCGTAGCGCCGGGCGATCTCCACCGGGTCACCGGCGTCGCGGATGCCGACGAAGTTCACGCCCTTGACCACGCGGCCGGCGTCCACGTCCAGGCAGGGGATGATGCGGCGTGCCAGCATCTCAGGTGTCCTCGCCCCGGGCGGCTGCGCGCGCCTGCTCCAGGGTGAAGGCGTCCTCGTACAGGGCGCGACCAACGATCACGCCGTCGATACCGGCGTCGGCCCCGCGGGCGAGGCTGCGGATGTCGTCCAGCGAGCTGACGCCGCCGGAGGCGATCACCGGTACGCGAACGTTCTCCGCGAGCTTCGCGGTGGCCTCCACGTTGGGGCCTTCCATCATCCCGTCGCGCGCGATGTCGGTATAGATGATCGCGGCGACGCCGTCGGACTCGAAGTGCTGGGCGAGGTCGATCACGTCGTGACGCGAGAGCTTGGACCAGCCGTCCACCGCGATCTTGCCGTCGCGGGCATCCAGGCCGACGATGATGTGTCCCGGGAATTCCAGGCACAGGTCGTTGACGAAATGCGGCGCGCTGACCGCCCGTGTGCCGATGATCACGTACTGCACGCCGGCATCGAGGTAGGCCTGCACGGTGTCATCGTCGCGGATGCCGCCGCCGATCTGGATGGTCAGGTCGGGGAAGGCCTCGACGATCGCGTGGATCGCCTCGGCGTTGCGCGGGCGGCCGGCGAACGCGCCGTCAAGGTCCACGATGTGCAGGCGTTCGGCCCCGGCCTCGACCCAGCGTCGGGCCATTTCCACTGGCTCTTCGCCGAATACCGTCGAATCCTCCATGCGCCCCTGGCGCAGGCGCACGCACTTGCCTTCCTTCAGGTCGATCGCGGGAATGACCAGCATCTTCTCCGCCTCCAGTTACGGCGTTTGCGGGGCGTCCGGGGCGTCGCCGTCCCAGCGCAGAAAGTTGTTCAGCAGGCGCAACCCGCAGGCCGCGCTCTTTTCCGGGTGACACTGCATGGTGAACAGCGAGCCGCGGGCGAGGGCCGAGGCGAAGGTTTCGCCATAATCCGTGTGCGCAGCCACGCTGGCCGCGTCGCGCGGCTGCACCCGGAAGCTGTGCACGAAATAGAACCACGGCGTCTCCGGCAGGCCGTGCCACAGCGGGTGCTCGCCGGTGGGCTGCACGCGGTTCCAGCCCATGTGTGGCACCTTGAGGCGACGCCCCTGCGCATCGCTGCGTTCCGGAAAGCGGGCGACCCCGCCGGGGATCACCCCCAGCAGGTCGACGCCACCGCTTTCGTCCGAGTGCTCCATCAGGATCTGCTGCCCCAGGCAGAGTCCGAGGAACGGGCGCGAGGCGGCCAGTTCCGGGAGCATGCGGTTCAGACCGCGCCGGGCGAGGGCCTGCATCGCGTCGCCGGCCGCCCCCTGGCCGGGAAACACCAGCCGGTCGGCCTCGCGCAGGATCTCCGGGTCGTCGGTACGCAGGATGCGCTGGCCGGGTGCGGCCTCGTGCGTCAGGGCACGCTCCACCGAGTGGAGGTTGCCCATGCCGTAGTCGATGACGGCGACGGTTTCCATGTGGCTTCCCTGTTGCGGCGGGCCTTACAGGCTGCCCTTGGTGGAGGGCGTGATGCCGGCGCCGCGGGGGTCTTCCTCCGCGGCCTCGCGCAGCGCGCGGCCGAAGGCCTTGAAGATGGTCTCCGCTACGTGATGGGCATTGTCCCCGCGCAGGCAGTCCACGTGCAGGGTGATCCACGCGTGGTTGACCAGGCCCTGGAAGAATTCGTGGAACAGGTCGACATCGAACTGGCCGATGTGCGAACGGCGGAAATCGGCGTGCATCTCCAGGCCCGGGCGGCCGGAGAAGTCGATCACCACCCGTGACAGGGCCTCGTCCAGCGGCACATAGGCATGGCCATAGCGGCGGATGCCCTTCTTGTCGCCGATCGCCTGCGCCAGTGCCTGGCCCAGGGTGATGCCGATGTCTTCCACCGTGTGGTGGTCGTCGATGTGCAGGTCGCCTTCGGCGCGCACGTCCAGATCGACCATCCCGTGACGCGCGATCTGGTCGAGCATGTGGTCGAGGAACGGGATGCCGGTCTCGGTGTGGCACTGGCCGGTGCCGTCGAGGTTCAGTTCGACGGCGATCCGGGTCTCGAGGGTGTCGCGGCGGACGGAGGCGGTACGCTGGTTCATCTTGGCTGGCTTCGACGCAGAAAGCTCCAGTGTAGCAAGGCTGGCGCCCGGCCGGTATGCCGTACTCGCGGCCCGGGACATGCAGCGCGACGTCTTTCCACCCATCGGCGCGCCGGATACGGGTACCCATAAAAAAGGCCGGGGCGAACCCCGGCCTTTCCCCATCCATCAAGGGAGATGGATTTACCGGACGGTAACCGACTCGGAAGCGGTGTCGCCCTGATTGTCTTCCCAGCTGACCTCGACGGTGTCGCCGGACGAACCTTCGAATTCCAGCTCGAGGAAGGGGTTCTGCGAGATGGTCACGTTCCAGTAGGCGGTGACCATGGTTTCGCCGTTGCGCTTGGCTTCGACGGTCTGAATGAAATGCTCGGGGATGATTTCGCCGGCATCATCCTCTTCCTCACCCGTGTGCATCGGGTGGGACAGCAGGGCGCGGACGTTGATCATGCCGTCCTGTTCCTGGGCGCGAATACGGATGGACATAGTTCTTTACCTCCAGACTGTTGATCGGATCGGTGAGGGTGCCGGCTTAGCCGCCGCAGCCACCCACCGTCACTTCGACGTTGCGGGACGTCATGTACCAGTTGCCGTCGGCCTTGACGGCGGCGATCACGTCCGAGGTGTCACCCAGGCGGATGCGCATGGACGCCTTGGGCTTCGCGCCGGAGGCGAAGACATAACGGCCGGTCAGGGAGCGGTTGTTGGCTTCGGCGAAGACCGCGATCTCCTCGACGTTGTCCATGTGGGCCTCGACCGAGATCGGCACCACGGCACCGTTCTCGGCGATTTCCGGGGCGCTCAGGTCGATGTCGTCGGACTGCTGCATGTCGGTGGTGCCGGCGACCGCATTCATTGCATCTTCCATGCTCTCGGTATCGAACATGTCGGCGGACCAGGCGGCGAGCAGCTTGCTCGGGGCCAGCAGGCCGGCGCCCACGGCGGCGCCCACGGTACCGGCGGCGAGAGTGCCTTTCAGGAAGACACGACGCTTGGTGCTAATCATGGAGATCTCCTCTCATCTTTTTGGATCAAATCCGGACATTCCCGGGGCGCGAGCGATCCATGTGGATGCAGGCGCCTGTGCGTTGTGACGAGGTACCGTTCGGTTCTATTCCCCGTCCCCGGATCAGCCCCCTTTGGTGTCGGGCCCTTTGCTGATCCTGCAACTCCAGAGTCCCAGAATGTGGCTGAACGCTTCATGAACGGATCCGTTATCGAGCGGCTCCGGGCCGCAACGCCCCTGATCCGAGTGAAGCCAGCCCCGTATCAATGGCACACTATGCCCTCCCGATGCAATCATTTCCGGATACCGCACCCATGTCCTTCTGCAAGGCCCACCTGCTGCTGCTGATCGTGGTCATCGTCCTCGGAGGCGCGCAGATGCTGGCCAGCTGCGGGCAGAAGGGCGATCTCTACCTCCCCGAGGACGAGCAGGAGGAATCCCGCTAGATGGACTATTTCGATTACCGCGGGGGCACGCTGCATTGCGAGAGCGTGGACCTCGACGCCCTGGCCCGCCGGGTGGGGACCCCGGCCTACGTCTACTCCCGCGCCACCCTGGAGCGCCATTACCGCGCGTTCGCCGAGGCCCTGATCGGGATGCCGCATCAGGTCTGCTTCGCGGTCAAGGCCAACTCCAGTCTGGCGGTGCTGAACGTGCTGGCGCGCATGGGCTCCGGGTTCGACATCGTCTCCGGCGGCGAACTGGAGCGGGTACTGCGTGCCGGCGGCGATCCCGCGCGGGTGGTGTTCTCCGGGGTCGGCAAGACCGCGGCGGAGATGCAGCGCGCGCTGGACGTGGGCATCCACTGCTTCAACGTGGAGTCGGAGGCCGAGCTGGAACGCCTGGAAGCGGTCGCCGCCGAGCGCGGGGAGGTCGCCCCGGTGTCGCTGCGGGTGAACCCGGACGTCGACGCGGAGACCCATCCCTACATTGCCACCGGGCTGCGCGACAACAAGTTCGGCGTGGCGATCGAGGACGCGCCGGCGCTGTATCGCCGCATCCATGAGTCCGGGCACCTGGACGCGATCGGCGTGGATTTCCACATCGGCTCCCAGCTGACCAGCACCGAGCCGTTCGTCGACGCGCTGGAACGGGTGCTGGCGCTGGTGGACCGGCTGGCGGAAGACGGCATCGAGCTGTCGCACATCGATGTCGGCGGCGGGCTGGGCGTGCGCTACCGCGACGAGACCCCGCCGGAGCCGGACGTCTGGGCGGCCGCCCTGCGCGAAACCCTGGGCGAGCGGCCGCTGAAGGTGCTGCTGGAGCCGGGTCGGGCGATCGCCGCTAACGCCGGGGTGTTCCTGACCCGGGTGGAATACCTCAAGCATTCGGAGCACCGCGATTTCGCGATCGTCGACGGGGCAATGAACGACCTGCTGCGTCCGGCGCTGTATGGCGCCTGGCAGGCGATCGAGCCGGTGGTCCCGCGCGATGATGTCGAGCCCCGCAGTTACGACGTGGTGGGTCCGGTGTGCGAGACCGGGGATTTCCTCGGGCGCGAACGCGACCTCGCGCTGGCCGCCGGCGACGTCCTCGCGGTGCGCTCCGCCGGTGCCTACGGTTACGTGATGGCGGGCAATTACAACAGCCGCCCGCGCCCGCCCGAGGTCATGGTGGATGGTGATCATTATCAGATCGTCAACCGCCGCGAGCAGGTCGATCACCTGATGATGCGCGAGAGCATGCTGCCGCGCGATCCCGACGACGAGGATCCGCCCGGGAGGGTCGATCCGTGATCCCGCGGCGGCCCGAGCCCGAGCTGATGCTGGAGCCCGGCCAGGCCCGGGCCTATGCCGAGGCGGATTTCGCGCAGCCCCACGAGGGCTTCGTGGATGCCTTCGCCGAAGTGTTCCCGGAGCCGGTGCGCGGCCCGGTACTGGATCCGGGTTGCGGCCCGGGGGATGTCAGCCTGCGCTTCGCCGCGCGCCATCCCGACTGCGAGGTCGACGGGCTGGACGGGGCCCCCGCGATGCTGGCGGCCGGGGATGCGCTGCGGGTCGGCCATCCGGCCGCCGCGCGTGTCCATCTGGCCGAGGGTTGCCTGCCCGATGCGCGGGGTCCGCGCGCGCCCTACGCCACCATCATCTGCAACTCGCTGCTGCATCACCTGCATGATCCGGGAGTGCTGTGGCAGGTGATCCGTCGCGACGGCGCTCCGGGAGCGCGGGTGTTCGTGATGGACCTGCGCCGTCCCGACTCGGAGGCCGAAGTGAAACGCCTGGTGGGGGAGCACGCGGCCGACGCCCCGGAGGTCCTGCGGCGCGACTTCGAACATTCCCTGCATGCGGCGTTTACCCCCGAGGAGGTCCAGGGCCAGCTGGCCGCCGTCGGTCTCGAAGGTTTCCGCGTGCGGGTGACCAGCGACCGCCACATGGTCATCCACGGGCGATTGCCGGAGCGCGCGGAATGAGCGAGCTGGCTTTCACCAAGATGCATGGCCTGGGCAACGACTTCGTGGTGTTCGACGGCGTGCGTCAGGCGGTCGCGCTGAGCACGGATCAGCTGCGCCTGCTGGCCGATCGCCATTTCGGCGTGGGCTGCGACCAGATCCTGCTGGTGGAGCCGCCCGCCGATCCGGCGAGCGCGCTGTTTCGCTATCGCATCTTCAACGCCGACGGTGGCGAGGTGGAGCAGTGCGGCAATGGCGCGCGCTGTTTCGCCCGGTTCGTGCGCGAGCAGGGCCTGACCGATGCCCGCGAGATCCCGGTGGAGACCCTGGGCGGTCCGCTGGTGCTGCGGGTGGAGGCGGACGAACAGGTGACCGTCGACATGGGCCGCCCGGTACTGGAGCCGGCGCGCATCCCGTTCGAGGCCGACTTTGAGGCACCGGAGTACCGCCTGGAGGTCGGCGACACGGCCCTGACGATCGGCGCGGTGTCCATGGGCAACCCGCATGCCGTGACCTTCGTCGACGACGTGGGGCAGGCACCGGTGGCGACCCTGGGGCCCGCGATCGAGGCGCATCCCCGCTTCCCGCGCCGCGTGAACGCCGGTTTTGCCGCGGTACGTGATCGCGGGCACCTGGACCTGCGGGTATACGAACGCGGCGCCGGCGAGACCCTGGCCTGCGGCTCCGGCGCCGCCGCGGCGATGGTGGTGGCCCGTCTGCAGGGCCGGGTCGATGACTGCGTGCGGGTCTCGCTGCCGGGCGGGACCCTTGTGCTAAGCTGGGACGGCAGGCCGGAGTCGCCGGTGCGGCTGACCGGCCCCGCAACCACGGTATTCAACGGCAGGATCGATCTATGAGTACAGACCCCTCCAGTGTCTCCCCGGCGGGGGATGGCGCCGAGCTCTCGGCGGCCGAGGTCGAGGCCTGGCTGCGCGAGCACCCGGATTTTTTCCTCGACCACCAGGCCCTGCTGGACGTGCTGCGCATCCCGCATCCGGCCGGTGGAGCCGAGTCCCTGGTCGAACGCCAGCTCAAGCGCCTGCGCGAGCAGAACCGCCAGCTGGAGCAGCGCATGCACGAGCTGGTGGAGCGCGCCCGCGACAACGAACGGGTCGGCCGCCAGCTGCACGATCTCGCCCGAACCCTGATGCGTGCGGAGAACCTGGATGCGGTGCTGGCGCTGACCCAGGATGCCCTGCGCGATGAACTGGGCGCCGAGCGGGTGAGCATCCGTCTGGCGGAGCGCGAGGTGCAGGACCTGCACGCCCTGGATACTGCCCAGCTGGCCGTGCTGGAACCGCTGTTCGCCCGCGGCCGGGCGCAGTGCGGCCGCGTGCCGCCTGACATGCTGAAGGTGCTGTTCGACGATGCGGACGACACGGTGGGTTCGGCGATCCTGATGCCGCTGCTGGCGGACGATGAACGCGTGGGCGTGCTGGGCCTGGCCAGTGCCTCGCCGGACCGCTTCCAGCCGGACATGGGGACCTACTTCGTCACCCATATCGGCGAGCTGCTGGCCGAGTCCATCCGCTGCCATGCTGACCGCAAACAGGCTGCCTGAGTCCGAGCCGCAACCCGACCCCGCCATCGAGGCCTATCTCGCGCATCTGCGTGATGTGCGCGGGCTGTCGCCGCACACCGTAGCCGCGTACCGTCGCGACCTGCGCGAACTGCGCCGGGCCTGGGCCGCGCCCTGGGCGGAGCTGGATGCCGCCGCGCTGCGCCGCATCGTGGCCGGGCTGGCACGCGGCGGGCGCCATTCGCGCTCGGTCCGCCGGTTTCTCGCCGCGGTACGCGGTTTCCTCGATTTTCAGGTGGAGCGTGGCGAGCGCGCCGCCAACCCCGCCGCGGGGCTGCGCGGTCCGAAGACCGACCGTCCGTTGCCCCGCGGGCTGGACGTGGATCAGGCGCAGCAGGCGCTGGATGCCCCGCCCGCCACCGGCGCCGCGCCGGACGGGGAAGCGGCCGATCCCGATTCGCCCCTGGCGCGCCGCGACCGCGCGATGCTGGAGCTGCTGTACGGCTCCGGACTGCGGCTGGCGGAACTGACCGGGCTGGATCTGCCGGACGTGGACCGGGACGCCGGCATGGTACGGGTTCTCGGCAAGGGCCGGCGCGAGCGGCGGGTGCCCGCCGGGCGCATGGCGCTGGCTGCCCTGCGCGACTGGCTGGCGGTGCGAGGCCAGTGGGCCAACGACGACGAACCCGCGCTGTTCGTGACCCGGCGCGGGCAGCGCATCAGCAACCGTTCGGTCCAGCGACGGGTCGCCGAGGCGGGGCGCCGGGGCGGGCTCGACGTGCATCTGCACCCGCATCGCCTGCGCCACGCCTTCGCCAGCCACCTGCTGGAATCCAGCGGCGACCTGCGCGCGGTGCAGGAACTGCTGGGGCATGCCGACCTGTCCACTACCCAGATCTACACCCATCTGGACTATCAGCACCTGGCCGAGGTCTACGATGCCGCCCATCCCCGCGCGCGGCGTCACGATCCGGCCGACGAGACGGGTTCGTAGGCGGCCGCAACCGCGTACAATCCCGGTCCGGATCCGACTACCGATTGCAGGAGACCACCGTGGAGCAGTTTCGTGGCACCACCATCGTCTGTGTGCGCCGCAATGGCGCCGTGACCCTGGGCGGCGACGGCCAGGTATCGCTGGGCAACACCGTGATGAAAGGCAACGCGCGCAAGGTGCGCCGCGTCTATCATGACCGCATTCTCGCCGGTTTCGCCGGCGGCACCGCCGACGCCTTTACCCTGTTCGAGCGCTTCGAGGGCATGCTGGAGAAGCACTCCGGCAACGTCACCCGGGCCGCGGTCGAGCTGGCCAAGGACTGGCGCACCGACCGCGCGCTGCGCAAGCTGGAGGCCCTGCTGGCGGTGTCCGATCGCGAGAACTCGTTCGTGATCTCGGGCAATGGCGACGTGATCGAGCCCGAGAACGCGCTGATCGCGATCGGCTCCGGCGGCCCCTACGCCCAGGCCTCGGCCCAGGCCCTGCTGCAGAACACCGATCTGCCGGCGCGCGATGTGGTGGAGAAGAGCCTCCATACCGCCGCCGACATCTGCGTCTACACCAATCACAACATCACGCTGGAGAGCCTCGACGCCGAGTGACGCCCCGGCGTCGCCCGCAAGGCTCCCCGGCCGCGACCCTTCAGGACCGCAAGCCATGAGCGACATGACCCCCCGCGAGATCGTCCAGGAACTGGATCGCTACATCATTGGCCAGGACGACGCCAAGCGTTCCGTGGCCGTCGCCCTGCGCAACCGCTGGCGCCGGCGCCAGCTGCCCGAGGCCCTGCAGCCCGAGGTCACGCCCAAGAACATCCTGATGATCGGCCCCACCGGCGTCGGCAAGACCGAGATCGCCCGCCGCCTGGCGAAGCTGGCCAAGGCCCCGTTCATCAAGGTCGAGGCGACCAAGTTCACCGAGGTGGGCTATGTCGGGCGCGATGTGGAGTCGATCATCCGGGATCTGGCCGAAAACGCGATCAAGCAGCTGCGCGAGGAAGAGATGCAGCAGCACCGCGGCCAGGCCGAGGACGCCGCCGAGGAGCGCATCCTCGATGCCCTGCTGCCGCGACCGCGCAACGCCGGTTTCACCGAGTCCGGCGACGACGCGGCCAACAACGAGACCCGGCAGAAGCTGCGCAAACGCCTGCGCGAGGGCAGCCTGGACGAGCGCGAGATCGACATCGAGCTCCAGCAGCAGGGGCAGAACGTCGAACTGATGACACCGCCCGGCATGGAAGAGATGGCCAGCCAGCTGCAGTCCATGTTCCAGAACATGGGTGGTCAGAAGAGCCAGCAGCGGCGCCTGAAGATCGCCGACGCCCGGCGCCTGCTGGTGGACGAGGAGGCCGCGCGCCTGGTCAACGAGGAGGAACTCAAGGTCAAGGCGATCGAGCGGGTCGAGCAGAGCGGCATCGTGTTCCTCGACGAGATCGACAAGGTCGCCAAGGGCAGCGAGAAGAGCGGCTCGGATGTCTCCCGCGAGGGCGTGCAGCGCGACCTGCTGCCGCTGATCGAGGGCACTACCGTGTCGACCAAGCTGGGCATGGTGCGCACCGACCACATCCTGTTCATCGCCTCCGGTGCGTTCCACCTGAGCAAGCCGTCGGACATGGTCCCCGAGCTCCAGGGCCGGCTGCCGATCCGGGTGGAACTGGAACCGCTGTCGGTGGAGGCCTTCGTGCGCATCCTGACCGAGCCCACGGCCTCGCTGACCGAGCAGTACGTGGAGCTGATGAAGACCGAAGGCGTCAGCGTGGAATTCCGCGACGAGGGCGTGCACCGCCTGGCCGAGATCGCCCACGACGTCAACGCGCGCACCGAGAACATCGGTGCCCGGCGGCTGCATACCGTGCTCGAGCGCCTGCTGCAGGATGTTGCGTTCCGCGCCCCCGACATCCCGGAACCGGTCGTGATCGACCGCGCGTTCGTCGACGAACGCCTGAGCGATCTGGCCGAGGACGAGGACCTGTCGCGCTACATTCTGTGAGATCGTTCGGAGAAACCTTAGCTGGCGCGCGGGTTCCGGACGTTGTAGGGTTCGGGGTCCGGAAACCGTCAGGGAGGCGTCACCATGCAAGCACCCACGATCGAATCGGTCATGATCCGCGACCCCATCACCATCACCGCCGACACCCGGCTGGGCGAGGCGCTGGAGATGATGATGCAGCGCAATCTGCGCCATCTGCCGGTGATGAACGGCGGGGAACTGCTGGGGGTGGCCTCGGACCGGGATGTCCTGCTGGCGGAGATCGCGCATGTGGATCTGTCCGATCATTCCAGCCTGAAGATCGGGGACGTGTGCGCTCTGGACGCCTACTGCGTGGCCCCGGAGACGCCCCTGCCGGAGGTGCTGCGTGGCATGGCCGAGCGCCACATCGGCTCCGCGCTGGTCTGCGCGGCTGATGGCCGGCCGCTGGGCATCTTCACCTCCACCGATGCCTGCCGCGAGCTGGCGCACGTGCTGGAAGGGGGAACGGGCTGATCCGTGCGGCGGAACCCGGTCCCGGTCGCCGGGATCTGCGCACCGGCATGCGGGGGGCTGGTATCCTCGCCCTACGGAACCCCGGGCTGAATGGGCCCGGCCCCCCATTCCCGCGACGGCAAGCGGAGGCCGCATGAGCACGAGCACGCATCGACCGACCGACATCCAGTTGCACCAGAAGTCGCGCATCCTCGAGCTGCGCTACGCCGACGGCTCGCATTTCGAGCTGCCCTGCGAGTTCCTGCGGGTGTATTCGCCGTCGGCCGAGGTGCGCGGGCACGGCCCCGGGCAGGAGGTGCTGCAGGTCGGCAAGGAAGACGTGAACATCACCGCGATCGAGCCGGTCGGCAACTACGCGGTCAAGCTGGTGTTCTCCGACGGCCACGATACGGGCATCTACGACTGGGATTACCTCTACAAGCTGGGTACGGAACAGGAGCGTCTGTGGCAGGATTACATGGAACGGCTGCATCAGGCCGGTCACGAACGCCGCACCCACTGACGCAAGAAGACTCATGAACGACGACGACCCCGGCAAGACCCACTTCGGCTACCAGACCGTCTCCGAATCCGAGAAGGCCGAGCGGGTCGGACAGGTGTTCCACTCCGTGGCCTCGCGCTACGACGTGATGAACGATCTGATGTCCATGGGCATCCACCGCGTGTGGAAGCGCTATACCGTGGAACGCGCCGGGGTACGGCCCGGCATGCGCATCCTCGACCTCGCTGGCGGGACCGGCGATCTGGCCAGTGCGTTCGCGCCGCGGGTCGGGCCGAAGGGCCAGGTCGTTGTGTGCGACATCAACGCCTCCATGCTGGAGGCCGGGCGCGACCGGCTGATCGACGAGGGCCGGGTCGGCAACATCGAATACGTGCAGGCGGATGCCGAAGTCCTGCCGTATCCCGACGAGTCCTTCGACCGCATCACCATGGCCTTCGGCCTGCGCAACGTGACCCGCAAGGAGAAAGCCCTGGCCGAGATGCGCCGGGTGCTCAAGCCCGGCGGCCGGGTGCTGATCCTCGAATTCTCGCAGCCGGTGGCGCCGCTGCGGCCGGCCTACGATGTCTATTCCTTCAAGCTCCTGCCGCTGATGGGGCGTCTGGTGGCCAATGATGCCGATTCCTATCGCTATCTGGCCGAATCCATCCGCATGCACCCGGATCAGGAAACCCTCGCCGGGCTGATGCGCGATGCCGGCCTCGAGCGCGTCGAATACGACAACCTTACCGGCGGCATCGTCGCCCTGCACCGCGCTACCCGCCTGTAACAGCCGGAGAAGAATCGCGATGGCCGAGCCTGCTGCCCTGCCGAGCCCCGTCACCGCTCTGGTCGAGACCCTGCTGAACGAGATCCTGGCCGCCGCGCCGGAACCGGCACGCGAGCGCCTGGCCGGCCGCGCGGTGGCCATCGTGGTGGAACCGCCGGGGGTCGCATTCAGTCTGGTGGGTGCGGCCGACCGGCTGCAGGTGATCGGCGGGGTGGAAGAACCGGTGGACGCGCGGGTTTCCGGCTCGCCGCTGTCGCTGGGCGCGGCCATGGCCCGCGACGACCGCAGCGGGCTGACGATCGAGGGGGATGCCACGGCACTCTCCGATCTGCAGCGCGCGCTGGGCGAGGCCGAGCATGACTGGGCGGCGCTGTTCGAACGGGTCGCCGGCGCCGGGTCCGCGGGTCCGCTGCAGGACCTGTTCCGGCGGGCGGTAACCGGCTTTCGCCACGCCACCACGCGCTCGGCGGAGGACCTGGCCGATTATGCCCGCGACGAGGCAGGCTGGCTGCCGCCGTCCGGGGCTTTCGAGGCCTTCAGCGAGGACGTGGCCCGCCTGCGTGACGACTCTGCCCGGCTGGAGGCGCGTCTGCGCCGTCTCGAATCCGGAGACGCCTGACGCCCATGCGACGCAGTTTCTACCAGGGTCTGCGGCTGTGGACCATCGCCCGCGTCCTGGTGCGCTACCGGCTGGACGTTATCCTGTTCACGCTGAAGCCGCTGCGCCCGCTCAGTTTCCTGCTCTATCTCGCCCCGTGGAACTGGTTCCGCCGCACCCGGGGCACGCGTGGCGAACGCATCCGTCGCGCGCTGGAGGATCTGGGGCCGATCTTCATCAAGTTCGGACAGATGCTGTCGACCCGCCGCGACCTCCTGCCGGACGATATCGCAGTGGAGCTGGCGCGCCTGCAGGACCGGGTCCCGCCGTTCCCCGCCGATCAGGCGCGAGCGGTGATCGAGGCCGAACTGGAACGCCCGGTGGATATCGCCTTCGCCGAGTTTTCCGACACGCCGCTGGCCTCGGCCTCCATCGCCCAGGTGCACCAGGCGCGGCTGCAGGACGGCCGCGAGGTGGTGGTGAAGGTGGTCCGTCCGGGGATCCTGAAGACCATTCGCGCCGATCTCGAGGTGATGCACACCATCGCCGCGCTGGCGGATCGCTACTGGAGCGAGGCCCGCCGCCTGCGCCCGCGCGAGGTGGTCAACGAATACGAGAAGACCGTCACCGACGAGCTGGACCTGATCCGCGAAGGTGCCAACGCGACCGCGATCCGGCGCAATTTCGACGACAGCCATCTGCTCCACATCCCCGAGATCATCTGGGACCACACCCGACGCAGCGTGCTGGTAATGGAGCGCATCGGCGGGATCCCGGTGGCGGATGTGGCTGCCCTGCGCGAACGCGGTGTGGATCTGCGTCTGCTGGCGGAACGCGGGGTGGAGATCTTCTTCACCCAAGTGTTCCAGCACAATTTCTTCCATGCCGACATGCATCCGGGCAATATCTTCGTGGACGCCACCGACCCGGAGGACCCCACCTATCTGGCGGTGGACTTCGGCATCGTCGGGTCGCTGCTGGATTCCGATCAGCGCTATCTGGCGGAGAACTTCTACGCCTTCTTCAACCGCGACTACCGCCGGGTGGCGGAGCTGCACGTGGAATCCGGCTGGGTGCCGAAGGACACCCGCGTCGACGAGTTCGAGGCGGCGATCCGTTCGGTGTGCGAGCCGATCTTCCAGAAACCGCTGGACGAGATCTCCTTCGGCCAGGTGCTGATGCGCCTGTTCCAGACCGCGCGACGCTTCAACATGGAGGTGCAGCCGCAACTGGTGCTGCTGCAGAAGACCCTGCTCAACATCGAGGGGCTGGGGCGCCAGTTGTATCCGCAGCTGGATCTGTGGACCACGGCCAAGCCGTTCATCGAAGAGTGGATGCACGAACGCATGGGCACGCGGGCGTTCCTGCGCAGTGCCCGCGAGCATCTGCCGCGGCTGCTGGCCCACTTGCCGGAGCTCCCGCTGCATCTGGAGAAGGCCCTGACGGTGGAAGAGCAGCGGGCCGAACGTGATGCCGCGCTGCGCCAGCAGATCCGGGAACTGGAGGAGGGGCTCGGCCAGCAGGACCGCCGGCGCCGCGAAGGCCTGGCCGCGCTGGGGCTGCTGGTGGTGGCGGGCCTGACTTTCCAGCTCGACGTGCCGCAATGGCTGGGGATCGCCTGGCCGGCGTGGCCCGCCGGCGTCCTGGGGCTGGGGCTGCTGCTGTTCAGCCTGCGGCCGTTGCCGCCGCGGCCGCAGAACTGACACCGGCCGGCTCCGGTCCCCGCCCCCGGCCCGGGATTCAGCCGAGCAGGCCGCGCAGCACGAAGAAGAACACGATCGCCAGGATCGCGCCGGCCGGCAGAGTCACGATCCAGGACATGAAGATCATGCGGACCAGGCGCAGATCGATGGCGGCGATCCCGCGGGCCAGGCCCACGCCGAGGATCGCGCCCACCAGGGTATGGGTGGTCGAGATCGGCAGGCCGGTGCCGGAAGCGAGCACTACGGTGGCGGCGGCGGCCGCGGTGGCCGCATAGCCGCGACTGGGGGTGAGCTGGGTGATCCCGGTGCCGACCGTGGCGATCACCTTGTGGCCGTAGGTGAACAGGCCGAACACGATGCCGAACCCACCCAGCAGCAGGACCCACATCGGGACCAGCGTCTCCGGGTCCACCTCGCCGGTCTGGATGACGTCCACCACTGCGGCCAGCGGGCCCACGGCGTTGGCCACGTCGTTGGACCCCAGGGCAAAGGCCATGGCGCAGCCGGTGACCACCATCAGCACCCCGAAGACCTTCTCGACGTCACTGAAGTGCGAGCCGTTTTCCTCCGGCGGGGTCTCTTCGAAGCGCAGCCGGCGGATGGCCAGCATGCCGGCCGCCACCACGCCCAGGCTGATCAGGGTCGCCAGGCTGTAGCTCTGTACCGTGGTCAGGTTCAGGCCGACATGGGTGAGGCCCTTGAACATGGTCACCAGGGCGGTGACGAAGGCCGTCAGGAAGATGTACAGCGGTGCCCAGCGTCGGGCGTTTTTCAGCGGCTGGGCGGTATCCAGGATCAGCAGCTGGATGCTGCGAAACAGGGCAAAGGCGATCGCGCCGCCGATCATCGGCGACAGCACCCAGGACATCGCGATAGTGCCCACCCGTTCCCAGCGCACTACCTCGAAGCCCAGGCCGACCACGGCAAAACCGATGATGGCGCCGATGATGGAATGCGTGGTCGAAACCGGCCAGCCGAAATACGACGCAACCATCAGCCAGGTTCCGGCGGCCGCCAGGGCCGCCAGCATCCCGAATACCAGCAAGTCCGGACTGTCCGCGAGCAGCTCGGAATCGACCATTCCGCTGCGGATGGTCTGGGTGACCTCTCCCCCGGCCAGCCAGGCCCCGGCAAACACGAAGATTCCGGCGACCACCACCGCCTGACGAATGGTCAGGGCCCGTGACCCCACCGAGGTCCCCATGGCATTGGCCACGTCGTTGGCGCCGATGCCCCAGGCCATGAACAGGCCAAAGAAAACCGCGAGGGCGAGCAGCACAATGCCGTATTCCATGCCGTCTCCCGAGCCTCGTCTTGTGTCGGGTGGTTACTTGGCCAGCATCAGTTGCAGGCGGCTGCCCACGCGCTGTGCCAGGTCGGCGAGATCACCAATGGAGTCGATCACGCGATACATGAACATGACGCTCACCGGCGGCAGCTCCGTCTCCCGGGCGAACAGCATCTCGCGGACTTCGCGCTGCGCGTCGTCGGCTTCGTGTTCCAGGGCGTCCAGCTTCTGCAGGATGCGGTTCACGACCTCGACTTCGTGGCCGCGGAAGCCCGCTTCCACCAGTTCGTCCAGCTCGTTGACCGCACGCCCCGCCTGATCGACGGTATCCACGCTGCGCTGCAGGAACCGCTGCACGGGCTCCTGCATGTCGTCGGGAAAGCGCATCTGCCGGCCCAGCATCAGTCCGGCGATGTCCTTGGCCTTGTTGGCGACCTGGTCCTGGATGAGGAGGGTGTCGAGGACGTCGCGGCGCGACATGGCCAGCATCAGCCCCTTGGGGAGGTGCAGACGCAGATCCTTCTTCAGGCGGTCGGCGTCGTGTTCGAGCTGGACGATGCGTTCCTGGTGGTTGCGGGCAGCCTCCCAGTCATCCCATCCGACCGCCTCGATAAAGGGCGGCAGTTCGGCGATGCAGGAACGAACCTTGTCCATGTGTGCCTGCAGCGGGCGCACCGGGGACCGGCCGAACAGTTCGAAGACAAAGTTCTTGGGGCTCATGGCGGCGCGAAGAGTGTCACAGACCATTAATCTAGCGCAAACGGCCCCGCCGTGCTTACTGGACGGCTCTGCGTTACACTCGGAGGTGAGCTGGGGGTGCCCCGTTGTCGAGAGCGGCGACCGGGCTGAGAGAGTCCCCTCGAACCTGAACCGGTTAACACCGGCGGAGGGAAGCTCGGTCAACGGTCTGCTGTACCCGGGGGTTCTGCCCCCGCGATCGCCCTGCCCGCGCTCCCTTCGCCTCACGCGTCGCAGCAGAGGTCCGATCATGAGTGCCATCCCCGAGTCGTTTGCCCGCAAGACCGCCGAAGTCTCCGCGGACGTCACCCGCCCGTTCCCGAACTCCGGGAAGCGTTACGTCGGGGGTTCGCGTGCGGATATCCGCGTGCCGTATCGCGAGGTCGCGCAGACGCCGACGATGACCTCCGGCACGCCCGAGGAGAACCCGCCGATCCCGGTCTACGACACCTCCGGTCCGTACACCGACCCCGAGGCGACCATCGATCTGACCCGCGGGCTGGCGGACCTGCGCGGTGCGTGGATCGACGAACGCGGCGACACCGAGTGGCTGGACGGCCCGAGTTCGGAGTACGGCCGCGCCCGCGCCGCCGATCCGGAACTGGCCAGCCTGCGCTTCGAGCACATCCGCCCGCCGCGCCGCGCGAAGGCCGGCGCGAACGTCTCCCAGATGCACTACGCCCGCCAGGGCATCATCACCCCGGAGATGGAGTTCGTCGCGATCCGCGAGAACAACCGCCTGCAGGAACTGCGGGCCGACCCGCGCTACAAGAAGCTGCTGCGGAGCCACGCCGGCGAGTCGTTCGGGGCCTCCATCCCGGACGAAATAACCCCCGAGTTCGTGCGCGACGAGATCGCCCGCGGCCGCGCGATCATCCCGGCGAACATCAACCACCCGGAACTGGAGCCGATGATCATCGGCCGCAACTTCCGGGTGAAGGTCAACACCAACATCGGCAACTCGGCGGTCTCCTCGTCGATCGAGGAAGAGGTCGAGAAGCTCGTGTGGTCCGCGCGCTGGGGCGGCGACACCCTGATGGACCTGTCCACCGGCAAGAACATCCACGAGACCCGCGAGTGGATCCTGCGCAACTCGCCGGTGCCGATCGGCACCGTGCCGATCTACCAGGCGCTGGAGAAGGTCGACGGCAAGCCCGAGGACCTGACCTGGGAGCTGTTCCGCGACACCCTGATCGAGCAGGCCGAACAGGGCGTGGACTACTTCACCATCCATGCGGGCGTGCGCCTGCAGTACGTGCCGCTGACCGCCGAGCGGGTGACCGGCATCGTCTCGCGTGGCGGCTCGATCATGGCCAAGTGGTGCCTGGCGCATCACCAGGAGAACTTCCTCTACACCCGCTTCGACGAGATCTGCGAGATCATGAAGGCGTTCGACGTCTCGTTCTCGCTGGGTGACGGCCTGCGCCCCGGCTGCCTGGCCGACGCCAACGACGCCGCGCAGTTCGGCGAGCTGGAGACCCTCGGCGAGCTGACGCAGAAGGCCTGGGAACACGACGTGCAGGTGATGATCGAGGGCCCCGGTCACGTGCCGCTGCAGAAGGTGAAGGAGAACGTCGACAAGGAGCTGGAAGACTGCTTCGAGGCGCCGTTCTACACCCTCGGCCCGCTGGTCACCGACATCGCCCCGGCCTACGACCACATCACCTCCGGCATCGGCGCGGCCAACATCGGCTGGTACGGCACTGCGATGCTCTGCTACGTGACGCCGAAGGAGCATCTGGGCCTGCCCAACAAGCAGGACGTGCGCGACGGCATTATCACCTACAAGATTGCGGCCCATGCGGCCGATCTCGCCAAGGGCTTCCCCGGCGTGCAGCTGCAGGACAACGCGCTGTCCAAGGCGCGCTTCGAGTTCCGCTGGGAGGACCAGTTCAACCTGGCACTGGACCCGGAGCGCGCACGCGAATTCCACGACGAGACCCTGCCCAAGGACGCGCACAAGGTTGCCCACTTCTGCTCCATGTGCGGCCCCAACTTCTGCTCGATGAAGATCACCCAGGACGTGCGCGACTACGCCGTGGCCCAGGGGCTTTCGGAACAGGAGGCGCTGGAAAAGGGCATGCAGGAGAAGGCCGTCGAGTTTGTCGACAAAGGCGCGAAGATCTACCGCGAGGTGTGAGCCACCGATCCCCCCACCGCGTCCGCATCGCCGTACCGGGGCATCGTCGGGCGCCCCTGCCGGCGTGTACTGGCGGCTTGACGCCGCGGGGCCGCTTCGGTAGGAAGAATGTCCATTGTCCGTCGGGTTTTCCGACGCGGGCAATCACTCACGGCCGAGGTCCTTCCATGCTGCGTATCCGAAACCTCCCGGTGCTGTTTCTCGTCCTGGTCATCGCCGGTGCCGGCTCCGTCGCGCTGGCCTTCGAGCGCGGCGATCCCGGGGACGTGGCCGTGCGCTCGGCCGAGCTGCGCGAGGCGCCCGGACATCTGACCGCGATACGCGGGCATCTCGATTACGGGACCCGGGTCGAGGTGCGGGACCGGCGCGAGGGATTCCTGCGGGTGCGCAGCGAGGCCGGCGAGGAGGGCTGGCTGCACCCGTCCGCGCTGAGCCGGGATCCGGTGATCCTGACGGGGGACGGGGACGACGTTGAACGGGACGCGGACCGCGACGAGATCGCGCTGGCCGGGCGCGGCTTCAACGAGGAAGTGGAAGAGCGCTATCGCAGTGAGCGCGGCCTGTCCTTTGCCCCGGTCGACCGGATGGAAGCCGGGGGAGCGGATCCCGAGGATCTGAGGGCGTTCCTCGAGCAGGGCGAGCTGCATCTGCCGGGGGGTGAGTGATGCGAGTACGCAATGGATCCTGCCTGCTGCTGCCGGTGTTCCTGGTGCTGTCGCTGGCGCTGCTGGCGGGTTGCCGAACGGTCGCTTCGGTGGGTGCGGAGCTGGGGACCCGGACCGGCGTGCTGGATGC
The DNA here is from genome assembly GCF_000377885.1 of Thioalkalivibrio sp. AKL17. Classification (NCBI taxonomy): domain Bacteria; kingdom Pseudomonadati; phylum Pseudomonadota; class Gammaproteobacteria; order Chromatiales; family Ectothiorhodospiraceae; genus Thioalkalivibrio; species Thioalkalivibrio sp. AKL17. Next base: position 297,436 of record NZ_KB898767.1, read on the forward strand.
GCGGCAGGCCGAAAGCCTGCGCCAGACCGGCGAGCTGGCGGAGCGCAGCATGGAGGATTTCACCCCGGAGCAGGAATATTTCATCGGCCGCGCCGTGGCGGCCCGGGTGCTGGAGGACTACGCGGTCCTCGATGACCCCGCCGCACAGGCGTACCTGAACAACCTGGGCGGGGTCCTGGCCCTGCACTCGGAGCGCCCGACTCTCTACCAGGGCTATTCCTTCCGCCTGCTGGATTCCGACGAGCTCAATGCCTTTGCCACCCCGGGCGGGCATATCTTCATCACTCGCGGCATGGCCCGGCTGGCGCAGACCGAGGACGAACTGGCGGCCATACTCGCGCACGAGATCGCCCACGTGCAGGAGCGCCACGGCCTGCAGGCGATCCGCAGCTCGCGCGTGACCGCGGCGCTCACCAGTGCGGCGCTGACCGGGGCGCAGCTGGCGGGGGACGATGATCTGCGCGAGCTGACGGACATCTTCGAGGACTCCATCGACGACATCACCCGGACCCTGTTCGTGAACGGCTATTCACGCGAGTTCGAGCGCGAGGCGGACGACGGGGCGGTGGCCATCCTCGAGCGCACCGGCTATCGCCCCGAGGCGCTGAGCCGCGTGCTGGAGCGCATGGATGACGAATGGAATCCGCAGGGCCCCGGATTCGCCCGTACCCATCCATCGCCCTCCAGTCGCATCGCGGAGCTGGGGCTGGAGCCGGCGGAGTCGCGCAGCACAGCCCGGGCCAAGCGGTTCTCGCGATTCCGCACGGCCCTCTGACCGCTCCCCCGGATGTCCGCAAACTCCCGCTCCGGAGGCCGTTTCCGGCGGGCCCTGATGACCGGGCTGCTGGCGGTCCTGCTGGCCCTGGTGGCGCAGCAGTCGGGATGGCTGGACGGGCCGGAGCGGGCGGCCTACGACCTGCAGGCGCGTCTGCTGGCCGGCCTGCTGGCTCCGGGCGGTGATGACGAGGTCGTGCTGATCCTGGTCGACGAGCAGAGCCTCGAGTGGGCGCTGGACACGCAGGGCCAGGGCTGGCCGTGGCCGCGTGAATACCCGGCGGTGATCGCTGATTTCGCCCGCCGGGCGGGGGCCGCCTCGCTGACCTTTGATGTGCTGTATACCGACGACTCCGGCTTCGGCGTGCATGACGATCGCCGCTTTGCGCGGGCCGCCGCGGATTTTGGTCCGACGGTGTTCGCCGCGCTGTACGGCGAGGAGGCCGCCCGCCACGACCGGTTCCCGCAGGACGCGCCCGTCTCGTCCGCGACGGTGGAGGTGGAAGGGGCCGGCGGCGCCACCTTCCCCGCGTTTTCCCGCGCGACCTTCCCGGTGACCGAGCTTGCGCAGTCGGCGGCGCGCATGGGCAACGTGCACGTTACCCCGGATCCCGACGGGGTCTACCGCCGGCTCCCGCCGGTGACTCGCTTCGACGGGGAGCTGGTACCCGGACTGGGGCTGGCGGCCTTTCTCGCGGGATCGGAGGAGCCGCCCGGTTTGCGGCTGGAGGACGACGGGCGGGCGCTGCGGGTGGGTGAACGGCATGTGCCGCTGGACCCGGATGGCCGCCTGATCCTGCGCTTCGAGCGGCCGGGTGCGGAACGTACCCGGCTGCGGGCGGCCGCGGTCATCCAGAGCGAACTGCGGCTGGCGGCGGACCCCGACGCCGACCCCGGCACCGACACGCCGGTCGACCCTGCAGAACTCGAAGGGCGGCATGTGATGGTGGGGCTGTCGGCGGCCGGGCTGTTCGACCTGCGACCGCTGCCGCTGGATCCGCGTGCGCCCGGCGTGGAGTTCCACGCGACCATGCTGGAGAATCTGACCACGCAGAATTTCATGCGCGAGGTCGACGCCACCCGGGCGCTGGTGCTGGTCGGTCTGCTGGCCTTTCTGCCGGCCTTCCTCGCCGGGCTGGGGCGCAGCAGTGCGAGCACGGCCCTGGCGATTGCGTTCGCCCTGGTGGCGCCGGTGCTGCTGTCCGGCTTTGCGCATGCCGGCGGGGTCTGGCTGCCCCTGGTCGTGCCGCTGGTGGCCGGGCTGACGGGGACCGTGGGGGCCGCGGTCTACAACTATGCCCGCGAGGGCCGTGAACGGCGCTTCATCAAGGCGGCCTTCGCGCAGTATCTCAGCCCGCAGGTGATCGAGCGCCTGCTGGAGGAGCCCGACCGCCTGAAACTGGGGGGCGAGCGCCGCGAACTCACCATCTTCTTCAGTGATCTGGAGGGCTTCACCAGCCTCAGCGAGCGGCTGTCACCGGATGATCTCACGCGGCTGCTCAACGAGTACCTGACGGAGATGACCGACATCCTCACGGCCTGTGGAGCCACCATCGACAAGTACGAGGGGGACGCGATCATCGCCTTCTGGAACGCGCCGGTGGATGTCCCCGACCATCCGCGGCGGGCGGTGGAGGCGGCGCTCGAATGTCAGCGGCGTCTGGCGGCCATGGCACCGCGCCTGCGCGGGCGGGCCGGACGCGATCTCGCGATGCGTATCGGCGTGAACACCGGCGAGGCAGTGGTCGGCAATATGGGGTCGCGTACCCGTTTCGACTACACCATGCTCGGTGACGCGGTGAATCTGGCCGCGCGGCTGGAGGGGGCGAACAAGGTCTTCGGCACGTACACCCTGATCGCGGAGAGCACCGTAGGGAAGCTCCCCGAAACGCTTTACTGCCGCGAGCTGGGCGAGATTCGCGTGGTCGGCCGGGCGCGGCCGGTGCGGGTCTATGAGCCGGTCGCGCGCTTGGCCCTGGATGCGGCTCCCGAGCGCTATGAGGTCTTCGCGCGGGCGCTGCAGACCCTGCGCCAGGGCCGGGTGGAGCAGGCGCGAGCGCTGTTCGCGACCATTGCCGACCAGGACCCGCCCGCGGCACGCTACGTCGAACGCTGCACGCGATTGCTGGAACAGGGTGAGGCCGGCGACGGCGTCTGGGAACTCGACGCGAAGTAGTCCCGCGGCGTTCAGAGCCCCTGGCGCAGGGTACCCAGGAGCTGGTTCATGCTCGCGTCGATGTCCATCTCGACGATCGTGGTGATGGATACAAAGTTCTGCATGGCATTGATGTTGGCGTCGCGCCGCGACGCGAGACGGATCCGCTGCATGAGGGCACGGTTGACCGTATTCAGCTCGCGATGCAGTTCCTGCAGCCCTTCCATGTCCCAGTCCGGTGCTTCACCCTCCCGGCGGTCGAGATACTGACGGACCAGATACGTCCCCGCCATGCGGTACAGCGTTTCCTCGAGGGTGGCGAACGGCAGGTGGAATTCCGCCAGCGGGCGCAGCCGCGACAGGATCGGGCAGGCGCCCGAGGCCATGATCAGCCCGAACAGCGAGCGCAGGAATTCCTGTACGTCGCATTCCTTCAGATAGCTGCGTGCGGGGGCGTCCACGCGGCCCCGGATGCGTTCCACCGACGGGCTGTCGGCGAAATGCCGCGCGATATCGGCGAACTCGATGGCCGCCGGGCAGTATTCCACGGTGCGCGCGTCCAGCGGACAGTTTTCGCACTGTCGGCATTCCAGGCGGGTCCAGTCCGGATGGGCCTCGTCATTATGGCGCGCCGGGTCCCGCGAGCGGTGGATATCCACCCGATAGCACCACTCGCTGCCGTCACTGCGTTCCAGGCGATAGATGATTTGGCTCATCGCTTTCTCTTCCCGCCGCTTTCACCGTGTTTTTGTGAAGCCTATCACGCCGCGCCGGGCCTGCCGTCCTCCGCCCCGGCGAGTCCTTTTTAACGCAGTTTCTGACCTCGGCTAACGCCTGGCTCACGCTTCGGGGGTGTAATCCCGCACGGAGCATGCCAGCATTAGCACCCGGTCCGGATCAGGGAATGGTTCCGGACGGGCCATATGGATATCCAGAGGGATGCTTCAATGCGCTTCGGAGTTGCCAGTCGCCTGCGTGGCGGCCTGATCGGGCTCGCACTCGTCACGGTCGTTGCGAGTATCGTTTCCCTCGTTTCCTTCGAACGCTTCGCGAGCAGTTTCGACGAACTGGCGGCGGAACAGGTGCCGGTACTCATGGGGACCGGCAACCTGGTCCAGCGCAGCGAGGCGATCGTCTCCACGTCGGTCGGCCTGCTCACGGCCGGAGATACGGCCGAGCGGGCTTCCGGTTTTGCCGAAATCGAGCGTTACAACGCCGATATCGGTGCCCTTCTGGAACAGATGCCGCGCAACCAGGTGGACCCGGCAACCCTCGAGGAACTCGATTTCCTGCGCGAAGACATGATGGGCTCGGTGCGTGCCCTGGAGGCGGTCATGGAGGAACATGCCGCTCACGAGGAGCGCACGCGGTCGGTACTGGCCGATCTGCGCGAGGCGCGCAGCGGGCTGGGCCGTCTGCGCGATGACCCGGATTATCCGGCGAGCTGGCTGGGACGCGCCGGCATGGTGATCATGAGTCTGGCCATGGCCGCGACGGTGGACTCGCGTGAAGACCTGGCCCCGCTGCGCCAACAGGCCAGGGACCGCGTCGAGATCCTCGTCCGCGCGACGGAAGACCTGCCGCCGGCACTGCGCCCGCAGGCCCGGCAGCTGACCGCGGATCTGCGCCGGCTCGTCCACGGCGACACGGGACTGCTGGCCACGCGCGAAGGCCAGCTGCGTCAGGCGGAGGCGGTGCAGGCCGAGCTCGGTACGGTCCGCGCCCGCGCCGGCCGTCTGGTCAGCGAGCTGTCGATGCTCACCTTCGAGCTGGAAACCAGCGTGATCACGCGGCAGGAGGAGGTGCAGGAGCTCTCGGATCAGCGCATGACGGTCCTCGCCACCACCATGGCCGTCGGCCTCCTGCTGGCAGGGATGATCATCCATTACGTTAACCGTCGGGTCGTCCGCCGGCTGCAGTCCCTGCACCACGGCATGAACGGCTGTGTCGGGGGCGAACATACTTCGGTTCCGGTCGAGGGCAACGACGAGATCGGCGACATCGGACGGGCCGCGAACTACTTCATCGACTCCGTGCGCCGGCGCGAGGAGATGCTGGAGAAGCTGTTCGATGCCACCCCCCTGCCACTGGTGCTGTGCGAACCGGCCATGGGGGTCATCGAGCGGCACAATCGGCGTCTGACCGACCTGTTCGGACCCGATATCGAGAATGTCGGGATGCTGTTCGAAAACGCTCGGGACTGGGAGGAGCTGCGGGAGAACCTGGCCGGCGGGGCCTTCCTGGATCATCACGAGCTGCAGCTGCGGCGGGCCGACGGCAGCCCGTTCTGGGCCCTGATCTCCGCACGCCGGATCACCCTGGGCGAGCGTGAACTCCTGCTGCTCAGTGCGCTGGACATCTCGGCCCGCAAGCAGGCCGAAGCCGCGATGCGCGAGGCCAAGGAACGCGCCGAAGATGCCACGCGGGCGAAGTCCGAATTCCTGGCCAACATGAGCCACGAACTGCGCACTCCCCTTAATGCCATCATCGGCTACAGCGACATGCTCCTCGAGGAAGCCGAGGACATGGGCTTCAGCGACTTCGATGATGACCTCGACAAGATCCGCTCCGCGGGGCGCCACCTGCTGATGCTTATCAACGACATCCTCGATATTTCCAAGATCGAGGCGGGCCGCATGCAGCTGTACCTGGAGGATCAGGAAGTCAGCCAGATCGCCTCCGAGGTCGAGGCGATGGTCACGCCGCTGGTGGGCAAGAACGGGAACCGGCTGGTCGTCGAGGGTGCCGAGGGGGCCGGCACCATGCATACCGATGTCACCAAGCTGCGTCAGTGCCTGTTCAACCTGCTCTCCAACGCCGCCAAGTTTACCGAGAACGGGGAGATTCGCCTGGAGATCGAGACGCGCCCGGACGCCTCGGACCCCGAGGCCGACCGGTTGTATTTTCACGTGAGCGACACCGGGATCGGCCTCAGCGAGGATCAGATGGCCCGGCTGTTCCGTTCGTTTTCCCAGGCCGATGCCTCCACCACCCGCAAGTACGGGGGGACCGGTCTGGGGCTCGCCATCACCCGTCACTTCGCCCGCATGATGGGCGGAGACGTCACCGTCAGCAGCGAGCCGGGTGCGGGATCCACCTTCACCGTGGAACTGCCGCGCGTTTCCAGCGAGTCGGCGCCGGAGCCGAGCGAGAGCACCGGCACCCTCCTGCTGTTCGACCAGGACGAGAACCTCTACCGCATGATCGGTGGCGGGCTGGAGGAGGAAGGCTACTCGGTGGTGTTCGCCAGCACCGTGGACGAGGCGCTGAAAAAGGTCGAGGAGGTGCACCCGGACCTCATTGCGGTGGGCTGCCAGATGGAGCAGGGCAACGGCTGGACACTGGTGACCACGCTCAAGCAGATGCCCGGGGCTTCGGAGATCCCGCTGATCATGGTGGGCCAGCGCGAGGACGGCGACTCCGCCCATGCACTGCCCCTGGGCAACGTGGTCACAAAGCCGGTGGATACGCGTCACTTGATGCAGATCATCAACCGTCATGGCAAACCGGGCGATGGTGACCACGTTCTGGTTGTGGATGACGACCCCGACGCCCGGGCCGTCCTGGAACGGCTCCTGGACCGCGAAGGAATCGCCACCGCACCGGCGGGGGATGGCATCGAGGCGCTGGAGTCCATGGGGAAAAAACGCCCCTCGATGCTCCTGCTGGATCTGATGATGCCGAACCTGGACGGCTTCGGCGTCCTCGAGGCCATGCAGGGGGACCCCGAGCTGCGTGATGTGCCGGTGGTCGTCATCACCGCCAAGGACCTGGAGCCGGACGAGGCGCGTCAGCTTCAGGAACGAACGCTCCGGGTCCTGCGCAAGGGGCAGTACGACCGGCGGACCCTGCTGGAGATGATCAAGAACCGGCTGGCCCGCGAGCAGGCTCCCGCCGGTGCGGCCGTCGCCGAAACCGAAACCGAAACCGCCGGAACCGACGCATGAAGACTCGCTCTCGGGAGGTCACGTGGCAGCAAGAGACGCGCGCAGAAGGCGCCTGACACTGACGGCCGCCGCCTGTTGCTGCGGCGTGATACTGGCACTCGGATATCCGGCCCTTGCTGTCGCCGATCCCGAACGGGACCTGCGCGTGGCCACCCGGGCCCTGAGCTTCCTGGACCATCGACCCAGCGGGGACATGCCCGTAGCCGTGGTTTACGCCGCCGGCGATTCCGCTTCCGAGGATCATGCCCGTCGCATGGCCGATGCGATGGGTGACGGCGGCCCGCAGGGACGGATCCGTCTCGTGCCGACTCTGATGGCAGCCGACGACCTGGGGGCCCTGGACCGCCAGGAAGCCGTCCTGATCGCTGACGGCCTCGCTGACGATCAGGCCGCCGAGGTCTTTTCCGCTGCGAGCCGGCGCGGCCTGATCACCATCGCTTCGGACATGGCATGCGTGGATGAGGGCCATTGCGTGATGGCGGTGGCCAGCGAGCCGCGGGTCCAGATCGTCGTCAGCCGCGATGCCGCCCGGGCAAGCGATGTGGGCTTTGCGTCTTCCTTCCGCATGATGATCACCGAACGATGATGGCCGCCGCTATGAATCTTGATTCTCTCCCTTCCGGTTTTGATTTTCGCGTTCGCCCGCTCGCCGTTGGCGTTGCCCTGCTGTCTGCGGGAATGGTCCCCGCGCCGGCGCTGGCCCAGGCCATCGACTACGGTGCGCTGGAAGATCTGTTCCAGGAGCCGGTGACCACCAGCGCGACCGGCTCCCCTCAGCGCAGCACCGAGGTGCCGGCGGACATGGAGATCATCTCCGCCGAAGATATCCGCCGTTCCGGCGCGACCGATATCCCGGAACTGCTGCGCCAGGTCCAGGGGGTGGATGTCTGGCGGCACAGCTTCGCCTCGGTGGACGCCACGGTGCGCGGCTACAACCGTCCGTATTCCCAGCGCCTGCTGGTGCTGATCAACGGCCGCCAGGTCTACAAGGACTACTGCGGCTACACCAGCTGGGGCGCGCTGCCGGTCAATCTGTCCGAGATTCGGCAGATCGAGGTGGTGAAAGGTCCCAACGCGGCACTGTTCGGCTTCAATGCAGTGGGCGGCGTGGTCAACATCATCACCTACAGCCCGCTTTATGACGATCACAACAACGTGACCGTGCGCGCCGGCAATCACGGGTATCAGGAGGTTTCCCTCACCCACACGGCCCAATTCGGGGACGTCGGCGGGGCCCGGATCTCGCTGGGTGGTTACGGCGCCGACGAGTTCGACACCGATGCGCACCCGGTGGATGAACCTTTCCGGCTGGATCGCTCGCGGCGCCGGCATGCCGCCGTCGATACCCTCTTCCAGGTCAGTGACCGGACGCAGGTGGGCATCGAGGCGACCACCGTGCGTTCGGACCAGACGAACCTGCTGCCGTTCTACGGCCTGACCCAGGCCAAGTACGACAACCAGTCGCTGCGGGTGAACCTGGGAGCCGACACCGACTTCGGCCTGATCGAGGCGACGGCCTACCAGAACGTCACTCACGTGGACATGAACAATGCGTTCATCGGCGACACCCAGATCGACAACCGCATCACCGTTGCACGCGTCCAGAACCTCATCAAGCCTGCCAGCGATCATACTTTTCGCATGACCGGCGAGTTTCGCCGCAACGTCCTCTACAGCCTGCCGTTCGAAGGCGGCAAGGTGAGCTACGACGTCTGGGCTGCGGGCGGCATGTGGGACTGGCAGATGACCCCGCGTCTGACCCTGAACAACGCCGTGCGCTACGACCGCCTGAGTTCGGGGCGCAGTGGCAGGCTGCCCGATACCTGGCTGTACGAGCAGGATGACTATGACGTTACGCTCAACGAGGTCAGCTGGAACAGCGGTCTGGTCTTCCGTGCCACGGACAACGACACCTTCCGTCTGCTGGCGGGCAGCGGGGTCCAGCTGCCGTCGATGATCGAGGGGAGCTTCATGTTTCTGCTCGATCCCAATGATTACGGCATCACCCAGATGGGCAACCTCGCCGGGGGTGCCGGCAGCCCCGAGGTGGAGCCCACCCGTGTCACCAACGTGGCGCTGACCTGGGATCGGGAAATCCCGCAATGGGATGCCAGCCTCAAGACCTCGGTCTTTCACACCCGCAACAAGGACCTCAAGAGCGTCCCGGGGATTTACCCCGACACAATGGTCGATCAGGTCCCCTACGTGATGTTCACCAACGTGGGTGATTCCTCCGCCAGCGGCTTCGAGGTCGGTCTGAGCCGGACCACGCGCAACTGGATCATGGAGGGCAGCTACGCCTACCTGCGCGTCAGCGATGACCTCGACGATTCCGTCTACGGTCCCGACGGGAGCCCGGTCAAGGCCATCGACTACGAGGACAGCAGCTCGCGGCACAAGATCAACGCCCGTCTGGGCTACGCGACCGGCCCGTGGGAGTTTGATCTCTACGGCAACTACGTGAGTGGATACTCCCTGCTGGAAAGCGGTGGAAGCCCGTTCGAGATGCGTGAAGTGGATGTCCCGAGCTACACCCTTTTCAGCGGGCGGATCGGGTACCAGTTCACCGACAACGCCTCGCTGGCGCTGTCGGCACAGGGGTTCAACACCTCCAGCCACCGGGAAAGCGCCGCGCCCGAAGTCGAGCGCCGCGTGCAGATGACCCTGTCGGTCGATTACTGAGAGCGAGAGCAGCCATGGGCAACCGGATCCTTCTGGTCGAAGACAACGAGATGAACCGCGACATGCTGTCGCGGCGCCTGACCCGCAAGGGCTTCGAGGTGACCACTGCCGAGGATGGTGCGACGGGGGTGCAGCTGGCGCGGGACGAACGCCCCGATCTGATCCTGATGGACATGAGCCTGCCGGTGATGGATGGCTGGGAAGCCAGCCGGACGCTCAAGGGGGAGGCGGATACGGCCGTCATCCCGATCATCGCCCTCACGGCGCATGCGATGACGGGTGATCGCGAGAAGGCCCTCGAGGCGGGATGCGATGACTTCGACACCAAACCGGTGGAGATGCCGCGGTTGCTGGAAAAGATCCATGCATACCTGGATGGCGCCGGAGCCTCCGCATGAGCACGGGTGTCGGGCCGGACGTCCGCCAGGCCTCCAGCCACGCCGACGACCCGCACGAAGCGATTGCCGAGGTGGCCGCCGGACTCGATGCCGCCGACGCCTCGGTGGTCTTTCTCTTCTGTTCCGCGCGCCATGACCGCAATGCCCTGGGCCGGGCCATCGCCCGGGCGTTCGCTGGCCGCCCGGTGGTGGGCTGCACCACGGCCGGCGAGCTGAGCGGCGCCACGGGCTATGTGGCCGGCAGCGTGACCGGGGCTTCGATCCGCTCGCCGCGTCTGCGGGTGGCCACCCGCCTGATCGGGCCGCTGGACGGGTTTGACGCGACCTGGTCCACCGAAACCGTTCAGACGCTGGTGGACGAGGTGGCCACGGACGGCCTTGACCCGGAACGCCAGTTCGCACTGCTGCTGATCGACGGCCTGTCCATGCAGGAGGAGGCCGTGGCCGCCACGCTGCATGGCAGTCTTCACGGAGTGGGGCTGTTCGGCGGTTCGGCGGGTGACGAAATGCGCTTCGAGGGTACCGCGGTGTATCACGACGGGGCGTTCCACGAGGGCGCGGCGGTCGTTGCGATGTTCGATTCCGGCCATCCGTTCCATCTGTTCCGGTTTCAGCATTTCGAGCCCACCGACATCCGCATGGTTACGACCGCCGCCGATCCGGCGTCACGCACGGTCCACGAAATCGACGGCATGCCGGCGGCCGAGGCCTACGCGCGTGCGGTGGGGGTGGATCCCGCCGAGCTGGACGGCCATGTGTTCGCGCGCCACCCGGTGATGCTGCGGGTCGGCGGGGAATGGTATGTGCGCTCCATTCAGCAGGCTCTTCCCGATGGCAGTCTCACCTTCTACTGCGCGATCGACGATGGTCTGGTGCTGGCGCTCGGGAGGGGAGTGGATCTGGCCCGGAGCATCCGCGAGAGCTTCGACCGCCTCCGTGAAACCCACGGCGAACCCGGCTTCCTGCTGGCCTGCGACTGCATCTTCCGGCGCATGGAACTGACCGACCTTGATGCCCTGGAGGCCGGTTCCGCGAGCCTTCGCGGCCTGCCGTTGATCGGATTCAATACCTACGGCGAGCAGTTCCGCGGACTGCATGTCAATCAGACCCTGACCGGGGTGATGCTGGGGACCGATGAACGCTGAAGACGACAACCGCATCCGGGAGCTGGAAGCGGAGCTCGAGCGCAAGGACCGCATCATCGCCGCGCTGATGCGCCGGGTGGAACGGGCGGTGGACGATGCGGGCGACAGCTTCTCGCTGTTCGAGCGCAACGCCGCGCTGGAATCCACCGCCCGCGAGCGCATGGTGCAGCTGGAACAGGCCAATCATCGCCTGACGGATTCGGAGGAACGGCTGCGCCGGGTCTTCGACAACGTCCAGGAGATCCTCTTCGAGACCGACGGGGAGCGCCGGATCGTGATGCTTAACCCGGCCTGGGAGCGCATTACGGGGATTCCCGCCGCCCGCTGTCTGGGCCGCGACTGGATCGAGATCCTGCATTCCGAGGACCGCGACAAGGGGCTGGCCCGCTGCGCGCCGTTCATGGAAGGCAGCACCGCGGACTGCGCCGAGACCCTGCGCATCACCTGTGAGGACGGCAGCGTGCGCTGGATGGACGTGCGCATGGCGCGGTCGACCGACCGCGACGGGAACACGGTGGGGACCATCGGCACCATGGCCGACGTGACCCGTCAGCATGAAGCGGTGGAGCAGATCCGCCAGGCGCGGGAGGCCGCCGAGGCCGCCAATCAGGCCAAGAGCGCCTTCCTGGCCAACATGAGTCACGAGCTGCGGACTCCGCTGAACGCGATCATCGGCTACGGGGAGATCCTCAGCGAGGAGGCCGGGGATCTGGGTGCCGGCGAACTCAGCGATGATGCGGACAAGATCATCAGCGCCGGTCGCCATCTGCTGTCCCTGATCAACGACATCCTCGATATCTCCAAGATCGAGGCGGGCCGAATGGACCTTTACCTGGAGGACTTCAGCCTGGCCCCGGAGATCGAGCAGGTGCTGTCCACCGTGCGCCCCCTGGTCGAGTCCCGTGGCAACGAGCTGAGGCTTGAGAACGGGACGCGACACGAAACCATTCATGCGGACCTGACCAAGCTGCGGCAGATCCTGTTCAACCTGCTGTCGAACGCCGCCAAGTTCACCGACCACGGCGAGATCCGCCTGACCGTGCGGGATGGCGAGGACGACGCGCTGGAATTCGAAATCCGGGATACCGGGATCGGCATTACCGAGGAACAGCTCGCGCGCCTGTTCCAGCCGTTCACCCAGGCCGATGCGTCCACCACGCGCAAGTACGGCGGTACGGGCCTCGGACTCTCCCTCAGCCGGCATTTCGCCCGGATGATGGGCGGTGACATCGAGGTCAGCAGCGAACCCGGTGAGGGCTCGACCTTCGTGGTGCGCCTGCCGCTGCAGGGTGAGGTACCCGGCGCCGGCCGGGATGCCTCCGGCTCCGCCGCGGTGGCACCACCGTCCGGGCGAAGCTGCCGCCCCGGGCATGTACTGGTGATCGACGACGATGCCAGCGTGCGCGACCTGATCCGGCGCAGCCTGGCCACGGAAGGCTACGAGGTGACGCTGGCCACCGGGGGCGAGGAAGGGCTGCGCCTGGCCCGCGAGCAGCGCCCGGACCTGATCACCCTGGACGTGATGATGCCCGCCATGGACGGCTGGGCGGTGATGACCGCGCTGAAAAACGACCCCGACACCCGCGACATCCCGGTCATCATGCTGAGCATGCTGCGCGACCGGGATATGGGGTTCATGCTGGGGGCGGCCGACTATGTCACCAAGCCCGTAGAACGGCATTACCTGCTCGAGGCCGTCGGTCGGCAGATGCCCCCGCCCTGCGCCTGGGGCGCAACCCCGGAGACCTGCGAACGATCGCCGGGCTGCGGCTGTACCTGCACGGTCCTGGTGGTCGAGGACGATGCCGAGACCCGCGAAATGATCCGTCGCCAGCTCGACTGCGAGGGCAGCCGGGTGATCGAGGCCGAGGACGGCCAGGCGGGGCTGCGCCGTCTCGAGGAACGGGACGGCCGGGTCGATCTCATTCTGCTCGACCTGATGCTCCCGGGCATGGATGGTTTCGCCTTTCTCGACCAGCTGCAGCGTCACGAGCGCTGGGGGGGGATTCCGGTGCTGGTGCTTACTGCCCGGGATCTTTCCGCCGCGGAACGCGGCCGGCTGCTGGAGCGGGTGGAGGACATCTTCCAGAAGGGGGCTGTCAGCCGTGAGGACCTGCTGGCGGCCATCCATTCCCACGTCGACCGCCATGCCTCCGCCAGCAACACGGATCACGGGCAATGAACGTGGCGAACACCAATATCCGTCATGACCTGCGCACGCCGGTGAACCACATCATCGGTTACGCCGAGATGGTCCAGGAAGACCTGGAGGATGCCGGCATCGATGGTGGTTCGGGGCAGCAGTTGAGCGCCCTGGTGCAGAAGGCCCACGAGCTCCTCGAGCAGGTCAATCGCATTCGCACTCCGGAGGAAGGCGGGCCGCCGCTGGAAGACCAGTTTGCCGAATGGACCGACGTGCTGTCCGATCTGACCCGGCTGCATTCCGATGTCCGCGCCGCAGTTCCGGAGGCCGGGGCCGGGAGCCTGCACGGAGATCTCGACAAGATCGGAGACGCCATCAACCATCTGGCCGATATGGTGCGTGCCGGCAGTCGTACGCGTCTTGCCGATCCCGATCCCGGCCCCGAGGCCTCCGGGCCCGGCGATGCCACGGGCGCTTCATCCGACGCCCCGCCCGGGGAAGCGCCGGAAGACGCGCCGCGGATCCTGGTGGTCGACGACAATCGTTCCAACCTCGAGATTCTCGCCCGGCGTCTGGAGCGCGAGGGGTATCGCGTGTCGGCGGTGACCAGCGGCTTCCACGCCCTGGCCCGGCTGGGTGATGAAACCTTCGACCTGATCCTGCTGGACGTGGTCATGCCGGACATGGATGGCCAGGAGGTGCTGGACCGGGTGCGCCGCAAGTACGGCCCGACCGAATTGCCAGTGATCATGGTCACCGGACTGTACAACAGCGACAGCATCGTCCAGGCCCTCAATGCCGGGGCCAATGACTACGTCACCAAACCGGTGGACTTCCCCGTGGCCCTGGCGCGCATCCGCACGCATCTCCAGCTGGGCGAGCTGGCGCGTGATCTGGCCGCGGCCAACGAGCGGCTGTTCCGGTATTCCTACATGGACGGTCTGACCGCGATCCCCAATCGGCGGCATTTCGACGAACACTATGCCCGCGAGTGGGATCGTGCCCGGCGGGAGTCGCTGCCCATTGCCGTGGTCCTGATGGACATCGACTACTTCAAGCCCTTCAACGACTACTACGGCCACGAGGCCGGCGACCGGGTCCTCAAGGAAGTGGGGCGCGCCCTGGACGCGACCCCGCGGCGCAGTTCCGATCTGGTCGCCCGCTACGGCGGCGAGGAATTCGTGGCGGTGCTCCCGGGTGCGGAACAGAGCGATGCCCGCGACTTCGCCGAGCGCCTGCGGGCGTCGGTGGAGGCCCTGGAGCTGGAACACAGCCAGTCCGGTGCTGCCGCGCATGTGACGCTGAGCGTGGGCGTCGCCGGGGAGCGGCCGGTCACGGGCGGTGACGAGGCGGACGACCGGCGCCGTCAGCTGCTCCTGCGCGCGGACGAGGCCCTGTACGAGGCGAAAGAAGGCGGGCGGAACCAGGTCCGCTGTGCGCCCGATCCGGCATAGGGGGGCAGGCGGGCCCCGGCTTGTGTCCCCCTGCAAACATGCAGGTAAGTTCGCGCGGTCCGGCTGCTACACTTCGGGAAGGCGTCGGCGGCTGCGGGCGACCTGCCACCGAGGGAGAGAAAAAGGGGAATCATGAACGAGACAACCAGTACGACCGGCGTGCGCGAACTCATCGAGCCGGTTTATCGCGGCAAGTTCTGGATGCAGCTGATCGGGGTCATGCTGATCCTGTCCGGGGTGCTCACGGCCCTGTCGATCATCGGCATCATCGTGGCCTGGATCCCGATCTGGGCCGGCGTGGTGCTGATGCAGGCAGCCGGCAGCTTCACCCGGGCCTACGAGCGCGATGACGAGCTGGAGGCGAAGAATGCCATGGGCCGGCTGCGAACCCACTTCACCATCATGGGCGTGCTCCTGCTGGTCTACATCCTGCTGATGGTGCTGGGTGTCCTGTTCGGCATCGGCGCGGGGATGATGGGCATGAGCGAGCTTCAGGGCATGTAATCCGGGCAGTCGGGCCGCCGGCCGCGGCCCATTGCCTTTTGCGGCCCGTCGTCATAGCTTCTCCGGTATGTCCATCGTCCAGACCGGAGGTTCGTGATGACCCGCTCGCCAGCCGTGCTGTTCGCCGTTTCGCTTGTGCTTCCCGTTCCCGCGCTGGCCGGGCCGGATGCCGGCGAAGCGGAAGCCGATGCCTTCACGCGTGCCTACGCGGATTCCTGTCTGAGCGGAGTGAGCGATCTGGAGGCACTGCGGGCCGAACAGGACGAGGACGATCTGCTGCGTCCGGAGGTGGCCGCGCCGTTTCTGGGCGGGCAGGAAGGCGACGCCTGGCGTCTGGAGTCAGAGGCCGGGCGTTTCGTGCTGGCCCTTCCCGACGGTGACACGTTCTGTGCGGTGCACGCGCGTCGCGCCGATGTCGAGCATGCGCACGAGGCGTTCGTGCGTCTGATCTCGGAGGCCCCGGACCCGATCGAAGCCCGCGAGGTTAGCGATGACACCCGCGAGGTGCCGGGGCGCGGCCCGACGCGAACCGTATCCTGGGAATGGGCGGTGCCCGAAGCCCCTCTCAAGCAGCTGTTCACCCTGACCCTGGCCCCGGCCGACGATGACGGCCGGGGCCAGCTGATGGGGTCGGCGGCCCTGGTGACCACCGACGACGACTGATTCGCTCCGGGGCCGTTGCTCACCCCGGGGCACACTGGCAACACCCACCAAAGAAGGGAGTCATTATGGCAAGTGGACTGGCGAAGGCCGGCGTGGCCGTCGGTGTCGTGGTACTGGGCGGAGCGGCCTGGGCGGGCGGTGACCGTCTGGTTCAGGCGCAGGCGCAGGACAGCCTGCAGGAGGCGCTCGACCGCTTCGAGGCGGATGCCGCGGCGGTGGACGAGTTCGACGTGATCCGGCTCGCTTATGACCGGGATGCGGGGACGGTCGATTATCGCTTCCGCTATCGCCCGGAGTCCGACAACCCGCTGCACGAGCCGCTGGCGGAGCTTCAGGGCACGCCGGAGCCGAGCGTGAGTGCCAGTGGTCGCATGGAGGTCGAGGATTACGGCCTCGCCCGCTGGGTCAGCGGCCAGCCGTTCCGCGCGGCCGGCACGCTGCCGTGGGCCGAAGCCGTGGCGGCCGACCTGCCCGCACTGGAGCAGGATCACTGGGCCACGCTGGAGTTCGCCCATCGCCCCGGGGGCGACACCGGCATCCACCTGCAGGGCACCGGTTATGACGGCGATCTGCTGATGGCCGGGCAGCATCGCATTGGCGAGCTGTCCTGGGACGCCTGGGAGGCCTCCGCGCAGATCGCGGGCGAGGCCGGTCTGCAGGCGCTGCACGCCGAGCTGCCCCGGGCCTGGATCGGCGTGCCGGGCGAGGTGGATCTGCGGATCGACGGCCTGCGCATGCGCGGCGACAACCTGGTCATCGTCGACTCGCTGCTGGTGGAGGGCGATTCCGAACTCGCGCTGGACGGGATCGAGGGTGAGTTCGACGACGAGTCTTTCCGCATGCGCGACCTGCGTCTGGCGGGGGTGACCCGCGAGACCGACGGTCGTTCGCGCAGTGACCTGAGTCTGGAGCTGGGCGAGACCCGGGCGGAAGGCCTGACCGGTCTGCAGCAGTTCCACGCCGAGCTGCATCTGGACCTCGATGCCGCCTCCGTCCGCGAGGCCGGGCGTCTGGGCCGCGAAGTCGAAGCCGGCCTGCATGCGCTGGAGGATGTGGACGCCCTGTATCAGCAGTGGCTGATGGATACCGCCTCGCACGGCGCCGCCCTGGAGCTGCGGGAACTGCGGGTGGTGGACGCCCGGGGCGATGCCCTGGACGGCAGCCTGACGCTGCGGGCCGGCGAGATCCCGCCAGCCGCCTGGCAGGGCCCGGGATTGCTGGAGTATCTGTCGGGTTCGTTGCAGGCGGGCGTGGACCGGGGGCTCATCCGTACCTCGGTGCGCGAGGACATGGCCCTGCGTGAGCCGCATCGGCCGGCGGCGGAGGTGGAGCGCGAGGCCGAGGAGATCGTGGCCATGCTGATGCAGGGCGCGCGCGAGTTCCCGCTGTTCACGGTGGAGGATGACCGGGTCCGGCTGGACGTCGAGGTCGCCGAGGGCATGATCGTGGTCGATGGCGAGCCGATGATGGCGGTCACCGACCTGATGATGCTGCTGCAGGGATAGCGATCAGGCGATCTGGTATTTCTTCATCCGGTAGAGCAGGGTGTCGCGGGTCAGCCCCAGCAGGCGGGCGGCCCGCGACCGGTTGCCCGCGGTCTGTTCCAGGGCCTGGCGGATCAGGTCCATCTCCAGGCGCTCCAGGCTGAGCCCTCCCGGCGGGATCACGAACGGCCCGCCGGCCTGGTCGTGCGGGGTCTGCAGCCAGGCATCGGGCAGATCGCCCGGGTTGATCTCGGCACCGCTCATGAAGATTACGCAGCGCTCGACCAGGTTCTTCAGCTCGCGCACGTTGCCGGGCCAGGGCCACTGGCCGAGCCAGCGCAGCAGTGCGGGCGTGAACCGCGGCGGTTCCACGCCGTGGTGTTCCGCCAGTGTGACGCGAAAGTGTTCGGCCAGGCGGCGCACGTCTCCCTGGCGGCTGCGCAGTGGCGGCATCTCCAGCGGCACCACCTGCAGGCGATAGTACAGGTCGGCGCGGAAACGCCCGTCGGCCACGCGCTGCTGCAGATCCTGGTGGGTCGCGGCGATCACGCGAACGTCGATCTGTTCCGCCTCGGCCGCGCCCAGCGGCTGGCATTCCCCGTTTTCCAGAAAGCGCAGCAGCTTGGCCTGGGCCCCGGCCGGGAGTTCGGCGATCTCGTCGAGCAGCAGCGTGCCGCCATGTGCCTGGCGCACCAGCCCCGGTTGATGGTCGTTCGCGCCGGTGAAGGCCCCGCGGCGGTGGCCGAACAGTTCGGATTCGACCAGCTCTTCGGGCAGGGCCGCGCAGTTCACCGTGATCAGCGGTCCGTCCGGGCGCCGACTGCGGGCATGGATGTGGCGCGCCAGGTGTTCCTTGCCGGTTCCGCTCTCGCCCAGCACCAGTACCGTGGCATCGGTGGCCGCTACCATGCTGGCCTGACGCAGCACGGCCTGCAGCTCGGGCGAGCTCCCAACGAAATGTTCGGCGGTATTTTCGGCTGATTCGACCAACATCTCCTCCCGGCCGCCAGGCGCTTGCGGCATGACTGCATAGCCTGCCCCAGAGTCCGTGCCCGGGCAAGGGACTCCGTACGCGTCCGGTTCGCAACTGCGGCGTTTCACCCCTCCGCTGTGGCAAATCCCGCACCGGTCCCGGGGGCTGCCGTGTGTGCGTGGCGGTTCCGGCCACCTCCGGTGGTGCTCCCAATGGTGCTTCGGGCGCCGCAGTCCGCCATTCCGGTTTCCCGATCCTTGTTGGTGCCCGTACCTGGCCCCTACCTGGCCCGGTGCTTGCTGGCGAGTCGGTCGCACGACACCAATGACAAGAACAAGGACGGAGAGAAATCATGAAGCATTTGCATGGATTCCGGTGCCGCTGGATCCCCCTGGCGATCGCCGGTGCCGCGGCCGCGCCCGTGGCGGCCGCAGGGCCTTCTGCGCCGCAGGCCGGGGATCCGGCGCGGCTGGCCCCGGTGGTGGTAACGGTTCCCGCCATGGAGGGGCCCGGGCGGGTCAGTACCGATCCGCGCCAGCCCCGGCTTCCGTTGCCGGCGCATGATGGCGGGGCGTATCTGGCCTCCATCCCCGGATTCGTGACCAGCCGCAAGGGCGGTACCAGCGGCGATCCGGCCCTGCGAGGCCTGGGAGGCTCGCGACTGTCGCTGCTGCTGGACGACGATCCGGTGCTGGGCGGCTGCGGCGGGCGCATGGACCCGCCCACCGCGTATGCCTACCCGCAGGCCTTTGACCGCATCGAAGTGAGCAAGGGTCCGCAGAGCGTGCGGCATGGTGCCGTGTCGGGCGGTACGGTCCGTTTCGAGCGGGACGCGCCGGTGTTCACGGAGGCCGGGGAGGTCACCGGATTCGCGGGCCTGACCGTCGGGCGTTTCGATCGCACCGACCTGGTGGCGGACGTGGCGACCGGGTCCTCAGCGGGCTATCTGCGTGCCATCGGCACCTTCTCGGATCAGGACGATTACCGCGACGGCGATGGCAACGAGGTCCACTCGCGGTATTCCCGCTGGAGTGGCACCGGGATCGCCGGCTGGCGCCCTGACGAGCAGACCCTCATTGAGTTCACGTATGACCGTTCCGACGCCGAGGCCGCTTACGACGACCGTGGCATGGACGGCGTGCGCTTCGACCGCACCGGCTACAGCCTTGCGCTTACCCGCGATGATCTCGCGCCCTGGTTCGAGACCCTGGAGGCGCGGGTCTTCCGCAACGAGATCGACCATGTGATGGACAACTACACCCTGCGGGAGCCTCCGGGCATGCCCATGGTCAGCTACCCCGAACGCATCACCGAAGGGGCGCGGGTGGCCGGGGATTTCCGGCTGCCGCGGGACATGGCCCTGCACGCCGGGTTCGATTACAGCCGCAACCGCCACAGCGGGAACCGCCTGATGGGGCCGGACGCCTTCGGGTGGCGCGATGTCGCCCGCGAGGATACCGCGCGATTCCGCGACGCAGGGGTGTTCGGCGAACTCGAGATCCCGCTGGATGCGCGGCGCCGCGTGGTGAGCGGCCTGCGGGTTGACCGGACCCGGGCCGAGGCGCAGCGCGACGGCTTTGGTGGCGCCAGCGACGGCGACCGCGAGCGCGCGACCGCCACCAGCGGTTTCCTGCGCTATGAACAGGAGCAGGCGCAGCGGCCGCTGGCCTGGCACGTCGGTGTCGGGCGTTCGGAGCGTGCGGCGGATTTCTGGGAGCGCCGGCGGGTGTTCGATCTGGATACCGAGGTCCTGACCCAGCTGGATGCGGGCATTGCCTGGAGCGGGCCGCGCCTGCGTGCCTCGCTGTCCGGTTTCTACGGCGAGTTCGATGACTACATCCTGGTGGCGCAGCCCGGGGATCGCACGCGCAACGTGGGCGCCCGGACCTGGGGCTTCGAAGCGGACGGCGCCTGGGAGATGACGTCGGCGTGGACCTTGAACGCGAGTGCCGCCTGGGTGCGTTCGGAGAACACCACGGACGACGTGCCCCTGGCGCAGACCCCGCCGGCGGAGGCGACGCTGGGCGCGGAGTATGCGTCCGGGATGCATTTCGGCGGGTTGCAGGTGCGCGGCGTGATGCGTCAGGACCGCATCCACGAGGATCACGGTACGATCTACAGCCTGGACACCGGAGAGACCTCGGGCTTTGCCACCGTCGCGCTGTACGGCGGGGTGGAGCTGTTCGGGAACTCGCAGCTGACCGTGGGCGTGGACAACCTGTTCGATCGCACCTACAGCGAGCATATCCAGCGCGGCAGTGCCGAACTGGGAGCGGCCACCCGGCCGGTCAACGAACCCGGGCGGACCGTCTGGGCCCAGTGGAACGTGGAATTCTGAGAGAGGGAGACATAAGCAATGACCAACATCTCGCAATATCAACGCCCCGGGCGGCTGGCCCTGGCCGGTGCCGTATTCCTGGCACTGGCTGCCACCGGCGTGACGGCCGGAGAACATGCGCATGGCGCGGACGAGACTTTCGCCTGCGACTGTCCGGCGGGCCTGGAAATCGTGTCCGAGCCCTGGGTGCGCATGATGCCGCCGGGCATGGGCTCGACCGCGGCGTATCTGACCCTTGCCAACCATACCGACGAGGACGTCGAGCTGGTCCGGGGCGAATCGCCGGTCGCCGGGGTCACCGAGCTGCACGACCACGTGCAGGATGACGCGGGCGTGATGCGCATGCGCGAGGTCGAGGCCATCACCATCCCGGCCGGCGGGAAGACCGCGCTGGAGCCGGGTGGCCTGCACGTGATGCTGATCGATCTGCATGAACCGCTGGAGCGGGATCAGCGTGTGTCGGTCACCCTGGAGACGGCCGCGGGCGAAACCGCGCGCTTCGAGGCCACGGTACGCGATGGTGGCGGGTCGCGCCATGGCCACGGGTCCGGTCACCACGGGCACTGAGGATTGATCCAGATCGTTGTGACCCTCCCGGGGGTGCGGGCATACTCCATCCCGTATGTCCATTCACGGGGGGAGCATGAACGAGCATTCCGAGGGAAGGGGCGAGGGCCGCGACCGTAACGGCCCGCAGGGCACCATGCTGTTCCAGCGTGGCGAACTGCCCGAGGCCCCGCCGGAGCCCGCCGGCACCGAGGTCGAGGAGAGTGACCTGCCGGTGCTGGTGGGGGTCGCCGAGCCGTTCAAGCAGCAACGCCTGCTCATGCGCCCCGGCCGCCATTCGCTGGGGCGTCAGTCCGACAACGACATCGTCCTGCAGGAGCCGAGCGTGTCCTCCCAGCACGCCTGGGTCATCAACGAGGACGGCGAATGCCGGGTGATGAACCTGCTCTCCACCAATGGCACCTGGGTCAACGGCGAGCGGGTGCACGAGGCCACGCTCAGGGAGGGCGACCGCGTGCGCTTCGGCGGGGCCGAATTCGTGTTTCATCACCGGGATCATGCCGGGGCCGGTCTGCCCCTGGCCGGCCGCCGTCCGCGCTGGCGGGCCTGGCTGGCGGGCGGTGCTGCGGTGCTGGTGGTGGCGGTGCTGGTACGGATCGGGCTGGAGGTCCTGGCCTGATCCATGCGCCGCTTCGGCCGGTATGAAGTGGGCGAGGAGCTGGGCCGCGGCGCGATGGCGACGGTCCATCAGGGGTATGACCCGCAGATCCGTCGGACCCTGGCCATCAAGATCCTGCATGACGACTACGCCTGCGATCCGGAATACCGCCAGCGCTTCCTGACCGAGGCCCGTGCCGCGGGTACGCTGACCCACCCGGGTATTGTCACGGTC
Organism: Thioalkalivibrio sp. AKL17; assembly: GCF_000377885.1. Lineage (NCBI taxonomy): Bacteria > Pseudomonadati > Pseudomonadota > Gammaproteobacteria > Chromatiales > Ectothiorhodospiraceae > Thioalkalivibrio > Thioalkalivibrio sp. AKL17. The sequence goes on from NZ_KB898767.1 coordinate 319,495, forward strand.
TTCGACGTGGGCGAAGCCGAGGGCCGGCCGTTCATCGCCATGGAGCTGGTGGAGGGGCAGACGCTGGATGCCTACGCCGAACAGTTCCGGCCATTGCTGCTGCGCAATTTTCTCAAGGTGGCGCAGCAGCTGGCCGAGGCGCTGGACTATGCTCACCGCCATGGCGTGATCCACCGGGACATCAAGCCGGAAAACATCCTCGTCACCAGTGCCACGGTCAACATCAAGGTGATGGATTTCGGCATTGCCGAGACCCTGTTCGATCCCGAATGGCGCGCCGAGGACCACACCGCGTCGGCCGGTACTCCCCATTACATGGCCCCCGAGCTGATCCGCGGCGGTGATGCCGACGGTCGCAGCGATCTGTGGTCGATGGGCGTAGTGCTGTACGAACTGCTCACCGGGCATCGGCCGTTTCTGGATGGCGAGGCCGGTCGGGTCCTGGAGCGGGTCCTGGAAGAGCCGGTGCCGGAACCACGGCCGATCATCCGCGACTGCCCGGAAGACCTGGTCGCGGTGGTGCGCCGGCTGCTGGAACGCGACCCGTCCCGGCGTTATCAGTCGGCCGCCGAGCTGCTGGTGGATCTGCAGCGCATCGAGGACGAGCGCGCCGAACGCGAACGCGCCGGTGCCGGGCGCCGCATCGTGCCCCTGCGCCTGCGCTGGACCGCCGTGATGGGGGCTCTGGTCGCGGTCACGCTGGCGGTGGGTGCCTTCCTGGTGCAGCAGAAACAGAACGAGGTGATGACCGACCTCGCTTTCGATTACGGTTCCACGCTCGCGGGCACCATCGCGGTGGAGAGCGCCGAGGACCTGCTGCTGGAGGATTCCATCGCGATGCAGGCGCGCCTGCGCGACATGCAGGCCAATCGCGAGATCGAACTGCTGTCCGTCAGCGACCGGCACGGACGTATCGTCGCCAGCTCCGACCCGGACGCGCTGGGCGAGCCGCGCAACGAGCCGCCGGCCGAGGATCTTCTGCTCTCGCGCGAGGGGCGCACGGTATGGTCCACCGCCGGTCCGGACGGCAACGAGGTGTTCCTGTTCGAGGCGCCGGTGCGGTTCCAGGATTTCGAACTGGGACATCTGCAGGTGGCGCTCAGTACCTCTTCGCTGCAGGAAGCGGGGCGCACCACCATGATGGCGCTGCTCATGCTGACGGTGGTGACCGTGCTGGCGGTGCTGCTGGGCGTCTATGTCTTTGCCCGGCGCCTGCAGGTGCCGATGGAAACCCTGCGCGGCGCGCTGGACCAGATCGCTCAGGGGCGGCTGGATACCCGTATCCGGGTGCGGCGGCGGGACGACTTCGAACGCGTATTCTCCGCCTACAACGCCATGGCGGATTCGCTGGAAGCGCGGGTCAAGCGGGCGGCTGCGGACCCGGCGCCGTCGGGGCACAAGGACGATGCCTCCGCCACGCGGACCATGCCAGTGGCTCCACCGGAACGGCCGCCCGGCGCGGACCCGGGCGGCGACGAACGCAGCGGATAGTCCGCCGCGGTCCGGCCGGTTACTCCATGTTCTCCAGGCGCCGCTGCAGCTCGCGGGCGCGCAGGCGATAGCCTTCCGCCGCGTCGAAGTCGGGATCGAGCTCGAGCGCGGCATCCCACAGCTCAATGGCCCGCTCGAGTTCCTGGTTGCGGTAGTGGACGATCGCGGCGGAGTGCAGGGTCTCCGCTTCCGCGCGCCGCAGACGCGCCAGTTCGGTTCGTGCCGGTTCGCGCCCGGGTTCCGCCTCGAGTGCGCGTTCCAGCCAGTCCCTGGCCGCGTCCGCGTCGTCGCGGTCTCGCGCATCCAGGCCGCGCTGTTCGTAATGAGCCGCCATGGCCTCCTGTTCCAGCGGGTCGAGCCAGTCGTCCCAGGCCTCATCGGGGGCGGCCTCACGGGCGGCCCGTGCGGTCTCGTAGGCCGCTTCGTGACGCCCGGCGTCGAGGTCGGCGCGGATGGTCATGCGGTAGGACTCCCCATGTTCGCGGGAGCCGTCTTCCGCGCCCGCACCCAGGGCCTGCAGCTGCTCGTCGAGATCGGGGGTGACACCAGGCTCGCCGGCGTCCTGGGGGTCGGCGGGCGGGGGAACCCGCAGCTGCTGACCGACGGTCAGGTGTTCCGGCCGCCGGATGTCGTTGAGCCGAGCCAGGATCACGAACTGCGTGGCGTCGCCGGTGTAGCGCCTGGCGATCAGACCCAGGGTCTCGCCCGCTTCCACGGTATGCCGGGTCTCGCCGTCGGCGAGCAGCGTTTCCGGGTCCTCCGTGAGCTGACGCTGCAGCGAGCGCGCGGTGGGGTCCTCGGGGCGGGATTCCCGGAACCGCTCCAGCATGGTCTCCGCCCGGTCCCATTCGCCCGCCTGCAGCCGGCTCAGGATAGCAGCAAGGGTCGGCGGTGAGGCATGTTTTTCGTCCGACCGGGCTGCTTCCCGCGGTTCATCCGTCGCTTGCGGGTCCTGGGTCGGTTCCGGGTCTGCGTCCGGTTCCTGTTCCAGCATTGCACAGCCGCCCGTCAGGGACAGCAGGGACAACAGCAACAGCGAGCGGACGAAACGGGAGGGGGCCATCGGACGATCCATTATGTGAACTGCTTCACTGTTTATACAGTATACGGGTTCCGTGATTTCCGTTCATCCGCCGCCGACCGGCCAGAACAGGATCGCCAGCACCGCCAGCAGGATGATCCCGCCCAGCAGCGTCGATGGCACCAGCGACCCGCCCCGGTGGCGCAGGCGATCGAAGCCCCGGGGGGCGCCGCTGCGCCAGGCGGCCACGGCGATGTTGTCGCCGCGTGGGCCCCCGCGCCTGGCGGCTACCCGCACCGCCTCGTCGAGCCCGCCGGACAGGTCATCGGACACCAGCAGGCCCGCCATCTCCGCCGGCTCGATCTGTTCCCAGAAGCCGTCGGTGCACAGCAGGAACGCGGAGTCCGGATGGCGTTTCGCGTGTCCGTGGTCCAGCCGCAGGCCTCCGGGCATGCCCAGCGCCGCGAGCAGGTGGTTCTGATCCGGGTGGGTGGCCATTTCCTGTTCGCGGATCATCCCGGCCTCGAACAGCTCCTGCACCCGCGAGTGGTCGCGGGTGCGTTCGATCAGGCGCGTGCCACGGAAATGCAGCAGGCGGCTGTCGCCGCAGTGCACCCACCACGCACCGGACTCATCCACGAACAGCACCACCAGGGTAGTCCCGGGCGGGGCGGTGTCGTCGGTGATTTCCGCGCGCAGGGCGTCGTGGGCCGCGCGGGCAACGGTTTCCAGCCAGCGGGCCGGACGCGTGGGCATGCCGTTGCACTGCTCCCAGTGCGCCTCGATGGTGGCGATGGCGGTATGCGAGGCCCAGGCCCCGGCCGCGTGGCCGCCCATGCCGTCGGCGACGGCCAGCAGTGCGCGGCGACCGTCGTCGGAGACCCGGACGGTGACGGCATCCTGCTGTTCGGGGCGCGCCCCGATGTCGCTGGCGGAGGCGGTTTCCATGTCGAGTCCGGCGGGAGGGATGAAGACCCTGCCATGATGCCGGTTTCGGGGATTGCGGGACACCCCCGGGCGGGAGAGTACGAAACGGGTGAAACGGCCCCGGTGGCATCCGGGGCCGCGGAGGATCCGGACGGATCCGGGTGGGGTCAGTCGCTGCGGTGGATCTTGTCGGCGTTCATCTCGCGGCTCCACGGCAGGCCGGAGTTCTGCCAGCCGTTCTTCAGGCGGAAGCCGGCGCGTTCGCCTTCGCTGATGGCGTCGCCCTGGAAGCCGTTGACCACGTAACGGGCGTTGGGAAAGCCGTTCTCGCGCAGGAATGCCGCGCTGGGCTCTCCGCGTTCGCTGCCGGAGCGGCACATGGTGATGATCGTGGTGTCACGGTCCAGGCCGCGCTCGTCCAGCGCCGCGTCGATCTGGTCGACGAAGTCGGGGTTACGCGAGGGGTTGAAGCGGTTCTTCTCGTCATCCCAGTCGTGGCGGTCCACCAGCAGGAAGGGGATGTTGAGATCGACCTCGTCGGTGAAGCCCACGAACATGATCTCGACCGGGTCGCGGACATCGATGAACAGGATGTCATCGCCGTCTTCCTGCACCAGGTTGTAGGTCGCCTGCGGCGAGATCCCGAATTCGTGGACGTCGTCGGCCACGGCGGTGGCGGGCAGGGCGAGGGCCAGGCCCAGAGTCAGGGCGGCGAGGGTACGCTGCATGCTTCTCTCCAGTGTTTATTAGGGAATACTAATATACATGCAGCGCCGTGACCCCGGGAAAATGACCCGGCCCCCGAGGGGGTATGAGGCCGGGGCGGATCAGCCGGTCGCCCCCAGCCAGAATTCTATGGAACGCCCGAGGAATTCCTCGGAGGTCATGTAGTGCGAGCCGTCGCAGGAGAAGGTCAGGCTGACCATGCCGTTGAACAGGTTGAGCGACGCGGAACGCAGATACACGGTGTCGTCGGCGAAACGCAGGGTCCGCAGGCCGTCCAGCACCCGGCCGATGTCCCGTTGCGGGATCAGTGCCTCCTCCGGGTAGGGCTCGTGGGGGAAGGCCAGACAGACATCCGGATCGGCCAGCGACTCGTGGGTCAGGATGCGGTAGCGGTACGGATCCTCGGTGGTCCACAGGGTCGCGCGCGAGCTGGAGAAGTGGAACACGCCCTGGAACACGCCGCGCTCCGTGAACAGCTCCTCCAGGATGGCCAGCGCGGTGTCCATGTTGCGGTCCATCAGGCTTTCGGTGCGGCTCTGCTGGAACAGCGTGCCGCGGATCGACGGGTCGCCCTTGATCTGACGCCACTCGCTGGATTCCTCGTACAGGTCTTCCGACAGGTCCGGCAGGTTGCGCAGGTCGAAGTCCGCGCCGAGGAAACCCAGGGCCCGGCCGTTGTCGTCGCGGACGAGCTGCAGGGCGGTCAGCGACGGGCGCCGCCCCAGCAGGCTGATATAGGCCTCGGACAGCAGGAAACCGTCGGCCGGCACTGCCTCCTTCATGTATGGCCGCTGCGAGCGGTCGCGGCCGAAGTGCTCGGGCAGCACGCCGCTGCGGGAGATGTTGTCGGACAGCTGGATCCCGCGGGTGTTGAGCGCGTACATGAATGTGGCCTCGGGGATCCGCCGGATCCCGTCCTCCAGGATCGAGTCCAGTTCCTCGCGCCGGGGCCAGGCCGGCACCAGGCGCGCCGCGATCCCGCTCAGTGGCTCATGCAGCCGCTCTTCCAGGTACTCCCGCTGGTGCTCGATGGCCTGTTTCAGTTCGTTCATGGTGCGTTTCCGATTCCTTTTGGTGCGCGCGCATTATCCCCGAACCGGGTTTTCACAGTCGTGACCGGCTCTCCCGAGCATGCACCGGTTTTGTCAGCAGGATTCGTGCCCGCTGTCAGCTCCGCGGGTCTTTCCGCCGGCGCGACCGCCGCCACAGCCAGGCGCCCCCGATTACGGCGGCCAGCAGCAGGACCGCGGCCGCGGGCCAGAGATGCTCCGGCGAGCTCAGATAATGCAGCAGGGAAGAATGGCCGTCGCCGTGCCCATGTCCGGGGTGCGCGAGCGCCGGGCTGGCGGCCAGGGCCAGGGGGACGAGAGTGAGGCGACTGAGGCTCATGATCGGTCTCCTGTTGCTGCGTAAACGGGCCGGACAACGATAGCGCGTGCGGCAGCGGGTTTCAGCAGATGCGCGGGAGCTGCTCCCCGGCCGGAAGGACCAGCCGGCGCTCCACGCCGGTCGGCAGACGCCGGATCACCGCCGGATCGCCGGCAACGGCCCGGCCGATGGCGACTGCGTCCCGGGTCACCGGAACGGACTGCAGGACCGCCAGCGCCTGCTCGGCATGGACCGCCGGGACGGCCGCGAGGAACCGCCCCTCGCAGGCCGAGTGCAGCGGGTCCAGCCCGAGGATCTCGCAGGCCCCGCGCACGTCTTCGCGTACGGGGATGGCCGCATCGTCCAGCACCAGGCGGCAGCCGGAGGCCTCGGCCAGCTCCTGCAGTGCGGCAACGGCGCCGCCACGGGTCGGGTCGCGCAGTGCATGTACCGCCACCCCGGCATCCAGCAGGGCCGCCACGGCTGCAGCGACCGCCGCGCTGTCGCTGGGCACGGGCGGCTCGAGGCCGAGGTCCTCGCGTGCGGCAAGGATGGCCACGCCATGGCGCCCGAGGTCGCCGCTGGCCAGCAGCACGTCGCCCGGCCGGATCGCGGTCGGTTTGATGCCAACCCCGTCCGGGACCACGCCTGCGCCGCTCGTGTTGATGTAGACCCCGTCACCATGCCCGGCCTCGACCACCTTGGTGTCGCCGGCCACCACCTGCACACCACATTCTTCGGCGGCCGCGCTTACGGAGGCGAGGACGCGGCGCAGGTCCTCCAGCGGGAGCCCCTCCTCGAGGATCAGCCCCAGCGTCAGCCACAGCGGTCGCGCCCCCGCCATCGCCAGGTCGTTGACCGTGCCGTGTACCGCGAGGCGGCCGATGTCGCCGCCGGGAAAGAACAGCGGCCGCACCACGAAGCTGTCGGTGGTCATGGCCAGGCGCCCGCCCGGCGCGTCGAGCACGGCCGCATCGGGGGCGCCGCAGGCGCGGGCGCCGAGGGCCGGCAGGATCACCTCGTCCAGCAGCCCGGCCTGCAGCCGGCCCCCGCCGCCATGTGCCAGCCGCACGACCTCGGTGGTCATGTCTCGCCCCGGTAGTGGAGGTAGGCCGCACAGGCCCCCTCGGAGGAGACCATCGGCGCCCCCAGGGGGTGATCCGGGGTGCATTCGCGGCCGAAGGCCGGACAGTCGGTGGGTCGGCTCAGCCCGCGCAGCACCTGGCCGGCGATACAGGGACCGTCTCCTCCGGATTCGGTCCCGGCCAGGTCAAAGCGCTTCAGGGCATCGAAGCGCGCGTATTCCGGACGCAGGCCCAGGCCGCTGGCGGGCAGGCGGCCCATCCCGCGCCACTCGCGTTCCACCGGCTCGAACACGCGGGTGACCGCATCGCGCGCGGCGGCGTTGCCGTCATCGCGGGCGGCCCGGTCGTAGCGGTTCTCCACCCGCGCTTCGCCGCGTTCCAGCTGCTCCACGCAGGCCCGAATCCCGGCCAGCAGGTCCACCGGCTCGAAGCCCGTCACCACGATGGGAATCCGGAAGCGTTCGGCGATCGTCCGGTAGACGTCTGCACCTTCCACCGTGCAGACGTGTCCGGCGGCCAGAAAGCCCTGGATGCGACTGTCCGGGTCGGTCAGCAGGGCCTCCATCGCCGGCGGCACCAGTGAGTGCGAGACCAGCAGCGACAGGTTGGTCAGGCCCAGGGCCTCGGCCTGCAGCACCGCGATGGCGGCGGCCGGGGCGGTGGTCTCGAAGCCCACCGCCAGCAGCACCACCTCGCGCTTCGGGTGTTCCCGCGCCAGTGCGACAGCATCCAGCGGCGAGTAGATCACGCGCACGTCGCCCCCGGCCGCGCGCGCGGCGTTCAGGTCGCCCAGCGCGCCCGGTACGCGCAGCATGTCGCCGAAGGTGCACAGCATCACCTCCGGGCGGCGGGTCAGCAGTACCGCCTGATCAAGGGTCTCGGCCGGGGTCACGCAGACCGGGCAGCCGGGCCCGTGGAGCAGCTCGACCGAGTCGGCCAGCAATTCATCCAGCCCGTGGCGCAGGATCGCGTGGGTCTGGCCGCCGCAGACCTCCATCAGCGTCCAGCGCCGGGTGCAGGCCGCGCGGATCGCCTCGACCTGCTGCAGGATCAGCGCCGGGTCGCGGTATTCGTCGAGGTGCTTCACGGAGCCTCCGGAGCGGACGGATCGTGCCCGGGGATTTCGCGCAGCGCCGCCAGGGTGCGTTCGGCGGCCGCCTCGTCGAGGGTGGCGATCGCGATGCCGGCATGCACCAGCACGTAGTCGCCCGGCCCGGCCTCCGGCGTGCAGGCCAGAGAGACCGTTCGGGTGACGCCGCCGAACGCGACGCGCGCCTGGCGGAACAGCGGATCGTCCGCCTCCTCCACGTGGTCGATGCGGCCGGGGATGGCCAGGCACATGGTCTCAGTCTCCGTCGGTGGTTCGCACGGGCGAGGTCGCCCGTCTTGCAATCACGGCCTGGCCGGTCGCCAGCCCGCCGTCGCCGGGCGGGATGCGCTGCGGCCAGAGCGGGCGGAAACCGGCCGCCCGCAGGGCGTCCACGCATTGTTGCAGCAAATGCCGATTCTGGAAGCATCCGCCGGTCAATGCCACGGTTTCCCGGTTATTGGCGCGGGCCGCCGCGACCGCGAATCCCGCGAGCGCCCGGTGCAGCCGCGTGGCCATGCGTGCGGGCGCGTCCACCGGCCGCGCCGCGCGTTCCGCGAGCAGGGCATCGACCAGCGGGGCCCAGTCGCCCTGCCAGGGTGCAAGATCGGTATCCAGCGGGATCGCGTCTGGATCACCGTACCGTGCCCGGTCGTCCGGGTGCCCTGCCGCTTCCGCGGCTTCCTGTACGTGTAGCGCGGCCTGCCCTTCGTAGCCGGCGGCGATGCGCAGGCCGCTGAGTGCCGCGACCGCATCGAACAGCCTTCCCGCACTGGAGGTCACCGGGGCGTTGATCCCCCGGTCCAGGCAGGCGAGCAGCGGCCGCCATTCCGCTGCGGTGAACAGGGCGCGCGCGGGGCTGGCCTCGAGGGTCGCGCGATCGCCGTGGTACCGGGTATGCAGCAGACCCAGCAGCGCGCGCCGCGGTTCGCGCATCGCGGCCTCGCCCCCGGGCAGGCGGAACGGTCGCAGATGCCCGCTGCGGCGCCAGCTACCGTCACGGTCGAGACTCAGGCACTCGCCGCCCCACAGCGTGTCGTCGTCGCCCAGCCCGGCCCCGTCCCACACCAGGGCCAGCGCCGGTTCGCGCACGCCGTGCTCCGCGAGGGCAGCGACCGCATGGGCATGATGATGCTGTACCCGCGTGAGCGGCAGGTTCCAGGTTTCGGCCAGGCGCGTGGAGGCGTAATCCGGGTGCCGGTCGCAGGCGACCCGTTCGATGTCCACCCCGCAGAGCTCCCCCAGCGCCCGGGCCTCGCGGTTCAGCCGCTGTAATGCCGTGTCGCTTTCCAGGTCGCCGACATGGGCGCCGACCACCACTTCATTCCCGAGCGCCAGGGCGGGCGCGGCCTTGAGCTGCCCGCCCAGGGCCAGGGTGACCGGCGCGGGCGCAACCGCGGGCTCCCCCGCAGGTAGTGGCACGCGCGTTGGCATGCAGCCGCGCCCCAGTCGCAGGCACTGGGGTTCGCCGGCGGCGACCTGGAACACGGAGTCGTCCAGCGCCCGTGCGACCGGCCGGTCGTGATCCAGGATCGCGTCCGCGATATCGCCCAGCCGGGCAACCGCCTCGTCGCCCTCCATGCACAGGGGCTCGCCGCTGCGGTTCCCGGAAGTGCAGACCACCGGCTCGCCGAAGTCGTCCAGCAGCAGGACATGCAGCGGGGTGGACGGGCGCATCAGTCCGCGACGTCCGAGCCCCGGGGCGACCCCCTCGGCCAGCGGTGCCTCCGGCCGGCCCTCGACCAGTACGATGGGGGCCTCCGGGGATTCCAGCAGCGCCCGCTCGACATCGTCGATGCGGGCGAGCGTATCCGTTTCGGCCCGACCCGGCAGCATGATCGCCAGTGGTTTCTCCGGCCGCTGCTTGCGCCGGCGCAGCCGCGCGACCGCTTCCGGACGGGTGGCATCCACCAGCAGCTGGAAGCCGCCCGTCCCCTTCAGGGCCAGAATGCCCCCTTCGCGCAGGGTGTCCACCGCCGCGCGCAGGGCGTCGTCGCCGGTGCTCCGCGCGCCCCCGTCCGGCGTGCGCAGCGTCAGTTGCGGGCCGCAGGCGGGGCAGGCCATGGCCTCGGCGTGGAAGCGCCGATCCTCCGGATCTTCGAACTCCGTCCGGCAGGCCGGGCACAGCGGGAACGCCGCCAGCGTGGTGTGGGCCCGGTCCCAGGGCAGGTCGGTCGCGATGCTCCAGCGCGGTCCGCAGTCGGCACAGGCGGTGAACGGATAGCGGAACCGCCGCGCAGCCGGGTCACGGATTTCGGCCCGACACGCCGGGCAGGGCGCGCGGTCAGGGGCCAGTGCGGGAGCGCCCCCGCCGGCGGCATGATGGGTGCGGACGTAAAAATCCGTATCGCCGAGCGGCGGAATCGTGGTGGCGGTGATCAGGTCCACGCGTGCGGCCGGCGGGCCGTCCTCCTCCAGGGAATGGCGGAAGGACTTCAGTGCCGCCTGCGGCCCTTCGATCTCGATCACGACCCCTTCCGCGGTGTTCGCGACCGCCCCCGTCAGCCCCAGCCGACGGGCCTGACGGGCGACGAACGGCCGGAACCCGACGCCCTGTACCCGGCCTGCGACGATCAGGCGCCAGCGCGCACGGGCGCGGTCGTTCACACCACGTCCAGGTTCCGCAGCAGGATCTGCTGGGCTTCGGGGTGGGTCTCGTCGTCCGAGGTCTCCACCTCCAGTTCGGCGCCCTCGGCCAGCGTGCCGCGGGTGCCGTCCTCGAAATGCTCGCGGAAATGCTCCGGCGTGATATGCGACAGCGCCCCGAGCCACACCCGGACCCGGGTCACGCGCTCGGCGTTGTTGTCGGCCGCCACCTGTTCGATCTTGCGCAGCAAGTCGGCCATCAGCGAATGTTCGTGCATGGTTCAGTGTCTCCCCGTCCCGGTTTCCTTAAGGTAGACTGGTTCCTTCCTATAATGGCTGCAGGGAGGCGGCATGGAAAAGAACGAAACCTGGAAACCGTCGATGTTTCTGCCAGGGAAACACTGATCCATGTGCACGTTCGCGCTCGAGTCGCTTTTGCGTGCGAACAAGGCGCGGTGACCGCCGTGCAGCATTCTGCACAAGGGAGCCGCAACGCCGTGCGCGCGCCCGTTTTGATCAACAACGGGCGGCCGAGCCCCTTCGGGGTTGGCACCCCGGGTTCCTCGATCCGGCGTTGTCCTCTCCATCCCGTTCGCCGCGGATGTCATCCGGCATGTTCGACGGGTACGGGCGGCGGACACCCACTGAACGGAGCCCGACATCCATGCAGATCCACATCGACACCCCCGACCTGATGACCCGCGTGCGGCTCGAATCGCGCTGGCGCGCGGCCGGTGCCGAAGTGACCGGCAGCGGCGAGCCCGCAGCCCCCGACCTGATCGTGATCGACCTGGGTGCACGGGACGTCGCGAGTGTGTCGACCTGGCGTGAACGCTGTCCGGGTGCCGCCATCCTCGCCTTTGGCCCGCATGTGGAAGGGAGCATGCTCAAGGCCGCGCGTGAGGCCGGAGCCGACGAGGTGGTGGTGCGTGGCAAGGTCGCCGATCGCGTGGCGAAAAAGATCGCCGACGACACGGCATAGCGTGACGGGGCGGCGGGCGCATGCCCGAGCTCGACCGGGGTGTCCGCTTCAATGGACTCCCCGGGTCCCTGAACTCCCGGGAGGGCACGGCGTCAGGCGGAAGCCGATGGCGTCCGGTGGCAGGCCGACAGCGCGCGCAGGCGGCGGCGCTGCATCTTGAGGCGATACTCCAGCTCCTTGAATCGGGTGCGCAGTTCCGTGCGCAGCCAGCGGTCGTTCAGGGCCTCGCGTCCGGCCCGCATGTTGTCCGCCTGCACCTGCTGCCACTGGTTCACCGTATCGCGGAAGTGCTGGTACTCGCGCTCCACGGTCGCGCGCCAGGTGTCGTGCATCGGCCCGGCCGCATCGGCGTTCAGCAGGCGGCGGAACTCGGTGTGCAGCCGCGCGCGCAGGATCTTGAAGCGCGGCGTCCAGCGCCGGTCATGCACCAGCCCCGTCCACGCCAGCAGGTTGATCAGCCACTTCGAGGGGTCGTACTGCCACCAGCGCACGCCGTTGCGGTAGTCGCCCTGAAAGGCATGGTGGAAGTTGTGGTACCCCTCGCCCCAGGTGAGCAACGCGACCAGGCCGTTGTCCACGGCGGTATTCTCGTCACTGTAGGGGCGCCATCCCCACCAGTGCGCCAGGGAGTTGATAAAGAACGTGAAATGGTGACTGAGCACCAGCCGCAGCACGCCCGCCAGCAGCAGCATGCCGATCACGTCCCCGAACACCAGCCCCAGCAGCAAGGGCAACCCCAGGTTCAGCCCCCACACCAGGGTCCAGTAGTGGCGGTGCTGCCACATCACCACCGGATCCTTCGTCAGGTCCTTCGCGCGCGAATAATCGGCCCGGCTGGCGGGCCAGTTGCGCAGCATCCATCCCATGTGGGCGTGCCAGAAGCCGCGCTTGATGGAATGCGGGTCGCGTTCCACGTCATCCACGTAGCCATGATGCACGCGGTGCCGGGCACTCCAGTTGTAGATGCTGTTCTGCAGCGCCAGCGCCCCGCAAAGCGCCAGAATCACGCGCAGCGGGCCACGCGCCTTGAAGCTGCGATGCGCCCACAGGCGGTGATAGCCGACCGTGATCCCCAGCCCGCTCAATACCAGGAACAGTCCGAAGAACAGCCAGGCTGCGCCACTGAAACCCTGTGTGAGACCCCACCAGGGCACCAGCGTGAGTGCGGCCAGATTCGACAGGGCGAAAAAGATGGCCGAGGTCCAGGCGACGGGAGGGGTGTGTGCGGACATGGAAAACCTGCTTGCGAGACGGAGGAGCAGGGCGCTCCTGCCTGTACGAGTAGGACAGCCCTGCACCCGGAAAATGCCCGGGGTTTAACGTTTGACGCCAAATATCGTCAGCAGCAGCCCCAGGACTACGGCCACACCGCCCCCGATGAAATACCACGTGGTTTCATCCGTGAACCGGCCGGTCAGGGTCTCGTGGGCCTGTTCGACCAAGCCCTGCGAAGTCTGCCAGCCAAAATAAAGAATCACGATCCCTGCGACCAGCAGGACGATACCGAGAATGCGAACCGGACTCATGGACTTTCTCCTTGCGCTCCGGTGTCATGGTTAGCGGGGTGCCAGCACGAACGTGCACCGGATCAGTGCTTCCCTGAAGTCTAGACCCTTGCCCGCGGGGTTGCCGACGACGGCCCCTGCTTCGCGCAGGCACGATCCCGGATCCGGATTATCGGGCTCTTCGGGTGCCCTGCAGCATGGCCCGGAAATCCTCCGCCTCGAGAGGATGCGCAAGGAGGAAGCCCTGGACACGGTCACAGCCGTGCGCCCGCAGCCAGGCCAGCTGCTGCGGGGTCTCCACGCCCTCGGCTACCGTCCGCAGGGCCAGGGCGCGTGCCATGGCGAGGCTGGCGCGGGCAATGGCTTCGTCGTTCTCGTCCGTGCCCAGCCCGTCCACAAAGGATTTGTCGATCTTGAGCTCGGCGAGGGGGAGCCGCTTGAGGTTGATCAGGGAGGAGTAACCGGTCCCGAAATCGTCGATGGCCAGGTGGATCCCCTGTTGGTGAAGCCTGCGGATCTCCTCGTGGACGATATCGGAGCGCTCGGTAAGCGTGCCCTCGGTGAACTCCAGCTGGAGCTGGTCTGCGCCGATGCCGTGGTGCGTCATGCACTGGAACAGCGCCGTGGCGAACTCCCCTTCCCGAAAGTCCCGGGGCGAGACATTGAAGGAGATCGGGGGCGGGTCGAGCCCGGCCGCCCGCCAGGCGCCGACCTGTTCGCACAGGATCTTCTCCACCCGCCGGCCCAGCTCGGTGATCAGGTCGGATTTCTCCGCAACGGGTATGAAGTGTCCCGGACTGACCGCTCCCCTCTCCGGGTGCTCCCAGCGCAGCAGGGCCTCCGCGCCCACGAGCCGTTCCGGATCGCCTGCGTCGAACTGGGGCTGATAGACGAGGCGCAGTTCGTCGTTGACCAGAGCCCGGCGCAGCGCGTCCTCCAGGCTGCAGTCTTCCATCAGGCGCCGGTGCAGTGCCGGTTCGTACAGACGCAGCCGGTTGCGGCCGTCGGCCTTGGCCCGGTACATGGCCATGTCGGCTGCGCGGGACAGGGTGTCCGCATCCTCGCCGTCGTCGGGGTACAGCGCCAGGCCGATGCTGCAGGTGACACGCAGGCTTCGGCCCCGGACTTCAAACGGGCGAGCAAGGGTCGCCACCAGGCGCCGGGCAATCGAGGCGGCTTCGTCGGTGTGAGTGTCGGCGAGGATGACCGTAAACTCATCGCCGCCCAGGCGCGCGATCGTATCCACGTCACGCACCACCTCCTGCAGCCGGGAGGCCACTTCGACCAGCAGCTCGTCGCCCACCTCGTGGCCCAGGGTGTCATTGATGGTCTTGAAATCGTCCAGATCGAGGAACAGCAGGGCCGCCTGTTTCCCGTCGCGCCGGGCCTGGGCAATGGCCTGGAGAAGTCGGTCCTGGAACAGGTTGCGGTTCGACAGGCCGGTCAGCGCATCGTGGTTGGCCAGGTATTCGACCTCCCGGTGGGAATCCTTGAGCTGGCTGATGTCCGAAAAGACCGTCACGAAGTAACGGGGCTGGCCGACATCGTCATCCACGCGGTTGATGGTCAGCCATTCCGGGTAAACATCCCCGTTCTTTCGCCGGTTCCAGATCTCCCCCTCCCAGAATCCGCGCTGGTTGATGCCTTCCCACATTTCTTCGTAGAAGGCCTGGCTGTGGCGTCCGGATTTGAGCAGGCGGCCGATTTTGACGCCCATGGCGTCGCTGCTGGTGTAGCCGGTAATGCGGGTGAAGGCCTGGTTGACGGTCTGGATGCGGCCGGCCGGATCCGTCACCACGATGGCCTCGCCGGCGTCCTCGAACACATGGGCCGCGATCCGGAGCTGATCCTCCGCGCGGCGGCGTTCCGTGATATCCATGAGGGCACAACGGAACCGGGCCTCGGCGGCGTCCTTGTTGCGTTCCGCCACCGTGTCCATGCGCACGGTCCGCGGGCTTGAGCCGTCGCCCACCAGGTTCAGTTCGTCCACAACATGGGCCTTCCCCGCGCCGGTCAGTGCACGGCGGTGCAGGTGCAGTGCATCCTGGGATTCGGTGGCCACGAAAGCGGACAGGGGCTGGTCGGTGACATCGGTTCCCGGGGCGAGGAGTTCGGTGGCGGCCCGGTTGGCCTCCCGTATCCGACCCTCGTCGTCCAGGATCAGGTAACCCATCGGGGCCTGCTGGAACAGGTCCCGGTAGCGATCCCGGGCGGTTTCCAGGTGGTCCCGTGCCTGTTGCAGCACCTCGTTCTGGATCCTCAGCTCCTCCTGATGCAGCTCCAGCTCCGCCACCAGGGCCCGGGTATCCGCATCGGTCCGTTCGGAGATGTCCGTCAGGCCGCGCCCCAGGCGCTGACGGGCCGCTTCGCGCAGGGCCTCGGGCGGAAGGGGTTTCGGGTCGTCATGGTCCATGGTCGGGGCTCCTTGCGGCGGGTTCCGGGGCCCGGGACACCGGTCTCCGGAACTCCATGGTGAGCAGGATCATGCTCGCGTCGTCCTCCAGTTCCAGGCGACGGCCGTTCAGGAGCAGGCCGGTCGACTCCGGGTCGCCGAAATCCGCTGTCAGCTCGAAGTCGTGGAAGGCCTTGTTCTGCGGCAGGACCTCGGTCAGCAGGGCCCGCAATTCCGGGTGGTTCCACTGCCCGTCTGCCAGCTTGAACAGGCTTCGGCCTTCCACCGACTCCGGGGTCAGGGGGAAGCTGCGATAAAAGCCGTCGTTGGCGGACACCACCCGCAACTCCGAATTCAGCACCAGCAGGGGCTCGCGAACGGTGTCGACGACCGCCCGGAAGAATGCCTCGGGACGGGCTACCCCCTGAGCGGCCTGAATGTCCTGGAAGGTACACACCACCCCGCGGATCACGTTCCGGGTGCTGCGGTAGGGCTGGATGCGCAGCAGATACCAGTGGCCGGTCTGCGTCTGCACCTTCACCTCGCGGGGGATAAGGCTGTCCAGAACCGCCTCGGCGTCCGCCTCGAGGGAGTCGTAGCAAAGCCTGGTGGTCAGCTCCCTCAAAGGGCGGCCGATGTCGGAGGGGCGTACCGCGATCAGGGTCTGCGCGGGCATGGTAAAGCGCTTGATGTTCAGGGATTCATCCAGGAACAGGATGGCGAGGTGGGTGCTCTCCAGGAGGTTCTTGAGGTCATCGTTGGCCTCGGTCAGGTCATCCACCCGGGTCTGCAGCTCGGTATTGACGCTGCGCAGCTCCTGGTTGAGGGACTCGACTTCCTCCTTGGCAGCTTCCAGCTCCTCGTTGCTGCTCTGGTGCTCCTCGTTCATGGACTGCAGTTCTTCGTTAAGGGACTGCAGCTCCTCGTTGGAGGACTGCAGTTCCTTGACCGCGAACTGCTTGTCCTGACGCAGGGCCTCCAGCTCCCGCTTCAGCCGGGTTGCGTCCGCGGTATTGCCGCCTTCCGGGGCGGCTGCCGTCGCACACGATTCAATGGATGCTTCCGCCGGGTCCACGGCAGGGACCGAATGCAGGGCCACCAGGCGGAATCCCGAAAGGGCGGCGGGTGTCCGGATCCGCCGGACTTCCAGCCGGACCGGCTCGGTATCGCCGTTGGTCTGGACCTGCACCTCGCGGGTCACGTGATCGGTATCGCTGCCGGTCACGTCCTTCAACGCCTGGGACAGCGGCGCCCGCAGCCCCGGCCGAGCCATCTCCAGGATCTGATTCCGCGCGGGGCCGCTGGCGGGTTCCAGGAAGCGCCCGGTGCGTCCGTGAATGTACACCACCTCCCCGCGGTCATTGACCACCACTGTCGGCGGAGCGAACTGCAGGGCCAGCAGGCGTTCCACATTGCGGGCGAGGCTGTTCCCGGTTCCGGTGGCCGGGCTGTCGCTGCTTTCCTGGGAGGGCAGTGCCCGATGGTGACGGCTGGGCCCCGGCATCTCCGGCAGGAGCGACGGCAGGCCCCCCTCGGCGACGCGGAAGATCCGGCTTTCCTTGTCCGCGACCGAGAAGGCCTCGCTGTGGTAATCCGGGCTTTCCGATGCGCCCAGCAGCAGCAGACCCTGGCTGCGCAGGGAGTAACGGAACAGCGCCAGGAGACGCTCCTGACGGTCACGCTCCAGATAGATCAACAGGTTGCGGCAGGTAATGAGATCCAGCCCGGTGAACGGCGGGTCCTGCAGCGCGTTGTGCTCGGCGAACACCACCATGTCCCGCACCTCCCGGCCGATCCGGTAGGCGTCGTTTTCGGCCGAGAAATGCCGGCGCACCCGTGCCTCGGTCAGATCCTGGGCAATGCCCGCCGGATAGCGTCCCGCCCGTGCGATGTTGATGGCCGCCTGATCCACATCGGTGGCGAAGATCCGGACCTCCGGGGCCTGCTCCCAGTGCTCGATACATTCCCGGACGAGGATGGCCAGCGTGTAGGCCTCTTCCCCGGTCGCACAGCCCACCACCCAGGCGCGGAACTCCTGCCCCGTCCGGGCTGCCCGTTGCAGCATGGCCGGCAGCAGCTTCTCTGCCAGCGTGGTCCAGACGGGGGGATCCCGGAAGAAGTTGGTAACACTGATCAGGAACTCCTGAAAGAGCAGGTCGATTTCCTCGGGATGCGTCTGCAGATAGGTCAGGTATTCCTCGGCATCCACGATCTGCCGCAGGTCCATGCGCCGTTCCAGGCGGCGATGCAGGGTGCTGGTCTTGTACCCGGAAAAATCGTGGCCGGTGCGCTGCCGGACCTGGTTCAGGATCCGGGCCAGCAGGTTTTGCGGGATCAGAGGGGCATGATCCGCCAGGGCCTTCTGGCGGTCACCCCGGGAACGGAGATAGCCGGTCAGGGTGGCTGGCATGTCGGCCGCGGGCAGCACGTAGTCCACCTGCCCGGTGGCGATGGCATTGCCCGGCATGTCGCCGAACTCGGCGGTATCCGTGGCCTGGGCCATGACCATGCCCTCGCGCGACTTGATGGCCTGGACCCCGAGGGTGCCGTCGCTGCCCGTTCCGGAGAGAACAATCGCGATGGCCCGGTGTGCTGCCCCCTCCGCCAGTGAACGGAAGAGGGTATCAATGGGGTGGGGAGGGCCGTTGCCGGGGCGTTCCAGGGGGTCGCGCGAACGCATCAGCTGTCCCCGGACCAGGACCCAGCCGTCGTCCGGAAGCGCTACATACACGCGGTCCGGCGCCAGCGCCTCGCCTTCCTCGACCATCTGTACCGGCAGGGCCGTGTGCGGCCCCAGGATCTCCGGCAGCAGACTGCGTTCGCCCCTGGGGTGGTGGGTGACGATGACGTAGGCCGCCCCGGTGTCGGCAGGCAGGTGGGCCAGAAGGGACTGAAGGGGCTGGAGTGAACCCGCGGAGCCCCCGACACCGACGATTGGCAGGGCCTGGACTGTGGGATCATCGCTCGGTGGCGGCATGGACTGCTCTCGGACGGCGGAACGGGTTTGCTGATACCCACATACTAGGGAAACACTGATCAATGTACACGTTCGCGCTCGAGCCCCTGCATTTAATGACTTGTGGGGGTGGCACCCCGGGAAGCGGGCCCCGGATGTTTTTCACCCCGCAGCGGCCATGCTCGCACCGACAGGCTGTCCGATCGCTTTACAGCATCGGGCCGCACCCGCACGCCCGGGCCCGGGCAGCGCCGTTGGCCACGCCCATCGAACCCGGGGAGGAATCCGGCCGTATGTCGCACCACACCAGTCATTGCGGCACATCCGCCCGCACCGCGCGAGCCCTCCGGCCGTGCTCTTCGTCGTCCCGGGGGGCTGTCCACATACTTTACGGTTCGTGGTCGCCCCTGTGCCCCTGGTTGGGCCCCGAAACGCAAGCCTTTGTTCTCAAAGGGGGAGAGGCCGCCCATTCCGTCGGGCGCGAATGTTGCATATCCATGTATGAGTGCAGCACCCAAACCACAATCTGCCCTCGCATACCATGGAGGTAGCTATCATGGACAAGACAGTTTCGCGCAGCGGAACCCTCGCTTTTCTCCTCGCGGGCAGCATGCTCGTGGCTGGACCGGCTTCCGCCAGTTTGATCAACTGTTCGGACGTCGACGGGGGCCTGGAAAACAAGGTCAATCCCAACCAGGGCTGCCAGATTCTGGAGCCGCTCGATGGCAACCAGAATGACAGCCCCACGCTCATCAACAATACCGCGTTCTTCGACTACTCGGACTGGTCGTTCGACGGCAAGTACGACGATGACGGCGACGCCCTTACACCGGACCCGGGTGACCCGGCCACCATTGTGAGTTTCGACGGTGACGCCGAGAGCGGGACCTGGGGTCTGGTGGACCTCGATTTCTGGGCCAGTTTCGATAACCTGATGATGGTCTTCAAGGATGGCGGCAATACCAACCTGGTCGCCTATGACATCACAACCGGAGCCCTGAATGGAGACTATGCCACCCCGTTCACCAGCCCGCCGTTTCCGTTGCCGGGCCAGGGCAACGACCGCGACATCTCGCACGTCTCGATTTACTACCGGGACAACGGACATGGCGAAATCCCGGCGCCCGGCTCGCTGCTTCTCGTGGGTCTCGGTCTCGTGATGCTTGGCTGGTCCCTGCGCCGGCGCAAGAAGCCGGCCCCGGGATTGATGGCATAAGTCCCTGAGGATTCAGCCCCAACGGGCCCCGGAAGCGATTCCGGGGCCCGTTTCACGTGCGGCCCGGCTTCGCGCGCCGGTCTGTGCGGCCTTTCCCGTAACGCCTGCGGGCTGCGGAAGGGGGTGGCGCATTTCTGGCTTTGGGCTGAACCGATTCAGGGAGCCGGGCGGGATCGGGATACAGCCTCGTCGAGGTCCTCTGTGATCCGGGTGACGACCCGGGCAAGGGTGTCGAGGGTCTCGGGTGAGAGACACGCGCCGTCCTCAAGGCGGGCGGGTTCGATGCCGTGGACGATGAGAGTTTCCGGGAGCTCGCCGAGGGAACGGGCGAGTTCCACGGCCTCGGCGAGGCCGATGCCGTGGGAGGAGTAACGGGCGCCGCGCGGCAGGGGCTCGCGGGCGTCCAGCCGGTGCAGGGTGCCGGGGGCGGCGCCGGTGACGATGGCATCGACGAGGATCACCGGATCATGTCCCTGCCACAGCTCCATCAGTTCGGCAGGCTCGCCGTGGCTCTTGGCGGTGGCGAGGCCCGGGGTGTCGGCCAGCGCGTCCACCACGGCATGGCCGATACCGTCGTCGCCGCGCCAGGGGTTGCCGATGCCGATGACCAACGGCCCTTTGCCGGTGATTGGCACGGCGGGAGCCGTAGCCAATCCCTTTTGCGGGCGTTCCCGGGCTATGGGGGTGTTTCGTGCCGCCCGGACAATTTCTTCGCGGCGCCCGTCGCTCAGATCCGAGTGCCGCTCTTCGGTCTCGGAGGCCGAAAACAGCGGTTTTTCCTGAGGGTTCTGTCCGGATGGTCGTGCCACGGGGCGCTCCCGGTCGATACCTGGCGGTGGCTAACGGGGCGTGCCCTCGCTTTTCCGGGCGGCAGTGGTCGTTTCCAGCCGCTCCGCAAGCCAGATCTTGATGATCGACTGGCGGGTGACACCCAGTCGGTTGGCTTCTCGGTCCAGCGACTCGATCATCCAGTCCGGGAAGTCCACGTTTACCCGCCGCTGTTTGCGGAGCGGCCGCTGGGCCCCGGATAGATCGAGGGCATCGGTCATCTCTTCTCCGCTGTCAAAGCGCTCGTCAAATGTCTTCGCTTTCATATGAATGAATGGTATAGAAATTATACCTTTACTCTAACAGAACGACGATCTTGGCTCGCGCAGAATCAAGCGTCCCGTCTTGTGCTGGGCCTCACTGGCGGTCGACGGTGAGGTCGAGGAAGTGGGTGGCGCAGGAGATGCAGGGATCGTAGTTGCGGATGGCGACCTCGCAGTGGTGGCGCAGTTCGTCGTCCGGCAGGTCGAGGTGGGTCTGCACCAGTTCGCGCAGGTCGGCCTCGATGGTGGGCTGGTTGACCGAGGTGGGCGGGACGATTTTCGCATCGGTGATCAGGCCCGCGTCGTCGGTAGTGTAGCGGTGGTAGCAGATGCCGCGCGGGGCCTCGGTGGCGCCGAAGCCGGTGCCGGCGCGCGGGGTGACCGGCAGCGCGGGTTCGCCCGGTGCGGTCCGGTAGCCGTCGACCAGGCGCAGGGCCTCCTCGAAGGCGAGCACGATCTCGATCATGCGCACCTGGATGCTGCGGAACGGGTTGCGGCAGGCCGCGCCCAGCCCGGCGCGCTCGGCCAGTTCGGCGGCGCGCGGGGTGAGGCGTTCGCGGTTCAGGGCGAAGCGCGCCAGCGGGCCCATGAACACCGGTTCGCCGCTGTCGGAGCGGTGGCTGTGCAGGGCGTTGGAGTGGGCCACGTGCTCCTCGGTGAAGACGTCGTCGTAGTCGCGGATGGCGGCGTCCAGGCCGCTGGCGGAGCCGAGGCGGCCGTGGGTGATCGGGTATTCGTCCGGGTGGACCAGCGACACGAACTCGTAGTCGCGCTCCAGGTTCGGGTAGTCGAGGGTGGCGAGGAATTCGGCCACCTCGCAGGACGCCTCCAGGCCCCAGGCCAGCTCCTCGCGCAGGCCGGCGACCTCGTCGGGCGTCGGCGTGCGGTAGAAGCCGCCGACCCGCAGGTTGACCGGGTGGATCTCGCGCCCGCCCAAAAGGCGCAGGATGGAGTTGCCGATCTTCTTGATGCGCAGGCCGTTGCGCACCATGTCCGGGTGGTCCTTCGCGGCGGTGACCGCATCCGGATAGCCGAGGAAGTCCGGCAGGTGGAGCATGAATACATGCAGGGCGTGGCTCTCGATCCACTCGCCGCAGTAGGCCAGCCGCCGCAGGTCCTGCAGCACGCCGTCCACGGTCACGCCGCAGATGTCCTCCATCGCCAGCGAGGCGCCCATCTGGTAGGCGATCGGGCAGATGCCGCAGATGCGCGCGGTGATGTCCGGCGCCTCGCGGAAGTCGCGCCCGCGCAGGAAACTCTCGAAGAAGCGCGGGGCCTCGAAGATCGACAGCTTCACCTCCTCCACGCGGTCGCCCTCGGTGCGCACGTACATCGCGCCCTCGCCCTCCACGCGCGCGAGGTAGTCGACTTCGATGGTGCGGGTCTCGCTCATGGTCCGTTTCCTGATTCCTGGCGCTCGCTCTCCTCGCGGAAGGCGTCGGCGCCGGCATTGAAGGTGCGGTAGAAGCGCACGCGGGTGGCGCGCTCCATGCCGAGGGCCTCCAGCTGCCCGGACAGGCCCGGCGCGTTGGGCGTCTCCTTGGGCCCGAAGCAGCCATAGCAGCCGCGGTTGCACCCGGGGCACAACGCGCCGCAGCCGGCGTGGGTGACCGGGCCGAGACAGGGCGTGCCGTGGGCGACCATCACGCAGACCTGTCCGGCCCGCTTGCACTCCTCGCAGACGCTGGCGCTGGAGACCTGCGGGCGCCGGCCGTAGAGGAAGGCGCTGACGACCTCCAGCAACTGGTACTTGTCGATCGGGCAGCCGCGCAGCTCGAAGTCCACCGGTACGTGCTGGCTGATGGCATCCGAGGTGGCCAGGGTCTCGATGTATTCCGGGTGGGCGTAGACCTGGCGGGTGAATTCTTCGACATCCGCGAAGTTGCGCAGGGCCTGGATGCCGCCGGTGGTGGCGCAGGCGCCGATGGTCACGAGGAACTTCGAGGCGCGGCGGATCTCGCGGATCTCCTCCGCCGCCTGCGGCGTGGTGATCGAGCCCTCGACCAGCGTCAGGTCCCACGGCCCGTCGATGCGGGTGCGCGTGGCCTCGGGGAAGTGGGCGATCCGGATCCGGTCGGTGACCGCCAGCAGCTCGTCCTCGCAGTCCAGCAGGCTGAGCTGGCAGCCGTCGCAGGACGCGAACTTGAACACCGCCAGGGTGGGCTTTTCCCGACTCATAGCTCGCGTATCCGGAAGGCCGGTTCCATCACCGGGTAGGGGAACACGGGGCCGTCACGGCAGACGAAGTGCGACCCGATCTGGCAGTGGCCGCAAAAGCCCACCGCGCAGCGCATGTTGCGCTCCATGGACACGTAGATGTCTTCCGGCTTCAGGCCGCGGCGCTCCAGCGAGGACGCGGTGAAGCGCATCATCACCTCCGGGCCGCAGACCATCGCCAGGGTGTTGCGCCGGTCGAAACCGCCGCGATCGACCAGCTGGGTGACCACGCCGACATCGCCGCGCCAGGCGGCAGTGCCGCGATCCACGGTGATGCGCAGATCCACATCGTCGCGGGCTTCCCAGGCGTCCAGCTCGTCGCGGAAGATCATGTCGCCGGGCGAGCGCGCCCCGTAGCAGACCACTATGCGCCCGAACTCCGAACGCCGCTGGAGCGCGGCGTGGATCACCGGGCGCAGCGGGGCCAGGCCGATGCCGCCGGCCACCAGCACCAGGTCGCGCCCGCGCGCCTGTTCCACCGGCCAGGCCGTGCCGAACGGCCCGCGCAGGCCAACCACCGCACCGGCCTCCAGATCCTGCATCGCGCGGGTCACGCTGCCCACCGCGCGGATGGTGTGCACGATGCCGCCGTCGTCGGTGGTCGCGGACACCGAGATCGGCACCTCGCCCACGCCGAACAGGTAAAGCATGTTGAACTGCCCGGGCGCCGGCGGCGGCCCCGGCTCCACGCCCGGTTCGGGGTACAGCGTCCAGCTGAAGACCTCGTTGCTGGCCACGTCGCGGCGCACCGAGTGGATGCGCCAGGGCTCTGGCGCCATCGCCTGATCCGGCAGGGTTGCAACCGCGTCAGGCGCCATGGCCGGGCCCTCCGTGGCTGTAGATATCCAGCGCCTGCAACCGCGCGGCCTGCAGGCGTTGCACGATCAGCGCGGCGAAGTGCTTCATCAGCACGTAGCCGAACGCCGGGTCGGCCTCCATGCGTTCGCGCAGCACGCCGGCATCGAAGTGCAGGGTTTGCAGATCGGTGATCGCTCGGGCGTCGTAACTGGCGCGGTACGGCGGCAGCAGCCAGGACCAGCCGAGGATGTCGCCGGGTCCCAGGGTCTGGAACGTTGCCCGGCCTTCGCGCAGGGGGCTCTCCAGCGCGACCTGCCCCTCGCGGATCAGCCAGAAGGTTTCCGCCGGTTCGTGGTCGCGCATCAGCCGCGTTCCGGCCGGGTAACCGCACTTGGCTGCGCAGGCCGCCAGCAGGCGCCGGTGTTCCGGTTCCAGGTCCTCGAAAAACGGCTGTTGGTCGATGATCGTCAGCAGCTCGTTCATGCCCGGCCCTCCGGGTCGCGGCGCACCGCGGTGACCTCCTCGGTGATGTCGATCCCCACCGGGCACCAGGTGATGCAGCGTCCGCAGCCGACACAGCCGGAGGTGTCGAACTGGTCGTGCCAGGTGGCCAGCTTGTGGGTGATCCACTGGCGATAGCGCGCGGCCACCGACTCGCGATGGGGCCCGCCGACCAGGTGCGAGTGCTCCTGGTTGAAGCAGGAATCCCAGCGCCGCACGCGCTCGGTGCGCTGGCCCTCCAGATCGGGCACCTCCTCGACCTGCGAGCAGAAGCAGGTGGGGCAGACCAGGGTGCAGTTGGAGCAGGACAGGCAGCGCTCGGCGGTCTCTTCCCAGCGCGGGTGCTCGAAGGTCCGGTTCAGCACCTCGCGGGCGTCACCGGGCATGCTCCGGCCCATCTTTTTCGGGGCCTCGGCCCACACGCGTTCGGCGGCGGCCTGCTCGGCGTCCGAGGCCGCACGCGGCTCCAGCCGGTCGAGCATCGCACGCCCCGCGTCGGATCCGGCCTCGGCGACCAGGAAGTGCTGGGTGGCGTCGATCACCTCGGTCAGCGCCAGGTCGAAGCCCTTGCGGGCGCGCGGGCCGGTGTCCATGGAGGCACAGAAGCAGGTGCCTCCCGGCTCGGCACAACTGACCGCGACCATGAACAAGTCCCGCCGACGGGCGGCATAGCCGCGGTCCTGCACCGCCTGGCCGAGGAACACCCGGTCCTGCACGTCGATCGCCGCCAACTCGCAGGCGCGCATGCCGATGAAGGCGCGGCGGGGGATGTCGGATACGCCGGGCTCGGTCACGAAGCTCCCGTCCGGCTGGCGGGTCAGCCGGAACAGGGTCTCCTCGGGGGGGAACAGGTACTTCTTCCAGGAATGCGGCCCGACCACGTAGCCGAACAGCGCGCCGTCCTCGCGCTCGCGCAGGCGGTAGTGCCCGGGGGCCTGCTCGTCGGTCCAGCCCACCGGCAGGTCCTCGAGGCCGCCCACCCGGTCGTAGACGATCGCGCCGTCGCGCCGTGTCGGCCCCACCACCTCGTAGCCATCACCGGCCAGCAGGCGGATCAGCGTATCCACGGCTTGTGGTGCGATCACTTCCATGGAATCCCTCCGGTGAATCCCGTCCCGTCCGGTCCGTCGCTGCGGTCCGGTCGGTCAGTTTCCATGGTGCGCCAAATGCGACGCAGGTTCTACCCGTCCGCCCGGGCGAGTCTGGCCATCGCGCGACCGTGGTCTGGCGCCCTGGCCGCTGACACGGCCGGGGTCCGGGTGTGCGATCCTGCACACGTCAAAGCAACCAGTCGCAGGAGGATTCCGGATGAAGGTGGCCGTATTCAGCGCCCAGCAGCATGACCATGAACACCTCGTGCCGTTAATGCGCGAGGCGGGGATGGAGCCCGTGATGGACGAACGTCGCTTGACCCCGGAGTCGGTCAACGATGCGGCCGGCGCGGATGCGGTGTGTGCGTTCACCAACGACGATCTGGGTGCGGCCACTCTGGACGGCCTGCATGCGCTGGGCATCCGCGTGATCGCCCTGCGCTGTTCGGGACACGACAACCTGGATCACGAGCATGCCGCCTCCCTGGGCATGCGAGCAGGCCGGGTGCCGGCGTATTCGCCCAGTGCGATCGCCGAGCATGCGGTGGCTCTGCTGATGACGCTGAACCGGCATACCCATTTCGCCTGGCAGCGCACCCGGCGCGGCGATTTCCGCCTGAATCACCTGGCCGGCTTCGACGTCGCGCAGCGCAACGTGGGCGTGATTGGTACCGGCAAGATCGGGGCGATCTTCTGCCGAATCATGCAGGGTTTCGGGGCCCGGGTCCGGGCGATGGACCCGTACCCCGATCCGGAGCTGCAGGCCGCCGGCGTGACCTACACCGATCTCGACGGTCTGCTGAGCGAATCCGACGTGGTCTGCCTGATGTGCCCGCTGACGCGCGACAACCGGCACCTGATCAACGCCGACACGCTGGCCCGCATGCCCCGCGGCGCGATCCTGATCAACACGGCCCGTGGCCCCCTGGTGGATACCGACGCGTTGGAGGCGGCGCTGGATTCCGGGCAGC
The DNA here is from genome assembly GCF_000377885.1 of Thioalkalivibrio sp. AKL17. Lineage (NCBI taxonomy): Bacteria > Pseudomonadati > Pseudomonadota > Gammaproteobacteria > Chromatiales > Ectothiorhodospiraceae > Thioalkalivibrio > Thioalkalivibrio sp. AKL17. Next base: position 345,506 of record NZ_KB898767.1, read on the forward strand.
TGGACGCGGCAGCCCTGGACGTCTACGAGGACGAGGGTCCGGTGTTCTTCCGTGACTGGTCCGGGACCGAGGGTGGCGTACCCGACGAACGGCTGGTGCGCCTGACGCAGCGCGACAACGTGCTGGTCACCGGGCATCAGGCGTTCCTGACCCACGAGGGCCTGACCGGGATCGCCGAAACCACGGTCCGGAATCTGCAGGTGCTCTCGCGCGATCCGGAGGGTCACGAGGAGTTGCCCGGCCGCCTGGTGTGAAGCCGCGCCGCATTGCGGACGCAGCGCTTGATTTTCGCCGGCCCGGCTAATATATCCCCGGTAAGGATGCCGCCACGGCATGGAGGTCAACAGCATGCACGAGGTCGACGGCGTAAAGCTCATCGAAAACACCTGGATCACGCTGAGCGACGGCTGCCGCCTGGCTGCACGCATCTGGCTGCCGGAGGATGCCGGGGACAACCCGGTCCCCGCGATCCTCGAGTACATCCCGTATCGCAAGAACGACCACAAGGCCCTGCGGGATGCAGAAGTCCATGGCTTCTTCGCGCGTAACGGCTACGCGGGGGTGCGTGTCGACCTGCGCGGCAGCGGTGATTCTGACGGGGTGCTGCCCGACGAATACCTGCAGCAGGAACTGGAAGACGGCCTGGAGGTGATCCGCTGGATCGCGCAGCAGCCGTGGTGTTCGGGCAAGGTCGGCCTGTTCGGTCTGTCCTGGGGCGGCTTCAACGGGCTGCAGCTGGCGGCCCTCCAGCCCCCGGAGCTGGGGGCGGTGATCTCGGTGTGTTCGTCGGATGACCGCTATGCCGACGACGTGCACTACATGGGCGGCTGCCTGCTGACGGACAACCTTTCCTGGGCGTCGACCATGTTCGGCTTCAACTCCTGCCCGCCGGACCCGCGGGTGGTCGGCGAGGATCGCTGGCGCGACATGTGGCGCGAGCGCCTGGAGGGGTCCGGCCTGTGGATCCGCAACTGGCTGGAGCACCAGCGCCGCGACGACTACTGGAAGCATGCTTCGGTCTGCGAGGACTACAGCGCGATCCAGGTCCCGGTGATGGCGGTCAGCGGCTGGGCCGACGGCTACTCCAATACAGTGTTCCGCCTGCTCGAGCACCTGCAGGTACCGCGCGCCGGGCTGGTGGGGCCCTGGGGCCACAAGTATCCGCACATGGGCGGCCCCGGACCGACCATCGACTTCCTCGGCGAATGCGTGCGCTGGTGGGACCACTGGCTCAAGGGCATCGACCGTGGCGTCGATTCCGATCCGATGGCGCGCTTGTGGCTGCACGACGCGCGCAGCCCGCTGGTGCCGGAGATCACCGGTGAGTGGGTCGCCGAGCAGTGCTGGCCCAGCCCCGGCATCCACTACCACGAATTCGGTCTGGCCCGGGGGCGCCTGGTCGCCGGCGGCGAACGCACCGACGAAGCGGAAACCCTGACCATCCGCAGTCCGCTGAGCGTGGGGCTGTTCGCCGGCAAGTGGTGTTCCTACGCCGAGACCACCGACCTGCCTTCGGATCAGCGCCTGGAGGACGGCGGCGCCCTGGTGTTCGAGACCGATCCGCTGGAACAGGATTTCGACCTGCTGGGGGACACCGAGCTGGAGCTGGAGATCGAGGCCGATCGTCCGGTGGCCCAGGTCGCCGCGCGCCTGTCCGACGTGGACCCGGAGGACCGGGCCACGCGCGTCACCTTCGGCATCCGCAATCTGACACATCGCGACGGGCACGAGGAACCGCAGCCGCTGGAGCCCGGGCGGCGCTACCGTGTCCGCTTCCGGCTGAACGAGGTGGCCCAGCGGTTCCGTCGCGGCCATCGTATTCGCCTGTCGGTCTCCAGTTCCTACTGGCCGCTGGCGTGGCCGGCACCGGAACCCGCACGTCTGACCCTGCATCTGGAAGGTTGCTGCCTGCATCTGCCGGAACGCCGGGCCGGCGCCCATACCCCTGTCCCGCGGGATCTCGGCGAGCCGCGGCATGCCCCCACCCCGGGGCATACCCTGCTGGCCCCGGCCCATCGCGAATGGAAGACCGAGCACAACCTGGCGACCAACGAGGTCGCCCTGAACGTGATCAACAACGACCCCGTGCTGCAGCTGCATGACAATGACCTGACCTTTGGCCGGGAGGTGCACGAACGCTACAGCTACCGCAGCGAGTCCTACGACACCGTGCGGGGCGAGGTGGTGCAGACCCGGCATTTCCGGCGGGATGACTGGTCGGTGCGCACCGTGACCCGCACGGTGCTCACCTCTACCCCCGACACCTTCCGGATCCGCGCCACCCTGGATGCCTACGAGGGTGACGTGCGCGTCTACGCGCAGAGCTGGGACGAGAGCATCCCGCGCGACCTGATCTGAAGCGGTCCGGCGAACACCGGGAAACCGGGAGGAGCGACATGAGCGAGAAGAAACACGTCTTTGTGGTCGGTATGGACGACTTCAACCGGGCCAAGCTGGAACGCCTGCCCCAGGCCGCCGAGTGCGAATTCCACGCGGCGCTGGATTTCGCCGACATCCGTAACGTCGATGCCTTCGATATGGGCGACCTGCTGGAACGTGCGGCCGCGCGTATCCAGCGGGCCGGGGTCCCGGTGGACGCCATCGTGAGCTTCTACGACTTCCCCGGCACCGTGATGGTCCCGTTGCTGGCCGAGCGCTTCGGCGTGCCCGGGCCCTCGCTGGAAGCCGTGCTCAAGTGCGAGCACAAGTACTGGAGCCGGCTGGAACAGCGCAAGGTCATCCCCGAGCATATCCCGCGCTTTCAGGCCTTCGATCCGCACGACGAGGAAGCGTGGTCGAAGCTCGGCATGCTGCCGCCGTTCTGGATCAAGCCGATCAAGTCGTTCCGTTCGTTCCTCGCCTTCCAGATCAACGACGAGCGCCAGTTCCGCTCCGTCATGCCGATCTGCCGCGAGAAGGGTGGCTTCATCGGCGCGCCCTTTGCCTGGCTGATGCAGCGCTCCGGCGCGCCGCCGGAAATCGCCGAGATGCCCGAGAGCTTCGTGGCTGAATCACCCATCGGCGGCTGGCAGTGCACCCTCGAGGGATACAGCTACAACGGGCAGGTGAATGTCTACGGTGTGGTCGATTCGGTGACCGAGCAGGACGGCTCCTCGTTCTCGCGCTACGAATACCCGTCCTCGCTGCCGCTGGAGATCCAGCACCGCATGATGGATCTCGCGCGCCTGGCGGTGCAGCAAACCGGCCTGGACAATTCGCCGTTCAACGCCGAGTTCTACTACGACCAGACCGGCGATCAGGTGTGGCTGCTGGAGATCAACCCGCGCATCTCCCAGGCTCATTCCGACATCTTCGAAAAGGTGCACGGCATCTCGCACCACTCCGTGATGGTGGACCTGGCGCTGGGACGCAAGCCGCGGCCGATGGAGCGCAACGGCGAGTTCAACGTGGCCGCGCATTTCATGTTCCGCACGCACGAGAGCGGCCGCGTGCGGCGGGTCCCCAGTGCCGAGGCCGTTACCCGGCTCAAGACCCGCCAGCCCGGCACCGAGGTGAAGATCCCGGTGCGGCCCGGCCAGCACCTCAAGGACCTTCAGGGCCAGGACATGTACAGCTTCGAGATCGCCAACGTGTTCATCGGCGGGCGTGATCGCGCCGACCTTCTGGACAAATACGACGAGGCCCTGTCGGTTCTGCAGTTCGATATCGAGAAGGACACCGAGGCGGTCATCACCTGACCCTCGTGCCGGATCGGCGAGAGGGCTCGCCTCCCACCGGTTGATGCCTCCTCGGGCCGGATCGGCGAGGGGGCTCGCCTCCTGCCGGTTGATGCCTCCCCGGGCCTGATCGGCGAGAGGGCTCGCCTCCCACCGGTTGATGCCTCCCCGGGCCGGATCGGCGAGGGGGGCTCGCCTCCCACCGGTTGATGCCTCCCCGGGCCTGATCGGCGAGAGGGCTCGCCTCCCACCGGTTGATGCCTCCCCGGGCCGGATCGGCGAGGGGGCTCGCCTCCCACCGGTTGATGCCTCCCCGGACCTGATCGGCGAGAGGGCTCGCCTCCTACCGGTTGATGCCTCCTCGGGCCGGATCGGCGAGAGGGCTCGCCTCCTGCCGGTTGACGCCTGACCCGTAGGAGGCCGGCCCTCCGGCCGATCATCGGGCTCGCCGGGTGCCAGCCGGGGCGCCGTGTCGTGCGGCCCAAAAACCCTGTACGGGCCGACAAAAAAGGCCCGGTCCCCCGAAGGGGCCGGGCCCTGCAATGCCGGGTCGGCGGGCCGCGAAGTCCTCGCGGCCGCCGGGCCGGTCAGCCCTCGTTGTGGTAGCGGGTCACGCGCTCCACGTCGTTCTTCGCGCCCAGCACCACCGGCACGCGCTGGTGGATGTCCTTCGGCGGGAGATCCATGATGCGCTGGCGCCCGGTGGTGGAGGCACCGCCGGCCTGCTCGACGATGTAGCTCATCGGGTTGGCCTCGTACATCAGGCGCAGCTTGCCTTCCTGACCCTTGGCGGTGGTCTTGGAGTCCAGCGGGTACATGAAGATGCCGCCGCGCGACAGAATGCGGTGCACCTCGGCGACCATGGAGGCGACCCAGCGCATGTTGTAGTCCTTGCCCAGCGCGCCTTCCTTGCCGGCCAGGCACTCGTCGACGTAGCGCTTGATCGGGGCTTCCCAGAACCGCATGTTCGACATGTTGATGGCGAACTCCTGGGTGTCCTCGGGGATGTGGACCTTTTCCTTGGTCAGCAGGAACTCGCCGAAGTCCTTGTCCAGGGTGAACATGTTCACGCCCTGGCCGGTGGTCAGCACCATCATGGTGGACGGACCGTACAGGCAGTAGCCGGCGGCCACCTGGGTGGTACCGGGCTGCAGGAAGTCCTCGGTCTTCGGGTCCTGCACGCCTTCCGGGGCCTTCAGGATGGAGAAGATGGTGCCGACGGAGACGTTCACGTCGATGTTGGAGGAGCCGTCCAGCGGGTCGAACAGCACCAGGTAGTGGCCACGCGGGGCGTCCTTGGGCAGCTCGAGGATCTCGTCCATCTCCTCGGACGCCAGGCCGGCGACATGACCGTTGTGCGACAGCGCCTCGATGAACACCTCGTTGGTGATCACGTCCAGCTTCTTCTGGGTCTCGCCCTGCACGTTCTCGGAACCGGCCGAGCCGAGGACGCCGACCAGGTCGCCCTTGTCGACCAGGGCCGAGATCTTCTTGCAGGCGGTGGCGATGTCGTTGAGCAGTCCGGTGAACTCGCCGGTGGCGCCCTGGATGCCGCGCTGGGTTTCGATGATGTAGTTGGTCAGTGTCGTGCCGATATGCATTTTGCCGATCCTGATGGTTGTGAGTCCGTGCGACCTCGGGGCACTCTTGGGGCAGAGGCTGCCGCGAGGGCGGCCGAACCCGCCGCCCCGGCCCGGGTCTTAACCGGGATAGTGTAGCAAATGCCGGCGCGGGGGCCGATGCGGGTCCGAATGCAGCGAAATCCAGGGAGAAAGGCATGCCGCAGAACGCTTTGTACGCCCAGTCTGGCGGGGTTACCGCTGTCATCAACGCCAGTGCCTGGGGGGTGATCGAGGCCGTTCGGGGGCACCCGGCCCATTTCGGACGGATCTACGCCGCGCGCGACGGGATCCTCGGCGTGCTGCGCGAGGAGCTGATCGACCTCGACCACGAGGATCCGCTGACCCTGCAGGCACTGAGGCACACGCCCGGCGGGGCGTTCGGGTCCTGCCGCTTCGACCTGGGCGATCCGGAAACCCATCCCGAGCAGTACGAACGACTGGTGGAGGTCTTCCGCGCCCACGATATCGGCTATTTCTTTTACAACGGGGGCGGCGGCTCCATGGATACTGCCCTCAAGGTCGCGAAGATGGGGGACCGCATGGGCTACCCGATCACCGCGGTGGGTGTGCCCAAGACCATCGACAACGACCTCGCGATCACCGATACCAGCCCGGGTTTCGGCTCCGCCGCCAAGTTCATCGCCACCACCGTGCGCGAGGCCAGCCTGGACGTGGAGTCCATGCATACCAGCTCGACCAAGGTCTTCATCCTCGAGGTGATGGGCCGGCATGCCGGCTGGCTGGCGGCCGCCGCGGCACTGGCCCAGGAGTTCGACGGCCAGCCGCCGATGCTGATCCTGTTCGCCGAGATCCCGTTCGAGGAGGCGGACTTCATGGAACACCTCAACCGCACCATCGAGCGCCACGGCTACTGCGTGGTGGTGGTTTCCGAGGGCCTGAAGAACCCCGACGGCAGCCTGTTCTCGGTAGCGCAGAGCCACGATGTCTATGCCTATACCCAGCTGGGCGGCGCCGCGCCGCGCCTGTCCGAGCTGATCCGCGAGAAGACGGGGCACAAGCTCCACTGGGCGGTGGTGGACTACATCCAGCGGGCCGCCCGCCACATCGCGTCGAAGGTGGACGTGGACCAGGCCTACGCGTGCGGGCGTGCGGCCGTGGAAGGCGTGGTGGCCGGCCACCACAGCTTCATGCCGATCATCCAGCGGGATTCCACCCAGCCCTACCGCTGGCGCATGGGGCGGACCTCGCTGGAGAGCGTGGCCGACATCGAGCAGGGCATGCCGCGCGAATACATCACCCCGGACGGCTACGGCATCACCCAGGCCGCGCGCGACTATCTGCGTCCACTGATCCAGGGAGAGGACCAGCCGCCGTTCGAACGCGGGTTGCCGGCCTACCCCCGCATCCGCGGCGAATTGCTGCCGAAACGGTGCCCATCATTCGAAGTGGATCACGACTGAGCACTTCCGGAGGCTCGAGGGCTTGGCGTGGCGCCTGATGGGCGTAGGATGAAAGTTGTGGGGGGGCCAACCCGTGCCTTCGAGGAGGCTGTCCATGACAAACTCGATCGTTACAAGTACTCGCTTCGTCCCGTCCGGCTCCGGTTTGCTGGCCGGTCTTCTCGCGCTGGGGCTTGCCCTGTTGCCGGTGACCCCCGCGCTGGCTGAAACCGGCGAGCGGGCCGAGGCCGGCACCGGCCACATGGTGGATACCCGTTCACTGATCGATCAGACGCAGTCCGAGGACACCCGGGCCGAACTGCTGGAGCGCCTGGACGAGGCGGCGGTGCAGGAGCAGCTGATCGCCATGGGCGTGGATCCGGAGCAGGCCCGCGAGCGGGTGGCCCGGCTTACCGATGACGAGCTGGCGGAGCTGGAGGCACGCATGGATTCCGAGCCGGTGGGGGCTACCGGAGTCCTGGGCGTGCTGGCCATCGTCTTCGTGGTGTTCGTGATCACCGATGCCCTGGGCGTGACCGACGTGTTCCCGTTCGTGCAGTCACGCGATCGCTGACCCTTCGATGCAGAGTTCGGGAGGTGCACACCCCGCGGCGCACTGGCGCGGCGGGGTCGGGGGAGTGCTGGCCGCCGCGCTGCTGGCGTTGCTGCTGACGGGCTGTGCTACCGCGCCGCAGAGCCGTGACCTGGCGGGCGGACCCGAGGCCCTCCCGGATCTGCCGCCACGCGTCGAACTGCGCGACACCCCGTTCCACCCGCAGGAGGATTACCAGTGCGGCCCGGCCGCGCTGGCCACGGTGCTCGAGGGGCGCGGTCTGGACGTGTCGCTGCAAGGGCTGATCGACGAGGTCTACCTCCCCGCCCGCGAGGGCACCCTGCAGGCCGAGATGCGTGCGGCGGTGCGCGCGCGCGATCTGGTGGCGTATCGCCTGGAGCCGGATCTGGAAGCGGTCCTGCGCGAGGTCGCGGCCGGTCATCCGGTGGTGGTGTTCCAGAACCTCGGGCTCGCGATGTTCCCGGAATGGCATTTCGCGGTGGTCATCGGCTACGACCTCGACGCCGGCGAAATCATCCTGCGCAGCGGGACCCACGAGCGCCACGTGAACGAGTTCGCCCGTTTCGAACGGACCTGGGCGCGCGGCGAGCGCTGGGCCTTCATCCCCGTGGCGCCGGATGAGCTGCCGGCCACCGCGGAGCCGCTGAACTGGCTGCGCGCGGTCAACGAACTGGAGGTCACCGGCGCACTGGCGGCCGCGGCCACGGGTTACCACACGGCGATCGACGCATGGCCCGATCACCCGGTGGCCTATGTCGGTCTGGCCAACGTGGCCATGGCGCAGGATGACCCCGAGGCGGCCGAGTCTGCGCTGCGCGAGCTGATCGAGCGTGACCCCGGGGTGGACGCGGCCTGGAACAACCTCGCCCATGTCCTGCTGGCGCGGGACTGCACGGAACCCGCCCGGGCGGCGGCCGCCTGCGCGGTGGCGCTGAGCGGGGGCGAGGACGCATCCCCGTATGCCCCGACCCTGCGGACGCTGGAGCGGGCGGCCCCGTCCCCCGACGGGGCATGCGACCCCGTCCCGGACTGCCCGGCGGGCCGGCGCGCCGACTGAGAGGGGCACGCGGCTCGGCGCGGCGTCAGTCCTCGAACAGGGCCTCCACCCGCGCGTGGATGTGCTGGTCGGCGTCCGGTCCGATTTGCGTGGTCTCCGGGTCGTGGCGGTCGCAGAACGCCCAGGCGAATTTCAGGTCCTTGATCCCCAGCGAGCCGAACAGCCGGGCCTCGGCCGAATGGTCGGTGGCTTCCGGGATCACGGTCGGCCAGCCGTCCTCGCCCGGGGTCAGCGCGGGACCGAAGAAGATCGCCCCCGGCAGGTTCTTGATCCGCAGGGCGCAGGTGCCCTCGGTGACGCCGCCCATCGGCAGGAAGTCGATGGTGCGCGACAGCCGCTGCTTGCGGTTGAACGGGGTATCCACGGTGCCGCCGGCGGCGCGGATCGCGGGTGCCTCGGCCTCGTAGGCCAGCACCTCCAGTCCGGCCTCGCGCCAGGCGTCGAGGTCGCGCGCGCCGCGGTGGCTGGGCAGGAACAGCCAGCGCGGCTCGGTGAGCGCGCGCAGCTCCTGCAGCAGGGCGTCCGAAAACGGCGGGGCGTTCACCAGGATCCCGCCCATCTCGCGGTCGTCGATCAGCCAGACCGCCGGCTCGTCATCGCCGACGCGGTGGATATTGCGTTCGCGCAGTTCGACCAGTGCCGGACCGATCGTTCCGGGGGAAGCGGACATGCAGGCGTCTCCGGGTTCCTCTGGGGTGTAGCCGGGGAGATTGCGGGCTTGCGGCCCCGTGCGCAATTTGGGCGGGAATCCGGCGGGGGATCGTCGGATGGTCGGGCCGCCGACCGCCGGGTTACTGCTCCCGCGGGGAGGCCTCGTCGCGGGCTTCCAGTTGCGCCATCTCGCTTTCGATCCAGTCCTCGGTCTGCGCCAGCACCTCGGCGGCCGAACGACCCTGCGTCTCGATCGGCGGCCCCACCGAGACCTCGATGGTCCCGGGGCGGCGCAGGATCCCGTGCCGCGGCCAGTATGTACCGGAGTTCAGCGCCACCGGCAGCACCGGGTAACCGCCGCGCGCGGCGAGCTGCGCGCCGCCCTGACGGTAGCGTCCCTTTTCCCCGGGATTTACGCGCGTGCCCTCGGGGAACACGATCACCCACAGGCCCTGGTCCAGCCGCTTCTTGCCTTCCCGGAGCAGGCCCTCCAGGGCCTGGCGACCGGCACTGCGGTCGATCGGTACCGGCTGGAGCATGGCCAGGGCCCAGCCAAACAGCGGGATGCGCATCAGCTCGCGCTTGAGCACCCAGGTCTGGCGCGGGAAGATCGACACGAACGCGAGCGTCTCCCACGCCGACTGATGCTTGGACATCACCACGTGGGGGCGCGAGGTGTCCACGTGTTCCAGGCCGCGTACCCGGTAGCGCACCCCGCAGGTCACCCGCAGCCACCAGATGTTGAAGCGGCCCCACTGGATCAGGACGCGGTAGCGGCGTTCATGGGACAGCGGCCAGATCAGCAGCGGCATGATCAGGCCGTAGACCAGCGACGAGCTGATCAGCCCCGCCTGAAACAGGAGTGCCCGCAGATAGCGCATCGCCCGTCTCCTTCAGCCGGTGGCCAGCCGCCCGATGTCCGCCACGGTCTCGAAGGCCTGACGCAGTTCCCGCAGCAGCGCCAGGCGGTTGCGGCGTTCGGCGGGGTCCTCGGCCATCACCATCACCCCGTCGAAGAAGCGGTCCACGCGCTCGCGCAGGCCGGCGAGCTCGCCCAGGGCGCGCACGTAGTCGCCGTCGGCCACCGCCGCGTCCACCGCCGGGCGCACCGCCAGCAGACCCTGGTGCAGCCGGCGTTCCTCGTCGGCCACCAGGGCGTCGGGCTCCAGCGTGCCGGCGGCCTCGTCGCCGGCCTTGCGCAGCAGGTTGTGGATGCGCTTGTTGGCCGCGGCCAGGGCCTCGGCCTCCGGGCGTTCGCGGAACTGCGACACCGCGCGCACGCGCCGGGCGAAATCCAGTGGCTGGTCGGGGCCGACCGCGCCCACGGCCTCGATGGTCTCGTGGGCATGGCCCTGTTCCAGCAGGTAGCCGCGCAGGCGCTCGACGATGTATTCGCGCACCGGGTCCACCGCCTGGTCGGCCTCGGCCACGCGTTCGCGGATCGGCTCGGCGGCCGCGGTGAGCAGCGGGGTCAGGGTCAGCGGGAGTTCGCGCTCCACCAGGATGCGCACCAGCCCCAGCGCGGCCCGGCGCAGCGCGAACGGGTCCTTGGTGCCGCTGGGCTGCTTGCCGATGGCGAAGATCCCGACCAGGGTGTCGAGGCGGTCGGCCAGCGCCAGGGCCTGGGCCAGCGGGCCGTCCGGGAGTTCGGAGCCGGACTGGCGCGGCCAGTAGTGCTGCTCGATCGCGTCGGCGACGGCCTCGTCCTCGCGGTCGTGCAGCGCGTAGTAGCGCCCCATGGTGCCCTGCAGTTCGGTGAACTCGAACACCATCCGGGTCAGTAGATCGCATTTGCACAGCCGCGCGGCGCGCGCCGCCTGCTGCGCATCCAGGTCCATCAGGCCGGCGAGGCGCTGCATCAGCGCTTCCAGGCGCTGCGACTTGTCGCGCAGGGTGCCCAGGCGCTTCTCGAATACCACCGCGCCGAGCTCGTCGAGGCGCTCTTCCAGGCGGTGCTTGCGGTCCTGCTCCCAGAAGAATTCGGCATCCGCGAAGCGCGGGCGCAGCACGCGCTCGTTGCCATCGCGTACTGCTTCGGGATCGCGCGACTCGATGTTGCTGACGACGATGAAATGCGGCTGCAGGCGGCCGGCCTCGTCCACCACCGGGAAGTATTTCTGGTTGTCCTGCATGGTGGAGATCAGCGCCTCCTGCGGGACCTCGAGGAAACGCCGGTCGAAGCTGCCGCCCAGGGCCACCGGCCACTCCACCAGTGCGGTGACCTCGTCCAGCATGTCCGGGTCGACCAGCGCGCGCCCGCCCAGCTCGCGGGCGGTGGCGTGGACCTGCTCCAGGATGCGTTCGCGACGGGACTCGAACGAGGGCTCGACGCGGCCCTCGGCGCGCAGCCTGTCGGCGTAGTCCGCGGGGCTGGCGAGCTCCAGCGGGGCCGGGTGGTGGAAACGGTGGCCGCGCGTGTGGCGGCCGGCATCCTGTTCCAGCACCGTCATCGGCAGGACGTCGGTGCCGTGCAGCACCACCAGCCAGTGCACCGGGCGCACGAATTCCGTGGTGCTCTCGCCCCAGCGCATGCGCTTGGGCGTGGGCAGGTGTTCCAGGGCGCCGTCCAGCATCTCCGGCAGCAGTTCGCCGAGGGCCTGCCCCGGCTGCATGCGGCGGAAGATCAGGTATTCGCCCTTGCCGGTGTCCTCGCGCTCGAGCTGGTCCACTTCCACCCCGCAGGAGGAGGCGAAGCCCTGCGCCGCGCGGGTCGGCTGGCCCTGGTCGTCGAAGGCGGCGGCCACGGCCGGGCCACGGCGTTCCTGCAGCTGGTCGGGCTGGCGGCCAGGCACCGCGGGGAAACGCACGGCCAGGCGTCGGGGCGTGGCGAAGGCCTCGGGCTCGCCGGGTTCCAGCCCGGCGTCGCGCAGGCGGGTGGTCAGGCCCTCGGCCAAGGCGTCGCGCAGGCGTGCCAGCGCGGTGGGGGGCAGTTCCTCGGTGCCGAGTTCGATCAGAAGTTCGCGGGCTTCGTCCATGTTCGGTCCAGTCGGGTTCCGGTGGGCCCGCGCGCCCGTTCGGGGCGGCGGCGGGCACGGGTTCGGGGTATGCCCCGGTGTCGGGTGGCGTCAGGCGGCGTCGGACTTGCCGGTGTCGCCCGGGGCGCACAGTGGAAAGCCCAGGGCCTCGCGCGATTCATAGTATTTCTGCGCGACGTTCCTGGAGAGCTCGCGCACGCGCAGGATGTAGCGCTGGCGCTCGGTGACCGAGATCGCCCCGCGCGCATCCAGCAGGTTGAAGCTGTGCGAGGCGCGCAGCATCTGCTCGTAGGCCGGCAGCGGCAGGCCCAGCTCGATCATGCGGTCGCTCTCCGCCGCATGGTGGTCGAACGCGGCGAACAGGGCATCGCGGTCGGCGTGCTCGAAGTTGTACTTCGACTGTTCCACCTCGTTCTGGTGGTAGACGTCGCCGTAGGTGACCGCGCGCCCGTCCGGGCCGACGGTCCAGACCAGGTCGTAGACGCTCTCCACGCCCTGCAGGTACATCGCCAGACGCTCCAGCCCGTAGGTGATCTCGCCGGAGACGGGGTGGCAGTCGATCCCGCCCACCTGCTGGAAGTAGGTGAACTGGGTCACCTCCATGCCGTTCAGCCAGACCTCCCAGCCCAGCCCCCAGGCGCCCAGGGTCGGGGACTCCCAGTTGTCCTCGACGAAACGGACGTCGTGGGTCAGCGTGTCGAAGCCCAGCGCCTCCAGCGAGCCGAGATACAGGTCCTGGATGTCGGCCGGGGAGGGCTTCAGCAGCACCTGGAACTGGTAGTAGTGCTGCAGGCGATTGGGATTGTCGCCGTAGCGCCCGTCGGTCGGGCGCCGGCTGGGCTGTACGTAGGCGGCGCGCCAGGGTTCCGGCCCGATCGAGCGCAGGAAGGTCGCCGGGTGGAAGGTCCCGGCGCCCATCTCCATGTCGTAGGGCTGCATCACCACGCAGCCGTGGTCGTTCCAGTAATCCTGCAGTCGGCGGATCAGGTCCTGGAAGGTGGGACTCGCGGTCTCGGTTCGGTCGCTTGCGTTCGCCATCGCTGGGGGTCCGGAGCGGATCAGGGGCGGCAGTATATCGGCCCGTGCCCGGGTGCGGCCACCGCCGGGCGGGTCCATAATGAGCGGATTGATCCGTCCCGGAGGGATGATGGCCACGCACAGTGACGACTCAGCCGACGATCCACGCGACGGCTCGCGCTATCGTGATACACGGCGGGTGACGCTGACCGGCGCTGCGGTCAATTCCGGCCTGGCTGTCACCCAGCTGGCCAGCGGATGGTTGCTGAACTCGCAGGCGCTGATCGCCGACGGCGTGCATACGGTCTCGGACCTGGTCACCGATGCCGTGGTGCTGGTCGCGGCGGGGCATGCGGCCGCCTCCCCTGATCGCAATCACCCCTATGGTCACGGCCGCATCGAAACCCTCGCCACCGTTATTGTGGGGGTCTTTCTCGCTCTCGCCGGCGTTGCCATTGCCTGGGGCGCGGGCAGCCGGCTGCTGGGGCCGGAAGAGCTGACCGGTCCGGCGCCGCTGGCCATCGCATTCGCCGTGGTTACCCTGGTGGCCAAGGAGGGCATGTACCAGTACACGCATCGGGTCGCGCGCCGCCTGGGGTCGCGCATGCTGGAAGCCAACGCCTGGCATCACCGTACCGATGCGATCTCCTCCGTCATTGTCCTGCTGGCAGTCGCCGGTGCGGTAGCGGGGTGGCCGTGGCTTGACGCGGCCGCGGCGCTGGTGGTGGCCGGCTTCATCCTGCATATTGCCGGGCGCCTCGTCTGGCGCAGCGCCGCGGAACTCATCGACACCGCGCTGGAACCGGAGGAGGTCGAGCGAATCCACCGCACCATCCTGGACGTCCCGGGGGTAAAGGACGCCCACATGCTGCGCACCCGGCGCTCCGGCGACGATGCCGTGGCCGACGTGCACGTGCAGGTCGCACCGATGATCTCGGTGTCGGAGGGGCACCGCATCGCTGACGCGGTCCATCAGGCGGTGACCGAGGATGCGGGCGCAGTCTGCGATATAACCGTGCACGTGGATCCCGAAAACGACGAGGATCAGGCCGCCAGCTCGCGGCTGCCATTGCGCCCCGAGCTGGTGGCCGGGCTGCGCGAAGCCTGGTCCGGCTTCCCCGAGCTGGAGGCCTTGGAGCACCTGTCGCTGCACTATCTGGGCGGGCGGGTGCATGCCACCGTTACCCTGCGCCTGGATCCCGGGCTGTCGGGGACAGGGCTTGAGGGGCGCGCGGACCTGCTGACCCGGCAGCTCCGCGAGCACCCGGCGCTGAAGCCGGTGCTGGGCCAGGTGACCATACTCTACCGGCCGTGCACCGAATGAGGGCGGGCTTGATGTATACGCACCACAATAGTGCATTCTATGCACTGCGGGTGTGCGGATCGTGATGGCGTCGCTGCGGAAAAGGGCGTCAGGGCACTCCGAACCGGGGCTTTCGGTCTGGCACGCCACCTGCATAACCATCGGGCAGACGCCGCTCGGCCTCTGACGACCGCACCGGCATCGACCGTCTCAAACTGAAGACCAGAGGAGTCCTCACTATGTCCGCAGCCGAAGTGCTGAAGCAGATCAAGGAACAGGAAGTCCGCTTCGTCGATTTCCGTTTTACCGATTCCAAGGGCAAGGAACAGCATGTGACCCTGCCGGCCCACGACCTCGACGAAGACGCCTTCGAGGAAGGCAAGATGTTCGACGGTTCCTCCATCTCCGGGTGGAAGGGCATCAATGAGTCCGACATGATCCTGATGCCGGACGCGGAGTCCGCGGCCATCGATCCGTTCTTCGAGGACATGACCATGAACATCCGCTGCGATGTCGTGGAGCCGGCCACCATGCAGGGCTATGACCGCTGCCCGCGGTCCCTGGCGCGTCGCGCCGAGGCCTATCTGCAGAGCACCGGCATCGCCGACACCGCGCTGTTCGGTCCGGAGAACGAATTCTTTGTCTTCGACGACGTGAAGTGGGGCTCCGACCTCTCCGGCTCCTACTGCCGCGTGGATTCCCAGGAGGCCTCGTGGAACTCCGAGCGCGTGTATGACGACGGCAACATCGGCCATCGCCCGGGCGTGAAGGGTGGCTACTTCCCGGTCCCGCCGGTCGACAGCCTGCACGACATCCGCTCCACCATGTGCGAAGTGATGACCGAGATGGGGCTGGTGACCGAAGTGCATCACCACGAGGTGGCGACCGCCGGCCAGTGCGAGATCGGCGTCGGCCCGGCGACCCTGACCAAGAAGTCCGACGAAGTGCAGATGCTCAAGTACGTGGTGCAGAACGTCGCCCACATGCACGGCAAGACCGCCACCTTCATGCCCAAGCCGATTGTCGGCGACAACGGCTCCGGCATGCACGTGCACCAGTCGCTGTCGAAGGACGGCAAGAATCTGTTCTCCGGTGACCTGTACGGCGGTCTGTCCGAAACCGCTCTCTACTACATCGGCGGCATCATCAAGCACGCCCGCGCGCTGAACGCCTTCACCAACCCGTCCACCAACAGCTACAAGCGTCTGGTGCCGGGCTTCGAGGCGCCGGTGATGCTGGCCTACTCCGCGCGCAACCGCTCGGCGTCCATCCGCATCCCGTTCGTGATGAGCCCGAAGGCCCGCCGCATCGAGCTGCGCTTCCCGGACTCCACCGCCAACCCGTATCTGGCGTTCGCCGCGATGCTGATGGCCGGCATCGACGGCATCCAGAACAAGATCCACCCGGGCGAGGCGATGGACAAGAACCTCTACGACCTGCCGCCGGAAGAAGAGAAGGGCATCCCGCAGGTCTGCCATTCGCTGGATCAGGCCCTGGAGGCGCTGGACGCCGACCGCGCGTTCCTGACCCAGGGCGGGGTGTTCACCGACGACATGATCGATGCCTACATCGACCTGAAGATGGAAGACGTCACGCGCATGCGCATGACCACCCATCCGATCGAGTTCGACATGTACTACAGCCTGTAAGCCCCGCGGGCTTTACGGCCGTCAAACGGGCCCCGGCGTTCGCGCCGGGGCCTTTTTGTGCGCGGAGAGCGCGCACAAAAAAGGGCCGCCCGAAGGCGGCCCTCTGCTTCCCGAAGCGCGCCCGGAGGCGCGCCGTGCGGGCAGTCTTACAGCGCGGTTACGTCACCCGCGGCCAGACCCTTGGCGGTTTCCTGAATCTCGAAGGAAACCTTCTGGCCTTCGGCCAGGGTCTTGAAGCCCGAACCGTTGATCGCGGAGAAGTGCACGAACACGTCCTTGCCGCCATCATCGGGGGTGATGAAACCGAAACCCTTGCTCTCGTTGAACCACTTAACAACACCGGTATTCACAACTACTTACCTCATCATGTAACTAAAGAAACGTGATTGCGGAACGCTACCAACAGATCAACGGGAGCACTGGTCCAGAAAACTGGGGACTTCCTTGGAGTTGCTGCTTACCGCGAATCACGTATTCGACTATACGCCCCTGCGCCGGCAAAAGCCAATGGGGTGTGATGAAGTTTTTCTGTCAACGCCGACCGGTCAGGCGCGCGTATTCTTCCGGGTCGTTGAGTGCACGGATATCGACAAAGCTTCCGGAGGGCTGCTCGCGCAGCCGTGGCAGTACGTCGAAAATGTCGCGTGCCGCGGTTTCCGGTTCCGGCATGGTGCGGGTGCCGCGTGCGGCCTTGAGCCGCTGCAGGGCAGTGAAGGTCTCGCTGTCGGCCTCGTCGCACAGATAGTCCTGCATCGCGGTGTCGATCAGACCCGGTGCCAGCGAGTGCACCGGCACGCCGGGGAATTCGTGCGAGTAGAGCTGCATCAGCATGTTCAGCGCGGCCTTGGACAGCGAATACCCGCTCCAGCCGGCGTTGCCGAACACCGCCGCCCCCGAGGAGATGGCGACGATCTGGCCGACCGGGATCTCGCGCGTCAGCAGACGATCCAGGATCACCTTGTTGGCAAACGTGTTCACGTCCATCAGCAGGCGCAGTTCTTCCATCGGGGCATCCGGCATGCGCTGGATGTGTCCGAGCAGGCCGGCATTCAGGATCACGAGGTCCAGCCGGTTAACGCCCTGCAGCAGCCGGTCCATGGCCTCCGGGATGGCCTCGAAGTCCGCCAGGTCGATCTGCACGTCGCCGGCGACCCCGTCGTCCGGACAGCCACGGCGGCTCATGCCGTAGACCGCCGCGCCGTCGGCGGCGAGGACCCGGGTGAGCCCGAGGCCCAGGCCGCTGGAATTGCCGGTGATCAGGGCCGATTGCGGAGTGGTCGATGTCATGTCTGCTCCTCGCTGAGTGGTTCCATCCAGGCGTACTCGGCCTCCACGAGATTGCCACTCCCGAGGTGCCGCATCTGCCGGCAAAGACGGTGCACCAGGGTAAGGCCGCGCCCCCACAGCCTTTCGTCGCTCTCGCCCTCCAGCGCCCGCCGTACCCGTTGGTGGTCAAAGCCCGCGCCACTGTCGCGCACACGGATGCGCACGCAGTGCCAGTCGTCCGTGCGGCGGTAGCGCAGGCTGATGCCGATGCGCCCTTCCAGACGTTCGAGCCCTTCCTGGCGCAGGCGATAGTACTCGGCAAAGCCTTCCGCGGTGGCCTTCATCTCGGAAGACAGGCCCAGCACGCCATGTTCGAAGGCATTGTTGCAGAGCTCGGCGACCACCGTCTGCAGGGCCTGAACGTGTTCGCCGGGCTCCGGGAACCAGCGCCGGAGCTGCTGCCGGGCCTCTTCCGCGACGTCCACGCGGGCCAGCTCGGCCCCGGCGGCCTCCATGGACCAGCGTCGGTTGCCGGTGGTGTCCGGGGGTACCGCGAGACCGGTTTCCAGCACGACCTCGGGGGCGCAGGTGATCGCGACCGCGGTGATGTCGTCGGCCGGTGACGCATCCCCCATGTGCCGTGACAGGGCATCGCCCAGCCGTTCGATCCGTTCCGGTGGGCGCTCCGGATGGCACAGACAGCCATGCAGGCGTGCCTCGCCGAACGGTTCACCGGTGGTGCCTTCCTCTTCCAGAACCCCGTCGGTGACGATCAGCAGGGTCTCGTCGGCGGCGATGGCGTGACGCCGGGGGCCGCTGTCCAGCTCCAGCCGGGGCAGGATCCCCAGCGGCATCGCCTGCGAGGGCAGGCTGCGCAGTTGTCCGTCGCCGCCGCACAGCAGGGCATCCGGCAGGCCGCCGTTCCAGGCGGTCAGGGTCTGCCCGTCGGGCTCAAAGGTGATCAGCACGGCGCCCATGAACATCGACGGTGGCAGAAAGCCGTGGAGCACGTGGTTGAGCTCGAAGACCAGTTCGGTGTCGCCCACGCCCTCGCGCGTCAGCGTATGGAAGGTCTCCGAA
The DNA here is from genome assembly GCF_000377885.1 of Thioalkalivibrio sp. AKL17. Classification (NCBI taxonomy): domain Bacteria; kingdom Pseudomonadati; phylum Pseudomonadota; class Gammaproteobacteria; order Chromatiales; family Ectothiorhodospiraceae; genus Thioalkalivibrio; species Thioalkalivibrio sp. AKL17. The sequence continues at coordinate 363,777 of NZ_KB898767.1, forward strand.
ACCGGATAGGTGCCGATGGCCGCAGCCAGGCCATGGCCGGTGAAGTCCCCCACCAGTACCCGCAGGCCGCCGTCCGGGGTGAAGTCCGACAGCACCACGTCGCCGCTGAAGGTGGCCGCCGACCACTGGCATACGCGCAGCCGTTGCGCGCCCACGTTGCGGCCCGTGATGGCCCGCGACAAGACGCTTTCCGCGGTCTCTTCCTCCCATGCCTGGCGCGCCCGGGCCCGGGCCAGGGCCTCGTTGCGCTCGCGCAGCCCGTGATGCAGGTCGCGCAGGCGCTCCATCGCGTGGATCTTGGCGCGCAGCACCGAGAGGTTGAGGGGCTTGTTGAGGAAATCATCGGCACCGGCGCGGATACCCTGCAGCAGGGAGTCCTCGTCATCCAGGGCGGTCAGGATGATCACCGGGATGAAACGGTCGCCGCACTCGTGCTTGATCTGCCGGGTGGACTCGAAGCCGTCCAGCCCCGGCATCATCACGTCCATCAGGATCAGGTCCGGGGGAGCGTTGCGTGCCTGCTCCACGGCCTGGTGGCCGTCGGTCGCCTCCTCGGTGTCGTAGCCGGCGCCGGTCAGCATCATCTTCAGCAGGCGCCGGTTGTGCTTGTCGTCGTCGACGATCAGCACACGCCCCTCGCCGGACGCCAGCGGCACGCTTTCGGAGGAGGCGTTCACGGACGTCACTCGATGGTGAACAGGCGACCGAAATTGGCGATGTCGAGCACCTTGCGTACCCCGTCGGACGCCCCGACGATGCGCACGTCGGCACTATCGCCGCCGGCGTGTTCCCGCAACAGCAGCAGCATGCCCAGCGCGGAGCTGTCCATGTACTCCGTCTGCGACAGGTCGATGACGTAGCGCATGCCGGCGCCGCGGGTGTCGCGGTAGGCGCTGCGGAAGTCCTGATGCTGGTCAAAATCGAAACGGCCGTGGATGGCGATGCGCAGTTCGCTGCCGTCCGTCGATGTGCGGGTCTGGATGCTCATGCGGTCTCCGTCGGGAGTTTTTCCGGGGGTCAGAAGAGTTCAACGTCGCCGGTGTCCAGGTTTTCCTGATTCACGGCGCGATGATGACGGTTCTGGCGATCCTCGCGCCAGGCGCGCACCCGCTCGGCCATCGCGCGGGCATCGTCGGTGGAGCTTGCCTCGTGGAGGATCCCCTGCAGTTCGTGCAGATGGGCCAGGGCGTCTTCGGCGGTGCCCAGGGACTGACGCGCGATGTCCTCGAACTGCAGCGAGCGAACCGCGGTGGCGACCGCCTGGTTCATGCGGTCGGCCAGCTCCGCTTCTTCCTGCAGGCGGTTTTCCATTTCCTCGGTGGCCTGGCGGGCGTATCCGAACAGCGAGCCGACGCGCTCCTTTTCTTCCATGCTGTCGCTCATGTCGCGCGAGGCCATGGCGTGGACCGTGTCGTGCGCCTGGCGGATGCTCCGGCGCGCCTCCTCGATCTGCTTGCGGATGTCCTCGTGGAAGGTGGCCGAGCGCTTCGACAGGTTGCGCACCTCGTCGGCCACCACCGCGAAGCCACGTCCGGCCTCGCCGGCCCGTGCGGCCTCGATGCTCGCGTTCAGCGCCAGCAGATTGGTCTGGTCGGCGATCTCGCCGGCACTGTCCAGCAGCTTGAACACCCCGTCCATGTGCTGGTTCATGTCTTCCATGTGGTGGGCGCTCTCCACGCTCTGGCGACTGACTTCCACCAGCGTGTCGATGAACATCTGCAGGGTCTCGTCCGACTGGCGGGTCAGGTCGCGCAGGATCTCCGGCTGGGATTTCCCGTCTTCCCCCGCGTTGTTCGTGGAGGACAGATCGGAGCTCATCAGTTCCTGCTGGCGTTCGGCGATCTGGTGCATGTCGCTGAAGCTGTCCCCCAGTTCCTTCACCGCCTCCTCGATCAGTCCCTTCTGCCGGGTGATCTCCTGTTCGATCTGACCCAGCTCGAAGCGCATGACCTGGTCGATTTCGTCGGACAACTCCGCGCCGTCGGCCCTGCCGCGCGCGGCATCATCCTCGGCGGCGGTTTCCGCATGCCCGTCAGTGGCCAGAAACAGCCCCGCCCCGATGGCCGCGCCCAGCAGCAGGGGGATGACCAGCAACGTCGCAGCCGCGGTCGCGCCGGCGAGCCAGACGCCCGCGATGCCGGCGAGCAGGGTCACTACCAGGGCGATCGCGAGTCCGCGCTGCAGAGCCGGATGGCTCAGTCGTTGTTTCCAGTCGGTCATGGCGTGTCTCCTCCGTTGGCCCCGGCGCGGCTGGTGTCGCGATGATCGTCCAGCAGTGCCTCGGCAATGCGCCCCAGCGGCAGAACCTGTACGGCCGCGCCGCGTTCCACGGCCTCGCCGGGCATGCCCCAGACCAGGCTGGTCGCTTCGTCCTGGGCGATGGTGTGGGCGCCGGCCTCGCGCAGCGCCAGCAGCCCGCGGGCGCCGTCGTCGCCCATGCCCGTCAACAGCGCGGCCATGGTGTTGGAGCCGGCGGATTGCGCGGCGGATTCGAACAGTACGTCCACGCTGGGTCGGTGCCGGTTCACCGGCCCCTGGTCGTCCAGCCGGCAGACGTAGCGCGCACCGTCCCGCTCCAGGCGCAGGTGATAGTCCGTGCCGGGGGCCACGAATACGTGCCCCGGCATCACCACGTCTCCGTCCTCGGCCTCCTTCACCCGTAGTGCGGTGCTGCGGTCCATGCGCTCCGCGAAGGCCTGGCTGAAGCCTGCCGGGATGTGCTGGGTGATCACGATTCCGGGCGCATCCGGCGGCAGTCCCATCAGCACCTCTTTGAGGGCCTCGGTCCCTCCGGTGGAAGCACCCAGTGCGATAACGCGATCGGTGGTGCGAAAGCGGCGGCCCCCGCCGGCGGTGGCCGCCGGCGGGGTGACCTGAGCGGGCGCTTCCGCCGGGGCGCTGCGAGCCTGCACGCGGATGCGTGACGCGGTCCGGATCTTCTCGATCAGGGCGTCCGCGTAGGCCTCCATGGCATGCGCCACGTCGGTGCCCGGCTTGGTCACGAAATCCACCGCCCCCAGCTCCAGTGCCTGGAGGGTGACATCCGCTCCCGCTTCGGTCAGCGAGGAGACCATGACCACCGGCATGGGGCGCAGGCGCATCAGATTGCGCAGGAAGGTGATGCCGTCCATCTTCGGCATCTCCACGTCCAGGGTGAGCACGTCCGGATCGTGCTGCTTGATCTTCTCACGGGCGTCGTACGGATCGGCCGCGGTTTCCACCACCTCGATATCCGGTGCCTGGTCGAGGATCCGTGCCAGCAGCTTGCGGATCAGGGCCGAGTCGTCGACCACGATCACGCGGATGGGGCGGGCCTGCGTTGTGCTCATTCAAACAGCTCCACGTCGCCGGCCACGTCCTCGCCTTCGAGGCGGCGGCGGTAGTCCTGCTCGCGTTCGAGCAGGGTGTTGTTGTGCAGGGATACGAGCTTTTTCAGCCGCACCCGTCCCGAGGCGGGGAAGAACACGACCTTGCGCGGCCACGGGCCGCCCACGTCCTCGGCCAGAATCTCGAACCCTTCCTCGCGCGCGTAACGGCGCAGAAACGCGATGTTCCGTGCACCCACGTCACTCATGCCGGCCATTACGCGCCCGCCCCCGAACATCTTGATGCGCAGGTCGTCGCGTTCGGCGCCCAGCTTGAGCAGCTCGTTCACCAGGAACTCCATCGCGTGGGTGCCGTAGCGCGTGGCATTGGAAACCGCCGGGCCCCAGCCGCTGTCGCGTTCGCCTTCCGGGAGCATGAAATGGTTCATGCCGCCCACGCCGGCCTTCGGCGACCATACGCAGGCCGACACGCAGGAGCCCAGCACCGTGGTGATCAGTTCCGCGGAGGACACCGAAACATAGCATTCCCCGGGCAGCAGCTTGGCCGCCGGGGCATTGTTCATGCGATCCCAGTAGCGGTTGATGTGCGCGAAGGCACCATCATGCAGCTCGGGCAGCGCGCTCATGGCGAAACCCTCCGGTACAGCGTCTGTTCCAGCAGGCGGAACGCGTCGGTCACCCGGTACAGCGACTCCGAGTGGCCGATGAACAGGTAGCCACCCGGGCGCAGGATGGTCGCAAACCGTTCGACCAGCTCCTTCTGGGTCGGCTTGTCGAAATAGATCAGCGTGTTGCGGCAGAAGATCGCGTCCAGCGGACCGCGGATCGGCCATTCGTCGAACAGGTTGAGCTGCTGGAAGCGTGTCATCGAGCGCAGATCATCACGGATCCGGACCTTCCCGTCCTGCGCGCCCTTGCCGCGCAGCAGCCAGCGCCGCTGGCGTTCGCGCGCGATCCCGGTGATGCGACTGCCGTCGTAGATCCCGGCATCGGCATGCGCGACCACGCGCGAATCCACGTCGGTCGCGAGGATGCGCGCCGCATCCGTCGAGCCCGTCGCGTCGGCCAGGGTCATCGCGATCGACCAGGGCTCTTCTCCCGTGGAGCAGCCGGCCGACCAGATCTTCAGCGGCCCGTCCGGGTTGGCCCGGCGCATCTCCTGCAACACCGATCCCTCCAGCATCTCGAAGTGATGCGGCTCGCGGAAGAATGCCGTGAGGTTGGTGGTGAGGGCATTGATGAACTCTTCGAGCTCGGCCTCGTCGCCACCCTCGACCCGGTCGAGATACTGCTCGAAGCGTTCCAGGCCCAGCGCCCGCAGCCGCCGTGCCAGGCGGCTGTAGACCAGCTCCCGCTTGCTCTCGTTGAGCATGATCCCGGTGCGTTCGCCAATCAGGCGGGCGACGCGCCGGAAATCGCGGTCGCTCAGGCTCTCGAAACGGCCCATTCAGCAAAGGTCTCCGGTGCGCCTCAGAACTCTTCCCATTCTTCGCTGCTGTCCGCGGTGGCGGACTTCTGCTGCGTCCGGGCGCGCGGGGCCGGCTTCTTCTTCTCCTCTTCCTTCTTCGCGGCGGGACGAGTGCTGCCGGCGGCGGCCGGGCGCTGTGCCCGGTTTTCCTCGGTGCGCCCGGCGGGGCGGGTGGCCGCGGCCGGAGCGGCCGGGGCCTCGCTGCGCGAGCCCTTGAAGAAGGCCATCAGCTCGAGCAGTTCGCGGGCCTGATCGTCGAGGGACTCGGAGGCGGAGGCGGCCTCCTCGACCAGGGCGGCGTTCTGCTGGGTGACCTCGTCGAGCTGGGAGACGGCCTTGTTGATCTCGTCGAGTCCGGTGGACTGCTGCTCGGAGGCGGCGGCGATCTCGGCGATGATGTCGGAGACCTTCTTGACCGAGTCGACGATCTCTTCCAGGGCCTTGCCGGAGGCGTCGACCAGTTTGGTGCCCTCGTCGACCTTTTCGACCGAGTCGGAGATCAGGGACTTGATCTCCTTGGCGGCCTGGGCGCTGCGCTGGGCGAGGTTGCGGACCTCGGTGGCGACGACCGCGAAGCCGCGGCCCTGTTCGCCGGCGCGGGCGGC